>CALJSB010000027.1 GCA_937976305.1 uncultured Acidimicrobiales bacterium
TGTCGACTCCTCCGGTCACGTTGCGTTGCGCTGCGATGACGCTCATGATGATCTGGCCTCTCCAAGTCGTAACGGGCTTCTGGAAGGGCGGTCGACTGGGAACGGACGGGACAGCCACGAGTCTGCTGGAACAGGCTCCTATGAGGTCACGAAACCGCAGTCGACAAACCCAGGACGTGGTGGTCCTGTCAGAACGGCCGACAGTTCAACAAAAGACACATCGGTCAGTCACACACCTGGGTCAGACCCAACCACAGGACCACCACCCCTGGAGTCTCCTCCAACCGGCAAAGACCGGCACGAACATCTTGGCTGTCACACCCCTTCAGTAGTGTTCATCAAGAGTCAAAAGCGGATGAATAGCGGGAACGATGAGAGGGGCTGAAGGTGGGGAAACAGGCGGAAGTAGCGGGCCGGATAGCTGCAGCAGTTAGTTCGTTGGAAGGGATCGCAGCCGAGATCGAACGATCAACTTTGGGTGAGGATGAGATCGCTGACGCTCTGGCTGCTGTTCGCCGAGCGCAGCGTTTGAGCGCTGGCATCTTGGCTGCGCTTGGGGCGCAATCTCTTCGATTGTCTGCGGCAGGCGAGGGCCCGAATCCTGAAGATGCACTCACCGCCGACAATGGTGTGCCGTTAGCTACCGCCCGAGTCGAGTTGAACCGGGCAACAACCCTCGATCGGTTCCCGGTGTTGGCCGAATCGTTCCGGGCCGGTGAGATCCCCGAGGCCAATCTCGACGTGCTGTCTGGCATCACCAGACGCATGCGTCCTGAAGAGATCGAATCGCTCGTTGGGAGCGATGCCGACCTCGCCCGCGCCGCAGTACGGCTGAGCACCGACTCATTCCGACGCAACGTGTCCAGGTTGCGAGACAACCATCGAACCGACGGTGGGAAGAAGGCAGCCGACCAAGCCACCGACGATTCGTTCGCCCGGGTGGCCGCAGCCCGAGACAAGAGCGGATATCGCATCAACGGATTCCTCGACCCGATTCCAGGCGCTTCGGTCCGGGCCGCGATCGACCAAGAAGCCCGACGTGTCCTGCAAACGACCATGCATGCTGGTCTGTCGGGTGAACAGGCAGCGGCTCAGGCCCTGCACGACCTCATCCTTCGCGGCGACGCCGCAAACGGCCTGTCCGAAACAAACCGGACAAGCCCCGGGGCGCCCCGAGCGAACGTCAACATCAGCGTCTTGGTCGATCGTCAAACGCTCGAACACGGACCGCACCCAGACACGACTTGCGAAACCGAAGGCGGCTTGCCGGTGAGTCCGAATCAGATCGGACAACTCTGCTGCGATGCAATCTTGCGGCGAGTCGACACCGCACCCGACGGCCACGTCCACGTTTCACAATCGGTTCGCACAGCCACCGCAAAACAACGAGCCGCTCTCCGATCCCTGTATCCAAACTGCCCGCTCTCAGGTGAAAGCTGGGACCACATCGAAATCCACCACGTCGTGTTCTACGAAGAATCCAAGCGCACGGTCCTGTCAGAGCTCGTGCCAATCAGCCGTCGCTGGCATCACCTCATCCACGACGAAGGCTGGCGACTCGACATGGAGGCCGACCGCACTCTCCACCTGTACCGGCCAGACGGCACCCACGAACGCGCCATCGCTCCTCCGGCACCTTCGCATGTTACGAAGAGCAGCCAAGACGACCACCTACTCGCCGCCTGAGCGGCCAGCCGAACACACGAACACACCCGATCGGCCAATGTCGATGTGTCCGAAACAAACCGGACACCACTCGACAGAGCTCCGACGTTGTGAGCCCCAGCGAACAACTCGCTGGGTGAGCGCAGCGAACGGCATCTTCCCTGACTGATCTTTGACAACTGAAAACTGCCGGGTTGATGGTCAGATCGAGGTCGCTGCCATTGAGGCTGAACTCGGCTGGGCCCTGGCGTCGCCGTCTTGCGTCTAAGGCGCCCCGAGCCATGGACGCCCCACCAGATAGCGTCGGCTCATGCCAAAAGACGCCCTCCTGAAGGTAGCCAACACCGTTCACCGGACGTTGATCTCGCTGAGCGGCGGCAAGGTTGGTTGGGTCGCCGGGAACATGCCCGTGCTCAAACTCACCACTACCGGCCGCAAGTCAGGCGAGCAACGTCAGGTGATGCTGACCACGCCTCATCAAGACGGTGACACGATCGTGATCGTTGCCTCCAAGGGCGGCGATTCAAAGCATCCGGCCTGGTACCTCAATCTGGTCGAAGATCCCAATGTCCGTGTCGAGATGAACGATCTGCCGGACGAAGCTCGGACCGCTCGGGTGGCAACCGATGCAGAGCACGCAGAGCTCTGGCCCAGAATCGTCGCCGACTACTCCAACTATGGCGACTACCAGGCCAAGACCGATCGCACGATCCCGTTGATCTTTCTGGAGCCCAACGACTGACTGTTCGGCAAGAGAGTGGCGTGACGTTGACGAGGCTGGTGACTCAGCACTAGGCCAGAGCCATGACGATCGGATTCATCGGGTTGGGTGTGATGGGCGAGCCCATGTGCCGCAACCTCGCAGCAAAGAGCGACGAACCGGTGGTGGTGTTCGACGTACGACCCGAGCCGATCGCGCGGCTTGTGGCCGACGGGGCGTCGGCAGCATCGTCGATCGCCGACGTGGCCGATCGATGCGACGTGGTGCTCTTGAGCTTGCCCGGCGGGCCAGAGCTCGAAGCGGTGGTTGCTGGCGGTGGCGACGGTCATGAAGCCAGCGGCGGCAGCCCGAGCGGCATCCTCGCCAACGCCCGACCTGGCCAGTTGATTGTCGATCACAGCACGGCACCGGTCGCCCTGACCCGGCAACTCGCAGATCAGTGCGCCGCAGCCGGCGTCGACTACTGCGACGCACCCATTGCTCGCACCAGACAGGCTGCGATCGACGGCACGCTCAGCATCATGGTCGGCTGCGCCGAGGGCTCGTTCGGCCGGATTGAACCGATCCTTCGCCACATGGCCGCTGACGTCACACGATGCGGCGGGGTCAGCTCAGGCCAGGTCACCAAGATCCTCAACAACATGATGTTGTTCCAAAACGTGCGGGCTATCGCCGAAGCCCACGCCATCGCCACCGGCCTTCACCAAGAACACGGTGACGATCTCGGACTCGACATCGACACGGTCTTTGAGGTGATCACTGGGGCGTCGGGCGGCAGTTTCGCTCTCGCCAATCACGGGCGGAAGTCGATCCTCCCCGGCGATTTCCCGCTCGAGGCGTTCTCGACGAGATACGCCATGAAGGACCTGAGCTATGCGATCGAGCTGGCTGAGGAGCTCGGCGTCGACGCCGTCGGGGCCCGCACGGTGGGCGAACTGTTGGCCTCAGCCGTCGATGCAGGTTTCGAGCACGAGTACTTCCCCGTGGTGCGACGCATGCTCTAGCGAGGCGGGGCCTCAGGTGAGAGTCGGCACAACGTCGAGTCGAACCGCAATGCCCTCCAGCCCGTCACCGGCTGGCGGGTAGCGATCGAAGACCTGCGGATCGTGGCCCGGAATCACGAAGTTCGGATCGTCCGCAAGTTCCTGACAGCGCCGATGGCCGTCGAGCATGTCGCCGAGGTTGTACACGATCGGGAACGGCCGCCCGGCCTGCATGTTCTCGTAGTAGTGGCTGGCATCTGAGGCCAAGACCAGCCAACCAATATCGGTTGCCACCCGCACGATCTGCAGACCCATGGTGTGGCCCCCGACGAGGTGGACAGACAGGCCCGGCGCGAGCTCAGCGTCGCCATCGTGAAAGATCACTTGCTGGCCGTACACGAGATGCACGAGATCAGCGACATGATCGACCGTGTAGGCGTGGTTGAACGCTGGTTGGGCCATGTGTCGTCCGCTGGCGAACTGCATCTCGTTGTCTTGCAGATGGAAGCGGGCATTCGGGAAACGCGCGAAGCCACCGACATGGTCGTAGTGCAGGTGCGTGAGGATGACATCGTCGATCGACGCCGCATCGATGCCGATGGTGGCCAGCGCTTCGTCGACCGGCCGAATCAGATTGCGATCACGTCGCTCTGCGTCGAGCCGATCGAAGCCGGTGTCGACCACCCAGGTCTTGTCGGGGCCGACGATCGCCCAGATGAAGTAGTCCATGTCCATTGGTTCGTCGTGCGGATCGCCACCGATGAAGTGCTCGGGGCGACGGGCAGCACGATCGGCGTACTTGATGGCGTAGACCTCATAGCTCGGCAGTCCGTCCATGCGGCGAAGCTAATGGCTACACCGCCGCACCACCGCACCGCCGCACCACCGCTTGGTCACACTGGGTCACTGAAACGCACAGGGCTACGGTGCCGATGTGTCCGTACCGTCCGAGCAATCGATGCCGCACGAGGAAGCTGCCTCAGAAGTCGGCGTCAGCCCGTACGACACGGCTGCGTCAGCCGTCACTCGATTCCTCGTCGAGGTGGCAGCGTGGGTCGCCGGCCCGTGGGCCGCAGCTTCGCTGACGGGTCGAGAATGGCTCGCCGTTCCCGTCCTCGTCGTGCTCGTTGCCATCCCCGCCACGTTCTCGACGATGGGTGACAAGAAGTCAGTCGTGGTTGCCACGCCTGGACCCACCCGGATCGTGATCGAGCTCTTCTTGTTGGCCGTCGCCGTCGCCGCAGCGGCGATTGTGTGGCCGACGCCTTTGGTCGTCGGCGTTGCCATCATCGGCATCGTCATGTTGGTGACGGGGGCCGACCGCTACCGATGGCTAGCCAAGGGAGCGCCGCTCAGCTGACGAAGTCAGCGCCAGATCAGGTGGGTTCGTCGAGGCTGGGGATGATGCGAGGCGTCCATGGGCGAGCCGGATCACAGTGGTGGCCGTAGACGACTCCCTCGGCCAGAGCGGCGAGAAACTCTGCTGGCCCGTCGAAGTCGGGCATCTCAACGTAGGCCGCGCCAAAGGCATCGGGCACATGAGCATCGCTGCCGGCACCGCCCGGCAGCCCTTTGACGGACGCATACACAGCGGCCTGCCGTTGCAGAGAGCTGAGGCTTGTCTTGGCGTTGAAAGCCTCGATGGCATCGACGAGCCCGTGCTCGACCAGCTCGTCGATCTCGTGCGGAGCGAGGCAGTTACGCATCGGATCAAACGGATGCGGAACGTAGACGAGGCCACCTTGATCTCGAATGGCTCGGGCCGTGTCGAGCAACGGCATCCCCGGAGCAATGCGCTCGCTGAGAAAGAGCCCGATGAGCTCGCCCTGTCCGATCCGGATCTCTTCACCAACGACCACACGACATGGCAGCTCGTCCCGAAGTCGTTCAGCCCCGGCGGTTGCGTTGTGGTCGGTGAGACACACCACATCGATGGCGCAGGCCGTCAGGGCATCAACCAGCTCTTCGGGCGTTGTGGTGCAATCGCCAGACCACATCGTGTGAGAGTGCATGTCGACCCGCACGAAACCGTTTCGACGATCCTCCGCCAGGTGCGGGTGCCGCTCGATGGCCGCTGGTGACGGCGTTGCCGGAATGGTCGGGCTCAATCGGTCGAACCCGACAACATCACGTTGCCGATGACGAGGCTCGGCGTGCTCACTCCGCTTGGCAGGTGCTTGCGGTCGGACCCGACGTTGGTGACGTCGAGCAGCAGACGCTGCAAGGTTGAGCCAGCCGTGCACTCGCTGATCGGTTCAGCCAACTCACCGTTGCGAATGACGAGACCCTCGATGCCGACCGAGAAGTCGCCAGACACGGCGTTGACGCCCGAGTGGAGCCCGGCCAAGTTGAACACGAGGATGCCGTCGTCGACCCCTGCGATCAGCTCGTCGAGCGTGCCGCCATCGCCGTTGGCCACTGAAAGCGCGTGGATGCCCGGGCTTGGCAACCCACGGGTGCCCCGCACGGCTGAGCCGGTTGAGCCGGTTCCGGCCCGACGGCCGGTGTAAGAGTCGTAGAGATAGCCCTTGAGCACGCCGTCCACCACAAGGTCGTTGGGTCGGCAAGCCAGCCCCTCACCGTCGTGGGAGTCGGCACCGAGCGAGTCAGGGTCGGTCGGGTCATCAACGAAGGTGAGCGACGGGGCCGCCACCTCTTCACCGACGCGATCAACAAACGGCGACCGCTGCTTGACGATGCGATCACCAGTAAGTGTTCCGGCGATCAGGCCGATCACGGTGGCCGACAGGTGGGGGTCGAGCACGAGGCTGACCGGCTTGGTTCCCGGCTTGCTGGCTCCGATGAGATCAGTGGCCCGGCTCACAGCTCGGTTGGCCACCCACTCGAGGTCGAGCTCAGACGGGCGACGAGCGCCATCGCCGGCGTAGCCGGTTTGGGTTCGGTCACCGTCATCGGCAAGTGCTTGCACGCCGAGGCCGGCCGACGTGGAGCGAGTGTGCGCTTGCACGCCTGCCGAACTCGCCAGTGCAAAGCTGCTTGCGGAGTCGCCGTAGGACGCAACTCGTACGCCTGAGATGCGAGGGTCGCCGTCGAGCACCCGACGTTCGAGGTCGATGGCCAAGGCGATGCGCTCGTCGCTCGTCATGGCAGGCACTTCGTCACGCCACAGATCGACATCAACCGCTTCGACACCATCTGGTTCTGCGATCCCAGCATCGGGATCGGCCTCGGCGTAGCTGGCGTTGTCTCGGGCATCGGCCAGCGTTCGATCGAGTAGGTCGGCATCGAGGGTTCCCGCGCTGGCGAAGCCTTCTCGGCCGTCGCGGATCACTCGAACTCCGACACCCTGGGTTTCGGCACTCGTGAACGATTCGACTTCACCTCCGTAGACACGGACCGTTGTCGACACGGAATGACCGCATGCCACTTCGATCTGCTCGCCTGCTTCGGCCCGGCCAACAAGGCGGTTAGCCACCTCGAGCAATGCCGCTGAGTCGGTCATGCTGCGGTGCCACCGATCGTCATTTCAGTCACCCGAAGCGTCGGCACGCCGTCACCGACGGGGACACCCTGGCCGTCTTTGCCACAGGTGCCGGGAGGACCCATCTCGAAGTCGTTTCCGACGGCATCGATCTGTTGCAGCACCTTCGGGCCGTTGCCGATGAGCTGGCCCTCGCGCAGAGGGGCCGTGATCTTGCCGTCTTCGATGAGGTAGGCCTCGGTCATACCAAACACGAAGTCACCAGACGCCGTGTTGACCTGACCACCACCGAGCTTGGCGACATACACGCCGTTGTCAACGCCCGCGATGATCTCGTCTGGGGTCTGGTCGCCCGGGGCGAGGTAGGTGTTGGTCATGCGCACCATGGGGAGATGGCGGTAGCTCTGGCGCCGACCGTTGCCGCTCGAGCGGCGACCATCTTGACGGGCTCGATTGCCATCCCACATGTAATCGACGAGCACGCCCTTTTCGATCAAGACATTCCGGGCTGCCGGCTGGCCTTCGTCGTCGACGGCGTAGTGGCCCCACTCCCCTGCCATCGTGCCGTCATCGATCAGGGTGACGAGCGGCGATGCAACCTGCTGACCGACGCGATCGGCGAATGCTGAGGCGCCCTTGCGCACGAGGTCGGCTTCGAGGCCGTGCCCACATGCTTCGTGAAAGAGCACGCCGCCCGAGCCCGGGCCGATCACCACGACATGTGTTCCAGAAGGTGCGGGACGAGCTTCGAGCTTGGTCATCGCTCGCTCCGCTGCGTTCGTTGCGAGCTGGTCGACGTCGTATCGATCGAACAATTCGAACCCGATGGCGTGACCGATCGATTCGTACCCGGTCTGCAGACCGGAGTCGCCCTTGGCGACACAGGTCACGGCGAAGTTGGTGCGGGTCTGATCGTCTGTGGCAAAGACCCCATCAGAATTAGCGACGAGGATGCGGCGGCGATTGTCGCCCTGGCGCGCACTCACCTGCGTGATGGCGTCGTTGTACGCCCTCGCGACTTCGTCGGCTCGACGGACGAGGGCAACCTTGCGAGCCTTGTCGACAGTCGCTGGGTCGACTTGGGCATCGCTCGAAGCGGTCGGGCCAGATTCGATCTCGATCGTGCGAGCACCGCCACCCTCGGCCTTTGCTGCATCGGCCGCTGCCTTCGCTGCTGCGAGCAATCGGTCTTCGGAGAGATCAGCGGTATGGGCAAATCCAGTTGTCTCGCCCGAGATCACACGAATTCCGGCACCGCGATCGCGACTCGACGAGAGGTTCTCGACTCGCCCATCGTCGAGGTTGACACCACTGCGTTCGACGTCTTCGACGAAGATCTCAGCAAAGTCGGCCCCTCCGGCGAGACCAGTCGAAAGCACACGGTTGATCGTCTGTTCATCAATCACGCTCTCAAGCGTAGATCGAACGGCCACCAAGAGCGGGTTCGAGCGGAATGCTGGTCAGGCGCCTGCACAGGATCTCCGCATTCTTGACATGCCCTCTCGGGCGTTCGTCCGCTAGCGTGCGTTGGCAGTGGTCCTCGAATCCATCACCGGCCCAGCAGACCTGCGCCGCTTAGATTCAACCGAACTCACGACTCTGTGTCGGGAGATTCGCGAGTTCATCGTCGACACCGTCAATCAGAAGAAGGACGGTCACCTCGGGTCGAACCTCGGTGCGGTCGAGCTCACCATCGCCATCCATCGGTCGGTCTCCTCGCCTGACGACGTCATCTTGTGGGACACCGGGCACCAGACCTACGTGCACAAGATGCTCACGGGACGCACCGACGACTTCGCCACACTTCGCGAGGCTGGCGGGTTGTCCGGCTACCCCAGTCGTGAAGAATCTGACCACGACTGGATCGAGAACAGCCACGCATCCACCGTGCTCGGCTATGCCCACGGCCTCTCTGCTGCCTTCGCCAAGACCGGCCAAGCGCATCGACGGATTGTTGCTGTGTTGGGTGACGGCTCGATGACCGGTGGTATGGCATTCGAGGGTTTGAACAACCTCGGACACTCCGGCAGCGACGTCACCATCGTGCTCAACGACAACGGTCGTTCGTATGCGCCAACGATCTCGCTGCTCACTGAGAGCCTGGTGAAGATTCGCTCGAACCCGGTCTACATGCAGCGGCAACGCCGCTTTGAAGCGTGGGCTGCGAAGCTGCCGCTGATCGGCCGCTACTCCACCCTCGGCGTGAATGCCTCCAAGGCTGCCATCCGAGAAGCCCTCGAACCGCAGGAGTTCTTCGAGCCCCTTGGCGTTCGCTACATGGGCCCCTTCGATGGCCACGACATTCCAGAACTCGAGACCGCACTTCGTAACGCAGCAGAGTTCGAAGGCCCCGTGGTTCTTCATGTCAAGACAAACAAGGGTCGTGGGTACGCGCCAGCTGAGAACGACCCGATCAAGAACATGCACGACATGGGCGGCGTGAAGCCTGGCACCTACACGGCATCGTTCACTGAGTCGCTCGTCAAGCTCGGCGAAGAACACTCCGACGTCGTCGCCATCACCGCCGCAATGCCAGACTCCACTGGCCTGTTGCCGTTCCGAGATCGTTTCCCCGATCGTTGTTACGACGTCGGTATTGCCGAACAACACGCCGTGACCGCTGCTGCAGGTATGGCGATGGGCGGGCTCCGACCGGTTGTTGCGCTGTACGCCACGTTCTTGTCGAGGGCGTTCGATCAAGCGAACCTCGATGTCGGTCTTCATGGCCAACGGGTGATCTTCTGCCTCGACCGTGCGGGCATCACCGGCAGTGATGGGCCATCACACCACGGCATCTTCGACCTCGTGCTGATGTCCAAGATCCCGAACATGACGATCTGGTGCCCCTCGTCCTACCAAGAGCTTCAACAAATGCTCACCGACGCCTACGACCTGGCCGAGGGTCCGGCAATGATTCGTTGGCCAAAGACTCCTGCGCCTTCGGTCACCGACGACGAAGTGGGTCGAGGCTTCGACGCTCGCCTTGTGAGCACCAGCGCATCTGGCGACAAACATGTCTGCATCGTTGGTGTCGGCAAGATGCTCGAGGCAGCCAAGAACGCTGCTGCCGAACTGACCGCCGAAGGCATCAACGTCACGGTGTGGGATCCGCGCTGTGTGAAGCCGCTCGATCAGAGCATGATCGAAGACGCGGCTGCTCACCGGCTGGTCGTCACCATCGAAGATGGCCTCCGTGACGGCGGTATCGGCGCGGCCGTCCGCGACCAGATCGATGGTTGCGAAACCGTCGAGCGTCCGAACGTGCTCGTGCTTGGCGTTCCGACCGACTATCTCCCGCATGCCAAGCCCGATGCGATCTTGGCCGATCTCGGACTCGACGGTGGCGGCGTTGCTACGACGATTCGTCAGGCGCTCACCTCGCAACGAGGGAGTGCGCCAGCCGGCGCCTAGCCATACAGCTCAGGCATAGCGGCGCCCACGCGGCGATGTTCGCTGAGACAGTCGGTTACGGGAGTGGTCGGTCGGCCAGTGAAGGCCGTGCTGTGTTCGCACCGAGGTCCTTGGCCGCACGCACGTAGTTTTCGAGATCGCGATCAACCTCCGCTGCCGGTGCTGGGCGAGCGAACAGAAAGCCTTGAGCAAGGTCGCAGCCGAGCTCTTGCAGAATCTCGGCTTGCTGCGGTGTCTCGACGCCTTCGGCGATCACGGCGCAGCCGAGATCGTGGGCCATGCGGATGAGGTTGCCAACGATGACGCGATCCTCCTCTGCAAGCCCGAGACCACCAACGAGCACCCGAGGAAGTCGAATGACATCGAAGCGGCAACGACGCAACAGGTCGGGCGAGCCGAAACCAACGCCGAAGTCTTCGAGCGCTATTCCGACGCCCTCACCCTTCAAGATCTGAAGAGCTGGCCACAACAGATTGATGTCAGGCCCGGCGGTGTCGCCGTTGACATCGAGCAGGACTTGGCTCGGCCGAACGCCGAGTTCGTGCACCGCTCCCATCACGACCTCGATGAAGCGTGAATCGCGAACAAAGGTTGGGTCGAGGTTTGTCGCACCAAAGAGGCTCGGCAGCTTGAGCCGCCGATTCCAGAGACTGACGTGTCGCAATGTCTCGCGAAGTACCCATGCGTGTAGCGGCACAACAATGGGAGACGCACGGAGAGCATCGAGGAAGACGCCCGGTGAGATCAGTTCTGCTCCGGAAGGTCCGGCGTCAGGAGCAAGCCAACGAAGCACCGCCTCAAAGCCGACGAGCGTGCCGCCGTTGAGCGAGACAATCGGCTGGTAGTACAGCTGGAACTCGTCGTTCTCGAACGCCCGTTGGAGCCGAACGGCAAGCACCTCGGGTTGGCGCTGCGCTGACTGGGTTTGATCGCGAATCACGAAGTGGCCGGCGCTCTGAAGGCGGGCCTCAGCCAGTGCTGCTTCGACGTCGACGAGCAGCCGACGCTCGTTCGTCTCGTGATCGCTGAGCTGCCCAGCAACGGCGACGTGCACCGGCACAACGAAGTTCTCGAAGGTCACCTGCAAAGGCAACATCGAAACGAGATCGCTCGCGGTGCGACGGGCTTCTTCAACTCCGAAGAGTCCGGGCCAAATGACGGCGAACTCAGAACCCAGATAGCGGGCGATCGAGCCCTTCTGCCCCACCGCAGCCGAGAGTGACTCAGCAATGACCTGCAGAACCTCGTCGCCGACGGCACTTCCGTAGCCGTTGTTGATCTCGGACAGGTTCGCAACGGACACGAGAAACATGCCGAAGCGATCGCCGGTGCGACGGCACCGATCGAGACTGGTGGTGACCCACTGCTCGAGCTGCCAGCGGTCGGGAAGACCCGTCAGACCATCAAGGTTCTGCGCTGCACTGTTGTCTGTTTCCGCTGTTTGCGAAGCACCTGTTGATGTGCGCCGAAAAACCATCGAGCCGCAAACCACCCTTCTCGTATGGGAAGTACGTCGGCACACATTGGCCCAACTTGAGCAAGTGATCTCGCCCAGAAGAGTTCACAACCCGGCTACGTCGCAGGCCGTCGCTCACGAAGCAGGACTTCTTGGACAATCGTTGCCCCGTGGCAGCCGTCGGCGGTGAAGACGTTGCCAACAGTGATACCGCGAGCGCCAACGAGCGTGTGACAGCGCATGTCAGCCAGGAGCCACTCGGTGGGGTCCGTCTGGCGATGGAAATAGATCGAATGGTCGAGGCTGGCCCCGGTGAAATACTCGCGCTGCTCGTTTGGATCGGTGATCTGTTTTGGGTGAGCTGCTCTGGCGGCACCGGTTGGTGCGCCATCGGAGACAAACGCAAGCCCACAGGCCATCAACTGCGGGTCGTCTGGCAGCTCAGCCGCCAATCGGAGGTAGACCACGGAGCGACCGACCTCGGGACTTGTTCGGCGGCGTTCGAGCAGGCTGCCCCAGCCTGAGTCCTCGATCTCACCGAGACTCGGGACGTCGTCTGGGAGCGTGGTTGGCTGAACGTCGACCGCTTCTTCTGGGCGCTGGAAGCTCGCAGACATGTTGAGAATCGCACCGTTCGATTGGCGGGCCACGACTCGTCTCGTCGCAAACGACCGACCGTTGCGAATGCGATCGACCTCGTATCGAACAGGCTCCTTGTCGGTGCCACCACGGATGAAGTAGGCGTGGAGGGAGTGAATGCCGAACTCGGGATCAACCGTTCGTTGGGCAGCCCGCAGCGACTGGGCAACAACTTGTCCACCAAAGAGACGCCCCCAGCGGGTCTTCGGGGCAATGCCGACGAAGGTATCCGGCCCCTGTTCGACAAGGCCCATCAGTTCTTCGAAGCTGGTGTTGGCGATGCTCCGCTCGGTATTCACAGTGCTGGCGCTTCGTGACGCCGCAGTTCATCGAGCGTGACCCACTCGAGGACCGCGGCATGCGTCGCCTCGAGTACAACCGGCGGAGCGGCATCGGCATCGAGGGCTTCTTTCCAACGAGCGGCACAGAGGCACCACTGATCGCCATCGTTCAAGCCAGCAAAGCCATAGGCCGGCATCGGGGTGGACAAGTCGTTGCCTTGTGCCTTGCTGAAGGCCAGAAACTCATCGGTCACTCGAGCACACACCACATGCACGCCGGCATCATCAGCGCCGGTGTTGCAACACCCATCGCGGTAAAAGCCCGTAAGAGGGTCGGTTGAACACGACTCGAGCTCGGTTCCCAGAACATTCTGCGCCATGTCGTGCAGTGTGCCACGGCCACGACGATCTCCCGAGTTACCGTCCTTCGGTGCCATTTCTCGCTCGTTGCGCCGTTCTGGTGGCCACGTTCGTCAGCCTGCTGACCGCCTGCTCCAACCTCGTGATTGTTGACGATGCTGCTTCTGACGCCGGAACGGACGGGGCCACAACGACCGCCTCTTCTCCGGCACCGAACGAAACTGATCGAGCCGAGCCCCAAATCGAGACCACAACCTCGACAAGCCCGACGACGACCCAGCCCACCACCGCGTCCACGGTTCCACCGCTGACGACTCCCGACTGGCTTGGTTCTCGCCCGCTCGAAACAAACCAAAGCGGCTTTGCCGACGCTCAGCCCACGCCCGAGGAGCTCCTCGACCGGCGGCTACCGACGGTCGACACACTGCTGCCTCCACCAAGCGATGCCTTCGTCTCGAGCATCCAGCCCCTCGAGGGCGAGCCCCTCGAACGGTCGACGTGGCAGCCAGCCTGCCCGGTGAGCCCAGAAGAACTCAGCTACGTCACGGTGAGTTTCTGGGGGTTTGATGATGCCCACCACACCGGCGAGCTCATCGTGGCCGCCGACCAGGCTGAGGGCATTGTTGGTGTGTTCGAAAAGCTGCATGAGGTCCGCTTCCCGATGGAAGAAATGCGCATCGTCACGCCGGCCGACCTGAGCGGGTTTCCCACCGGCGATACCAACAACACCGCAACCTTTGCCTGCCGAGCGGTTACTGGCGGGAATCGATTCTCCGAGCACGCTTTCGGCTTGGCCATCGATATCAATCCGTTCCACAACCCGTACCACCGCAACGGACTGGTGCTCCCCGAACTCGCCACTGCCTACCTCGATCGCGACCAGATGCTCGACGGCATGATCACCCGCGGCGATGTCGTGGTGCAGGCGTTTGCCGAGATCGGATGGGAATGGGGCGGCGATTGGCAGTCACTCAAAGACTTCCAGCACTTTGCCCTGAACAATCGATGATCTAGCTTTTCGCCCCATGGGGACCACATCAGTTGCAGAACGAGCTCGTGAATCAATCAAGACCCTTGCTGACTTCGGTCGGTTCTGGGCGGCAGAAACGCCAGACAAGGTTGCGCTGATCGCCGACGGTCGCACCTGGACATTCAACGAACTCGACCTCGAGAGTCAGCAGGTTGCTCAAGGGCTCCTTGCCGCAGGGGTCGGTCCCGCAGGTCGGGTGGCGTTCCTCGATCGGAACGTGCCCGAATACTTCCCGCACGTTTTTGGCGGGGCCAAGATCAATGCGGTCTCGGTAGCGGTGAACTGGCGGCTCGCACCACCCGAGATGGAGTTCATCATCAACAACGCGGAAGCGTCCGTGATCTTCATCGGCGCGGAGTTTCTCGACCATCTCGCGAAGATGAACCTGGAAACCGTCGAGAAGATCATCGTCATCGGCGACGCGGGCGCCTCTGGTCACCAGACGTATGAGGAGTGGGTCGCCGGCTATGAGGCGATGGATCCTGACATCGAGATCGGGCCGGAGGACACCTGCTACCAGCTCTACACCTCCGGCACCACTGGCTTGCCCAAGGGCGTCGAGATCACCAACCACAACTTCAGTTTCACGATGGCCATCGGAGCCGAGAACTGGACCTTGCACCAAGAGGCAGTGAATCTCGTGGCCATGCCGCTGTTTCACATTGCCGGCAGTGGCTGGGGTTTGGCCGGTATGTACTGCGGCGCTCAGACCGTGATGGTCCGCGAGGTCAACCCAATGGAGTTGATCGAAGTGATCCCCCAGTATGGGATCACCCACGCCCTGCTCGTTCCCGCCGTGTTGCAGTTCATCCTTGCCGTCCCCGCCTCCAAGGACGCCGACTTCAGCGCGGTCGAAGCAATCGTCTACGGAGCGTCACCGATCACCGAGCAGGTGCTGGTCGGTTCCATGGATCTGTTCAAGTGCAACTTCATCCAGGCCTACGGTCTGACAGAGACAACCGGTGGCGTTGTGCAACTCGATCCAGAAGATCACGATCCGACCGGCGACAAGGCCCATCTGTTACGGGCTGCCGGCAAGCCCTGGGGCGACGTGCAGATCCGAATCGTCGACGCGGTGACCACCGACGACGTGCCGCCCGGCGAGGTCGGCGAGATCTGGGTCAAGAGCGAGCAGATCATGAAGGGCTACTGGCGTAACCCTGAAGCAACGGCGGCCTCGATCAACGAGGAGGGATGGTTCCGAACCGGCGACGCCGGCTACATGAACGACGGGTATCTGTTCATCCACGACCGCGTCAAAGACATGATCGTCTCTGGCGGCGAAAACATCTACCCAGCCGAGATCGAGAATGCCCTCATGAAGCACCCGTCGATTGCTGATGCCGCAGCCATCGGCATTCCGAGCGAGAAGTGGGGCGAAACGGTCTTGGCCATCATCGTCAAGGCCGACGATGGCCTCACCGACGAAGAAGTGGTCGCCTTCTCGAAGGAAAATCTCGCCAGCTACAAGTGTCCCCGAGAGGTCAGCTTTGTCGAGGCGCTCCCGAGGAATCCCTCCGGCAAGATCCTCAAGACCGAGCTACGTGCTCCCTATTGGGAGGGCAAAGAGCGCATGGTGAACTAGGAAGTACGGCTCCCTGAAGCACGGCTACCTACAAGAACTCCTGTCAGCACCTGTGAAGTAAGCACGGGGCTGTATCGGCTGTTCTACAGGACCCCCAAATTTGGGCCGATACCCCTTGGCATGCGCGGGAATCAACGCTGGCGAGCAGGGAAGGTCGACAAGATCGATCACATCGTTCGCACCGCCGCGCTAGCGCTCTTCCTCGTGTGCGTCGCACTTGTGCCTGGCATCGACGAGAGCCGCAACCTCCTCCTGTTCTACATCGCTGCGGTTGTGCTCCCCATCCAATTCGGGCTCCAGCTTTTGCTCGCTCGTCTCAAGGTCGAAGAGCGAAGTTCGTGGGGAGATCTGTCAGGCATCGTTTTTGCCGCGGGGGCAGCGCTCGTCGAGCCCAAGCTGCTCGGGGCCGCTCTCATCATCCAGTTTGCGAACATTGCGCGCTCGCTTTCAGCTCGACGGCTCACCTTCGCCCCATGGTCCGCTGGCCTGACCCTCGGCCTCATGACCGCACTTCTCGTCATATTCGACTTCCCAGAGGCTCACATTCCGGCCTACGCGGCGGCCGTTGTTGTGGTTCCGAGGCTCGTGGTGGGCGCGAGACGAGCGCGCAAGAACGATGAGCACAAGACGGCACAGATGACAAGCGTCGTGAGCTCGCTGCCGATTCTCATGTGGGAAGCCGACCGGACGACGGGCGACATGAAATCGCTCGTGGGCCAACCAGGTCGGGTGTTGGGGGCGTCACAAGAGCAACTTCTGGGTCAGGGGTACATCGACCGCATTCACAGCGACAACAAGGACGAGTTCCTGCAGCGGTTCACCACTGGCGACAACGTGCCGTTGACCTACCAGATTCAGCGCCCAGACGGCGCGTACCGTTGGATCAGCGACCGCATCGAGGACGTGCAGGTCGACGGTGAAGATCTTGTCCGGGGCATTTCCTACGACGTCACCGCTGAGCGCCAGGCTCACATGTCGATGGCTCGCCAGTCAGAAATCGTCCAACGGATGTCGGCGGCCACGATCGTGCTCGACAGTCCGGGCCAGCTCGGCAAGGCCCGAATCCTCCAAATCACCGACCCAGATTGCGACCTCACCCCGAATCCCCGACGGCATGTGGGCGACCGTTTCGGCGACGCCTTTCCGGAGCTTGCGCAGACGGAATGGCTCGGTGAGGCCATGGCAAACGTCGGGAGAGTCAGTTCGATCGAGATTGACCCACAATCGATCATGTCGCAGACAAGAGGGCAGATCTCGGTTGAAACGGAGGTGTTCTCACTTCCCGATGGTTCCGCAGCCATCATCGTCGAGAACGTCACCGAGCGCGAGCGCGCCAACGCCGTGATTCGGCATCAAGCGAGCCACGACAGCCTCACGAACCTTCCAAACCGGAACGAACTCATGCGGGTGATGAACCTTGCATCGGAGGGCAGCGAGCGATTTGCTCTGGCCCTTTTGGATCTCAACCGGTTCAAGAACATCAATGACACATTGGGTCACTTCACGGGTGATGAGTTGCTCCGCGTCATCGCGAATCGACTCGAGGGGGCTGTTGGCCCGAACGATCTTGTTGCCCGACTCGGGGGTGACGAGTTCGCTGTTGTGCTCAACGATCTGGAAGCGTCACCGCTCGACGCCCGATTGGCAGCGATCGTCGCAGCCTGTCGGGAAAAGGCGTCGATTGGTGGCTCTGCGGTTGCGACCGGGGCGAGCATCGGCGTTGCTGTCTTTCCCGACCACGGCGAGGATCCCGAGTCTCTTCTGCGCTTCTCCGACATCGCGATGTATGAGGCAAAGCGCGCGAGCGACAGCATTCGCTTCTACGAGCCGGGCCATACCCGCGTGCCACAGCACCTCGGCCTCATGGCCGATCTCGCATCGGCGTTCAGCGAGCAACAGTTCGAACCGTACTTCCAGCCAAAGCTGCTGTTGGCCGACGGTTCAGTTTCGGGCGCCGAGGTACTCGCACGTTGGAACCACCCGGAGCGTGGCCTCGTGCTTCCCGGCGACTTCATCGAACTCACACTGCTCGCAGGCCAGGCAGACGAGCTCCTCACCGACATGCTGGTCAACAGCCTGCTCACGCTCCGACAGATGCCCAAGGAATGCAATCTCGCGGTGAACTTGTCGGCGGTGAACCTGCGTTGGTCCCGCCTTCCGGCGTTCATCGAGTCGAGCTTGCTCGAAGCCGGTATCAGCCCCAGCCGTCTCATCGTCGAGCTCACAGAATCAGAACTCATCGACGAATCCGGGGTCGTCCAGCGCTGTCTGCATACGCTCGCCGACATTGGCGTTGGCGTGTCGGTCGACGACTTCGGAACTGGCTACTCATCGCTCGCACATCTGCGATCGTTGCCGTTGACCGAGCTCAAGATCGACCAACAGTTTGTGAGCGGGATGATGAACAATCATCACGATCACGTGATCGTCAAAACCCTGATCGACCTCGGGCACAACCTCGGCCTCGACGTGTCGGCTGAGGGTGTCGACGATGAGCCGACTCGTCAGGCCCTCGCCGACATGGGTTGCGACAAGGCCCAAGGTTTCATGCTGGGGCGTCCCATGCAGGCCCAGAACTTTCTCGCTCTCTTCGACCCCGCTGGCGTGACGACCGCCGGCTAGTCCACGTCACGCAGAAGCCGGGCAAGCAGACACAGGGCCCGCAGAGAGTTCGCTCCGAAAGTGGCGGTTGGCTCCAAGAGTTGGGATCATCCTCCGATGCGTGCTTGGCAAGTCAACGACCTCGGTGAACCTCGCGATGTGATGACGCTCGAGGAGATCGAAGATCCCACCCCTGCGGCCGACGAGGTCGTTCTGAAAGTCGAGGCGTGCGGACTGAAGTTTCCCGACCGGCTGCAGATCCAGGGCGGCTATCAAGTGAAGCCTCCGTTGCCGTTCATCCCTGGCGGAGAAATGGCCGGGACGGTCGTTGCCCTGGGGAGCGACGTCAGCGGCATCAACGTCGGTGATCGCATGCTGTCGATGGGCATGGGCGGGTTAGCCGAGTTCGCACGGGCCAAGGTCCACGAGTGTTTCCCGATCCCCGACGAGATGAGCTTCGATCAGGCGGCGTGCCTGCTGACCAACTACGGCACAACCGTCTTCGCCCTGGAGAACCGAGCCAAGCTGGCTGCGGGTGAGACGATGCTCGTCACCGCAGCCGCCGGGGGTGTCGGGTCCGCTGCCATTCAGGTCGGAAAGGCGCTCGGCGCTCGCGTGCTCGGGTTGGCTGGTGGACCTGAAAAGGTGCAAACGGTGCTCGAGCTCGGTGCCGATGATGCGTTCGACTACAAGGAGGTCGACATCGTCGAGACCGTTCGTGCCGCCACCGACAACAACGGCGTCGACGTTTGTTACGAAGCGGTGGGTGGTGACACCTTCGACCAGGTTCGACGTTGCATGGCGTGGGACGGTCGACTGCTCGTGATCGGCTTCACGAGCGGACGCATCCCCGACGCTCCCGCCAACCACATCCTGCTCAAGAACTACGCCATCATGGGCGTGCACTGGGGGGCCTGGCTGGGCCGCAACCGCTCGGGTTTGAGCGAAAATTGGACCCGCATCGTCGAACTCTTCGGGACGGGCCACATCGATCCACTCATTCACTCGATCCGGCCACTGTCCGAAGCCGTTGAAGGGCTCGAAGACATCGGCGCTCGCAAGACGGTCGGCAAGGTCGTCATCTCGATCGGAGCGGACGAGTCATGAGCGGAGCCAACTTCGATCTCACTGGCAAGGTCGCCGTTGTCACCGGAGGAAGCCGCGGTCTCGGCCGTGAGATGGTGCGAGCCTTCTCGGCCGCCGGAGCAACGGTGGTGATTGCCAGCCGGAAGCTCGAAGCATGCGGGATCTTGGCGACCGAGATCACCAGCGGCGGCGGTGACGCTCTCGCTGTGGAGTGCCACGTCGGCTATTGGGACAGTTGTGATGCCCTCGCCGAGACGGTCTACGACACCTACGGGCGCTGCGACATCCTGGTGAACAACGCCGGGATGTCGCCCCTCTATGACCGCCTGGTGAACGTCAGCGAAGCGCTCTACGACAAGGTGCTCGACGTCAACCTCAAAGGTCCGTTCCGTCTCATGGCCAACTTCGGAGATCGAATGGTGCAAGGCGACGGTGGGTCGATCATCAACGTCAGCTCGGTCGCTGCGGTGCGGCCAACACCGAACGAAGCTGCATACGGCGCAGCAAAGTCGGGCCTCAACGCGCTGACGTTGTCGTTCTCTCGTGAGTACGCCCCGTCGGTTCGTGTGAACACGATCATGCCTGGGCCGTTCCTGACCGACATCTCAAAGGCATGGGACCTCGAGTCGTTCACCGCCATGGCCAAAGAGAACATCCCGCTGCAGCGAGGCGGCAACCCAGACGAGATCGTTGGCGCTGCGCTCTACTTCGCGAGCGACGCCTCGAGCTACACCACCGGGTCCGTGCTGAAGATCGACGGCGGCACCGTGTGGCCACCGGCCTAGCAGCCGGCGCGGTCCGACACCTTCGCTCCGAGGAACATTGCCCGTACCGTGCGGACACAGGGCGTGCCACTCTGATTTGAGATGCCCGAACCTTGGCGGGAACGGGCGCTCAGAAACCAACAAGCAACTGTGGGCATGCCGTGCGTGAAGTGATGGGGGACGAAATCGAAGAGCGGAAGCGCCGGGGTTTCCTGGCGTTCTTAGCCATGGTGGTGTTCGTTGCGCTGCAACTGATCGCCATCCAGACATTCACCGGAAACGAGTCCGGCTTGCCGGATGCCGGCGTGTTTGAGGTCAGTACTGGGGAGCAAGAGCTCCCGCTCTAGAGCTCGCTTCGATATCAAGCTGGCTCGCCGAGCTTGTGAAGGAGACGTTTTAGTACGGCCATCTCATCGAGAGTGAGCCGGTTCCCGACGTGACGGTCAATTCCGTCGAGATGTACCCGACCCGCACGCATGAACGTGCGCCGACCTTCCTTTGCAAGTACTACGACGCTGCCCCGGCCATCGGTGCCACACGACCGGCGCTCAATGATGCCCTTCTCGACAAGACGGTCAACGAGACGGGTCGCGCCGCTTCGGCTCAATCGCCGATGGTCCGCGATAGCAGAAGGGCGCAGACCCTCGTCTCCTGCCTCGTAGAGCATCAAGAGGATCTCGTAGTGCTCGATCTGCACGCCGGTCCTTTCGGCCATTTCGCGGGCGAGGTCGTTATAAATGCCCGTGAAGGCCATCAGCAGCGAACGCCATGCCTCAGAGGCAGGGGTTGAACGTACGTCGGTCACGGGTCCGACACTAACCCCTGACAGTAGTTGCGTCATACAACTACTTCTCATATGGTTGCGCGCATCAACTACCTAGTTGACATGCGCAACAACCCGCACCAACTCGACTGGCCAGCCGGAGGCATCAGAAACATGTCCAACCCAATCATTGCTGACAACTCACCCAAGCCGGTTCAAGTGAAAGCGGGCGAGGAAGTCTTCTGGTGCGCATGTGGCCAGTCGAAGAACCAGCCGTTCTGCGACGGCTCACATGCTGGCACTGACTTCTCACCGGTGGCTTTCACACCAGACGAAGACGGCGAAGCCTTCCTGTGCGCGTGCAAGCACACCGGCAACGCTCCGTACTGCGATGGAACTCATACCCAGTTCACTGCCGATCAAGTCGGCACCGACGGCGGTGCTGCGATCGAAACAGCCGTGGCGCTCGGTGATTCCGGCGGGTCCGATGCGCCAACGGCGCGGGCTACGCCCGAAGAACCGACCGTCGCCTTCATTCACGACCTTGCTCGCAACGGTCTGACAAAGTTCGGACATCACGGCCCGATGACCTCAATGGGCGTCCCCCGGAAGGATCTTCCCCACTGGGACGACATCCAGATCATGGCGGCGCAGATGGCGACCAAGCCGCTACTCGACGAGGCAGACGTTGGCACCGAACTCGTGATCGGCCCCGAGGCTGACAAGCCGCTACGACTCGAGATCCCACTGTTCGTATCGGACATGAGCTTCGGAGCTCTCTCCGAGGAAGCGAAGGTGTCGCTGGCCCGAGGTGCTGAGTTGGCCGGCACCGGCATCTGCTCGGGTGAGGGCGGCATGCTTCCCGAAGAACAGGAAGCCAACAGCCGGTACTTCTACGAGTTGGCCAGCGCCAAGTTTGGCTACGACGAGAGCCTCCTGCCGCTCGTCCAGGCCTTTCATTTCAAGGGAGGACAGGGGGCCAAGACCGGCACGGGCGGACATCTTCCCGGCTCGAAGAACCAGGGCAAGATCAGCGAAGTTCGCAAGATTGCCGAAGGCGAACCCGCAATCTCGCCATCGACGTTCGCTGATCTCAACACTGCTGAGGATTTCAGGCGTTTCGGCGATCGCGTCCGTGAAGTCAGCGGCGGCATTCCGATCGGCATGAAGTTGAGCGCCCAACACATCGAAGCAGATATGGGGTTCGCGCTTGACGCCGGCGTCGACTACATCATCCTCGATGGCCGCGGTGGCGGCACTGGCGCGGCGCCAGAGATCTTTCGCAACCACATCTCGGTGCCGACGATCCCGGCGCTCGCACGAGCTCGCCGCTTTCTCGACGAACGTGGGGCAAGCGGGCGCGTCACCCTCATCATCACGGGCGGCCTGCGTGTCCCAGTCGACTTCGTGAAGGCGATGGCGCTCGGCGCCGATGGCGTCGCAATCTCCAACTCGGCCATGCAGGCCGTTGGTTGTGTGGCGGCACGCATGTGCAACTCAAACAACTGCCCTGCCGGCATCGCCACGCAAAAGCCTGAGCTCCGGGCCCGCCTCGACGTCGACGCCGCGAGCCAGCGGCTTGCAACGTTCTTCGAAGCCTCGACCGAGCTCATGCAGGTCATGGCACGAGCATGCGGTCACGACCACTTGAGCAAGCTCGAGAAACACGACCTCGCCACGTGGGATGACCAGATGGCGAAGCTCACCGGCATCGAATATTCAGGCTTTACCGCACTGTGAGCGGCGGCATGTCAACGTTCGACGCCTAGATCACGTCGGAACTCTCCGGGAGTCTGCCCGAGATGGCGGCGCACGAACTTCGTGAAGTTCGACGAGTCAACGAGTCCGAACACGTCGCGGATTTCACTGATAGGCCGAGAGCTGTCGGCGAGCAGCCGACGCAGCTCGAGATTGATGCGCTCGTCAACGACTTGTTTCGCCGTCTGACCCGTGACTGCATCGCAGGCACGGTCCAACGTACGCGTGCTGTAACCGAGCGACGCGCCGAGCTCTGCCACTGACGGACGGGAAAAGAGCTGCTCCTCGAGCGCCTTGCGGAGATCGAGATATGCCTGCGGAACGGCCTCGAGGCTGCTTGGAGTTCCGACGTGGTCGTCGATCAGCGTCAGGACGACCTTCAACATGGTGCGGAGCTGCTCGCCCGATCTGATCGATTCCCCGAATCGATCCTGCTCCCTTCGCATCTCATTGAGCCATCCCATCACTCGCGACAGCTCGGTTGGGTCGAGCTGCACCGCGCTGGGCACACCACTCCCCGGATACCACACCGGACTGCTCGCCGAGTGCGGATGATGCTCGACCGGCCAGATCGCCATGTCAGCCACAAGGGTCGGCGTTTCTTCGAACTTCTGCACCTGACCGGGCCGGATATGCAGCACGGTTCCTGCGGACAAGCGATGCGGTGCGAAGTCCACGTGATGCGTTCCGTGACCGGCGGAGCAAACCACGAGCTGATGAAACCGTGCTCGCTGCAGGTTCCGCATGTGGCGGTCGGGCATTCGCTCCATGAGTTCTTGCCGATCGAGAATCTCAACCGGAAGACCACCCGAATGGTGTTGAGGATCGAAGAAGATGTCGATCGCCGGTTCTCGCTTCTCTTCTCCTTCGCCTGACATGTCGCCTCTCTGGGCTCGCGGGTGAAATCAGCCTTGCCAGTCAAGCACTGGCATGACGGGCAACACGCGACCGCTCACGAAGCTGTCGGGTTCCGACCTGCACGTGTCGAGATTCGCCCTTGGGGTTCACACGTGCGGTCGGCACGCTGAAGCCGGAGGTAATTCCATGATTGACAAATCAGTTCGACCCCGTATTGCCATCGGCCATGTGCTTCTTTCTGGAGCCGACCTTCCAGCTCTCGCTGCGTTCTACGCCGAGGTCGGCATGCGTCCCGTTGTCGCCATGGAACACATGGCCATCGTGGAGCTTCGCGGCGGCACACACATTGTGATCTCGCCAGGCCCGGCAGGTCAGGGGGAGCTCGATCTCATGGTGGACGACATCGACGAGACAAGAGAGATCTTCATGGCCGCCGGGGCTGAGGTGTCCGAGATTCGCCGTGGCAATCCCCACGATCGCTTCCACACCACCGACCCAGAAGGCAACAAACTGGTTGTGCTCTCAAGCCACGTGACGGGAACCGTCTGAGCATGAACGTGCCAGCGATCTTGAGACAACGTCCTCTCATCGCTGTCGATGCTGGCTCACCCGTACCGAAATCGAGGGCGAATTTCGCGTTTCGCGCGGGCTCGGGTCAGTTGAGATCTTCGGCGTCGACATCCGCACCAACAACAAAGTTGTAGCCCTCGGCCAAGATACGCATCGTGATATCGAGCTCAGCTTCGGTCTGCGGTGTGTAGATCATCACCACGCCACCCCAGAAGCTCTCGCGTCCGACCCACGGATGCAGTTCGCCCCACCTCTGTTCGTCAACCTCTACGGCGACGTCGAGTGGAAGCCACACGTGCAGGCTGCCGTCTGGGTGGATGTGGGCAAACTCCTGGCTCAATGCAATCACGTCCGGCCGAGCGAGTTCGAGGTCATCGTCGAACGCGAGCTGGACCGCGCCAGGTAGCGAGATGCCGGATGGTTGGCTCGAGACGCTCGGAAAGAGGAACGCCCGGCGTCGAAGCTCGGCATCGATCTCGGCGACCGGTCCAACGCCAAGCTGGACATGGGGTACCGACTCACTGGTCGCGACCCGCTCGCCTTCCCGCTCCGGAAGTTCGAATGCCACCCCCGAGTCCGAGTCGTTCTGTACGTCCACCGACCGTTCCGGGGCGGCTGTATCGCTGCCGACGGCCGTGCATCCCGCCGCCACAAAAAGCGACACAGCCAGGAGCTTGAGGTTGGACGTCGTTGAGCGGTTCATGCGCTTCCCGATCTCAGTCGGGCTGGGCGCCCCAGGTTCCCGCCGCCGCTGCCAGCGTCGTTCAGTAGCTGGGCGACCTCGGCCCGAACTTCTGACACGATGTCGATGGCGACCTCTGGGCTTTTTCTCGGGAATCCCGCGGCACGAGCGACAATGTCACCGTTCGGTTCGACGACGATCACCTTGGTGCCG
The DNA here is from genome assembly GCA_937976305.1 of uncultured Acidimicrobiales bacterium. GTDB lineage: Bacteria > Actinomycetota > Acidimicrobiia > Acidimicrobiales > SZUA-35 > CALEWY01. The sequence continues at coordinate 24,869 of CALJSB010000027.1, forward strand.
GTGCGTTCAAGTAATCGCTTCTCCTGATCGAGCTGACGCCGAGCCCGCTCTCGAATCAGGCCGCGGCCCGGTCTTGTCATTGGTGAGGCGATGACAGCAACATCGAGGTCGTGATCAGCGAACAGGCCGGCATGTGTTGCTGATGCGACCGCACCGTCGATGTAGCGATCTTTACCAATCTGTTTGGGTTGGAACATCCCGGGCACCGCCGATGTCGCCTCGAGCGCGTCACTCACAGACACGTCGGTTCGATCTCGCCCGAACACGATGGTTTGGCCATCGCCGAGTCGGACCGCGGTGATCCACAAACCCGCCGGCCAGTGGTCGAGTCCCGTGGTTGGAAAGCGACGGAGCGGGAACGTAGGAAACGGCCCAGCGGGAAGCAGGCCAGCGAGACCCACAGCTCCTCCCAGGCGAACCATCGACGGTTCTTGAGGTCGAAGCCGATGCAGCGGACGTCGGGAAAGCTCTTGTTTGATCTGCCGCATCTCTTCACGTTCTTCCTCAGACAACGGCCGGGCAATGGCGTCCAGCACCTCTTCGGTTGTTGCACCGGAAAAGAGCGACGCCGCGACGGCGCCCCCGGCGGATGTCCCGACGACCGTCTCCGTATCACGTACGCCTACCCCGAGTGCCGCCGCAACCCCTTCGGCCACCCCGAGATGAAACGCCCACCCAAAGGGGCCGCCAGCGCCGAGAGCAAGTCCGATCCTCATGCTCACGCAGCGTCCTGCGATTGCTCGGCCATCCAACCACGCTTGACCTCGCGCCACGCCTCGTCAGTGAAGGTCCGACGCCAGTAGGGCGAGATCGAAGCGGTCGAGTCTTCGACGCCGCGTTCGATCAGCAGATGCTTGCGAACTGCCCGCACCTCACCGGCTTCCCCATGCACGAAGACGTCAAAGGTGCCGTCAGGAAACTCCGCGGCGGCCACCGCCCCGGGTAGAAGCATCTCGGGAGTAGCAGAGGAGTTGCGATACAGCCACGTGACCGAGACGTCGGCTTGAGCGTCGAGTTCGAGCTTGTCCTCGGGCCCGTCCACGACGACCAACGCCTTGGCGATGGCATCTGGCGGAAGCGCTTCGATCGAAGCAGCGATCGCGGGAAACGCACTCTCGTCCCCGACAAAGAGATGCCAGTCGACATCGCGAGATGGCCGATACGAGCCTCCAGGCCCCTCGAACTGCAAACGGTCGCCGGGGCGCGTGCGTTGTGCCCATGCGCCAGCGAAACCGACGTCTCCGTGGGCTACGAAGTCGATGGTGAGTTCCTGTCGTTCGCTGTCCCATCGTCGGATCGTGAAGCGCCTCGGCCGCGGCCGGTGCTCTGGCAAAACACCATCGAGATCGTGCGGCCCGAATGGCACCTGTACTGGAGAGTGAGCCGGAATGAATCGGGCATTGATATAGGCGTCAGTGGCGTCTGTGCCAGCGAAGTTGGACAACTCACCGTTGTGAAGAACGACGCGAATCATGGTGGGAGTGAGCCTCTCGACTGACTTCACCTCGCCGTACATCGGGGTCTTTTTCTCGTTGCGCATAGCTACTCCTTCGAGAGTTTGTTAGCAATGCTTAACAACACACCCGGATGGATCGATTCCGAGTTTGATGGAGACGTCGTCTTTCGACCTTCGCTTGTCGAACTCCTACCGTCAGAGGCCGATGTCGGCGGTCACGAACTCGATCGGCTGGGTGACCACAATGAACGCGCCCACCAACGCAACCACAACCGCCACGATGAAAACGGCTTGTTGGAATTTCTGCCTGTTCAGCTTCTGGCAGACGCCAACGAGGAACAGCGCGGCGGCAAACACAACCGTCGCGAGCACGTAGATATCGGACTGTTGGTTGTTCTGGCGAGCCGCTTCGCCAAAGTCGGCAGCATCGTCTCGCAACTGTTGCGCCCGAACGAACGACTCGACCACGTAGCTGTCGAGTTCGAACGGGAGCGGCACATCTCCGTCGCCTCGGGCGTTCTGAACGAGCCAGTCGTCAACAGCGACCTGAAGCCGGTCGGGGAAGCTCTGATAGAGGAACGGGGCGAGTCCTTCTCCTGTTGTGGCCGCCGCACCGTTTCTCTCGGTCAATTCTGGCTCTGCCACTTCGAGCCACGAAACAAAGAGGCTGACGTCGATCGAAACTGCGGTGGCACCCAGGTCGGTGAGGGCGTTCGAGTCAGTTCGCGCCTTCCCCGCGTCGCTGAAGTTGATCGCCTGGACACCGCCCCACTTCGATGCCTGAAAGCCAGACCAGGCCAACAGCAGGGTCACCGAGGCCAGGACAAACGTTGTGGCCAAGTCACCCCGCCGGTCCCACCACGTCTCTTCTTCCGCCGGCTTGCCTACGGCACTGTTCTCTTCTGCGCTCACCTTCGCTCCTCTCGCGCGTCGACTATTGCGGGGCTGAACGTATCTTCCCAGCGCCTGAAGTGCCACTCGAAGTGGCACTACAAGCTCACCCTTCCGCGGACGGCAGATCCACAACGGTGAGGGTCAGATCTGAACGATGCGATCGACATTAAGTGAGGACATGAACACACTGAGTGAGACTTTCTTCAGACTCCTGAAGAACCGGTGAATGGGCCACCGAATGAGGACGTCCTCCTCCCGAGAAGCTGTTTGGGTGAGGGTGCCCAACACGGGGCACTGCGTGATGAGGAGTAACAGATGCAGATGCACCTTCCACGGCGGAGGACTCTCGCCGCCGGCGTACTAGCGGTCACGACAGCGGCTACCGCCGTTGTCGCTGGTCCAGTTGACGCCAGTCGCAACCATCAAGAATTCACCGTTCGAATCGAGAACGTCTCGAACGGTTTCGAATACAGCCAATCGGGAGCGTTCGCGTACCCGAACAACGGCGACATGCCCGGCCCTGCCTTCCCCGGTGACTTCTATGAGTTCACCACCTATGCCCATCCCGGCGAGAACCTGAGCTTCGCCACCATGCAGGTGCAGACGAACGACTGGTTCTTCGCCCCCGGCGGCGATGGCATCCCGCTCTATGACGCTGACGGTCACCCGATCTCTGGTGACATCACCCAATACATCAACATCTACGACGCTGGCACCGAGATCGACCAGGTTCCAGGCGTTGGTGTCGACCAGGCTCCACGCCAGGCCGGCCCCGACACCGGCGCAGACGATCCCAACCCGCTCGTGCGACGCGTTGAATCACTTGGCGCCAGCTCACAGTTCATTCACGTGACCGTGACGCCAGGCGAAGGCGGAGAGTTCACCGTTCGTGTCACCAACACATCGGGTGATTCTTCACTGCCCGGCCCGATTGCCCCCGGCGTCTACACCATCGGATCCGGCGAGGCCCCGCTCTTCGCCACCGGTGAAGTCGACCGTGGCGAAGGCCTCGAGGGTGTTGCCGAAGACGGAGCCGCTGGCCCGCTTGCCGAGGCACTCGATGCTCGCACCGGCACCACGACCCCAATTGCTCCGGTGTTCTACGCCGCAACCTGGTGGGATCGTCCGATCTTCACCGAAGGTCGCACGATGAACGGCCTCGGCATCGAACTCCTGGCCGAAGACGGCAGCCCAGCCCAACTCGTCGAGGGATACGCCGCACGCCCATTCGGTGACATCGGCGCTCAGCCGGTCGCCGTTGGCGCCGAGGGCCCCGGCCCTGCGTTCCCCGGCGACGTCTATGAGTTCAACGTCTCTGCGACACCGACCCAGCCGCTGCACTTCGCAACCATGTTCGTGCAGACCAACGACTGGTTCTTCTCGCCATCAGAAGACGGCATCTACCTCTTCGATGAGCACGGCGATCCGATCTCCGGCGACATCACCGATCATGTCGGCATCTGGGATGCTGGCACCGAGATCGACCAGGTCAACGGATTCGGCCCCGACCAGGCTCCTCGCCAGGCCGGCCCGAACACCGGTGCGGACGATCCCATCAACCACGTCCGTCTCATCTCAGACAACGCAGGTGGCTACATCAAGGTGACCATCACCCCCGTCGGCTGATAGCCCAGCTCACCCCACATGCCCTCACACCAGGGGTGAGATCAGCTGAACCGAAGGCGTGGACCGAATCATCGGTCCACGCCTTCAAGGTTTTTGCCGCCGTCTGATCAGACGTTTGAGACGCTGATCTCGGTGGCCTTGATGGCAACCCAGATCGATCGACCGGGGGCCAGGCCGAGATCTTCGGTCGCAGCCGGCGTAATGTCGGCGGTCAGCGGGAGCGGCGCTCCGAGCTGCACTCGGCTCGTTTCGCCCAGGGGCTCGATGCTCTCAACGGTCGCCATCCAAGCGTTACGCGGGCTGCCATCTGGTTGCTCACGATGCAGGGCCACGGCCCGAGGGTGCACCGTCGCAACAACCCTCCCCTCGGTCGCTCGATCACTGGTCGACAACGTCACGACATCCGGCGTGGCGACGACATCGGCATCAAGCGAGATGGTGCCATCACGAAGCGTTCCCGTGATCAGGTTGATGCCGACCAAATCGGCGGCATACGTGGTTTGAGGCCGCCGGCGGATCTCGGCCGGCGTTCCGACCTGCGTCACCTTCCCGTCCTCGATCACGATGATTCGATCTGCCAGCACGCTGGCATCGGTCGGATCATGCGTCACCAGAATGGTTGGCGCCTCCACGGCGACCAGACGTTCTCGCAAGAGCCGCCGAATCGCAGTTCGAGTCGTCACGTCGAGGGCGGCCATTGGTTCGTCGAGAAGCAGCAGCTCCGGATTGATAGCAAGCGCGCGGCCCAAGGCCACACGCTGCGCCTGCCCGCCGGACAGCTCATCGGCTGGCCGATCTGCAACCGACGTCAGGCCGAGTGCCTCGACGAGCTCGCGGACCATGCGGCGAGATTCACCCTTCGAGTGGCCCTGGCTGACAACCCCGAAGGCAACGTTGTCGATCGCTGAGAGGTGCGGAAACAGAAGCTTGTCTTGGAAGGCGACGCCGATCGCTCGCCGCTCGGGCTCGACAAAGACAGCACTCGCAGGATCATCAAGAACGCGACCTCCGAGCTCAATCGATCCTGAGGTGATTCGCTGCCAACCCATGAGTGCTTCGAGCGTCGTTGACTTGCCGGCGCCGTTCGGGCCGAGCAATGCCACGGTCTCCCCCGGCTCGACGGAGAGCTCGATGTCGAGCACGAAGTTGCCCCGTTCGGCCTTCAACTGTGCGTGAAGGGCCCCGCTCATGTCCGCCACCACCGATCTCGGAGGCCAACGAGCACGGCAACGGAGATGACGACAAGCACCAGACTCATCGCGACGGCCTCGTCGCGATCAGATTCGAGGGCAACAAACACTGCGAGTGGCAGCGTCTGGGTGCGGCCTTGCAGATTGCCGGCGAAGGTAATCGTCGCCCCGAACTCACCGAGAGCCCTGGCCCAGGCGAGCACGATCCCGGCCACGATCGATGGCCGGATCATCGGCAATGTCACTCGCCGAAAGACCTCAAGGGGCGATGCTCCGAGTGACGCGGCGGCGGCCTCGAAGCGGGGGTCGAGGTTGCGGAATCCACCCTCGACCGTCACAACGAGGAAGGGCAGCGCCACGAAGGTGTTGGCCATCACGACGCCAGCGGTCGAAAACGGCAACAACAGTCCCGTGACGTCTTCGAGGCCGCCGCCAACCAAGCCTCGCCGCCCGAACGCAAACAGGAGCGCCGCACCGCCGACAACCGGCGGAAGCACCATGGGCAGGGTCACGATCGCTCGAATCAGGCTTCGGCCCCGCAGTTCTACCCTGGCCAACAACCACGCAAGAGGAACACCGAGAATCGTCGATAGAGCGGCCGCTGCAAGCGAGCTCAGCAACGAGAGCACAAGGGCATCGCGAACCACGGGCCGGCCAAGAATCTCGGGCAAGTCAGTCCATGGAACGCGCCAGAGCAACCCGAGGAGCGGCACCACAAAGAAGGCAACGGCAAGCGCGGCCGCAGCAACGAGAACGGGAGGTGCTGATTTGATGGAGCGGAGCTGTCGCGTCACGAACTCACCGGCTGACCCAATCCGTGTCGCTCGAGAATCTCTTGCCCGACCGGCGACAAGACGAAGGCGATGAACTCGTCAGCAGCACCGTTGGAACCGGTGTTGGTCGAGTCCGCCACGACCGCGATCGCGTAATCGACCTCGACCATCAACTCTTGTGGGAGCGGGATCGAGTCGCTCGTGCTTGAGATGAGATCAGATCGGTAGACAACGCCAACGTCGAGCTCGCCTTCTTCGATCTTTGCGAGCAACGAGCGGACGTTCGGCTCTTGGGTGTCTGGGCTTGGTTGGAGGTCGGCGAGCTGGAAGAGCTGTGCGGCTGCCGCGCCACACGGCACTTCGACGGCGCAAATACCAACGACAAGATCTTCACGAGACAGGTCGGTGATCGACGTCACGCCAGCGGGGTTACCCGCCGGGACGGCGAGAACCACACCGTTCGTGGCGAACGTCATCGGAACTGACGCGATCGCCCCAGCATCGACAAGTCCGATCATGACATCGAGGTTTGCCGACGCGAACACGTCGGCTTGAGCGCCGTCAAGGATCTGCTCACGCAACGATGAACTGCCACCGAGGACGAGCTCGACGTTGACATCTGACTGTGTGCCTTCGAACGCAGCTGCCATATCGCCAAACGCGTCGGTCAACGAGCTGGCGGCAAAGACCTGAATCGTCTCATCTGACCGAGCTGGAGAGCACGCCGAGGCAAGCAACGCAAGACTGAGCATGAGGCTGACGGGCAGTGGCGGGGGCAGGCGCGAGCGACGGGCGCAGCAACACACCCGTCGAGGGCGCAATCGTCTCATGCTCGAAGTGCTCATAACGTCTCAGTGAGACTACTGTGCGATGCAGGACGAAACCATGTCGACTTCTGCGCCAACTTCGCCGACACCCGAGCTCGAGCTACCGATGACCGAGCGTGCGGTTCTTGCGCTCCTTTGTGAGGGACCAGCCCATGGATTTGCGCTCGCCGCGGAACTCCAACCAGAGAGCGATATCGGCCGAGTCTTCACGGTTCGCCGTCCGCTCGTGTATCGAGCACTCAACAATCTCGTCGACCTCGATCTGGCCCGAGCCGACCGGGAGGAGCCAAGCACCGCAGGACCAAAACGAGTGGTTCACATCGCCACGCCGCAGGGTGTCGAACTCAACACGACGTGGCTCAAAGAACCGGTCGAACACATTCGGGATCTGCGTACGCAGCTGTTACTCAAGCTCCTACTGCTTCAACGATCAGGGCGATCGACACAGCAGTTGGTGCACGCCGAACGGCGTGAGCTACAGGACACACTTCAGCAACTCATTGACCGCAGGGAGTCCGGGGATGTTGTCGATCGCTGGCGGGCCGGATCGGCCCAAGCAACGCTTGACTTCCTTACCCAGTTGGGATGAGGAAGTGCGCGCCGCTCGTGAGCCGGATCAGGCTTCTAGGTCGTTCCAATACGGAGACAACAAATCTGTGTTGACGAGGTGAGTTGGTTCGTCGCCGTTCAGCACCAGCAACACTTGCTCGAGCGCCATCTCGAGCATTCGCTGCCGCCCCACAACAGTCGATGATGCGATGTGAGGGGTGACGATCACGTCGTCACGATTGAGGAGCGGATGGTCGGCCGGGAGTGGTTCGGGGTCGGTCACGTCGAGACCGGCATCGGACACTTGACCGGTGTGGAGAGCCTCAAGAAGCGCATCGTGGTCGACGAGACCGCCCCGACCGGCGTTCACGAACACGACGCCAAACTTGCACTTACCGAACGCTTCGGCGTCGAAGATCTTGGCCGTGTCGGCGCTCAACGGAGCATGGAGTGACAGAACATCGGCGGTGGCGCACATCTCGTCGAATGAGACAAGCGTCGTCTTTGCCGGATCGCTTTCGAGGTCTTCTTGGTCCACGAACGGGTCATGCGCAATCACGCGCATACCGATGGCCGACGCAATGGCGGCGACTCGGCGAGCGATTCGGCCGTAGGCCAACAGCCCGAGCGTGAGCCCATCGAGTTCGATACCGGTGGCCAAACGGGAGTAGTCACCGGTTTGTTGCCGTAGCCGATGTTGGTGGCGAGGCAGGGTTTTGGCTGCAGCCAGCATCAGCGCAATCGCGTGTTCTGCGGTGGAAACCGTTGGCCCCTCGGGAGTATTCGTGACCGCGATGCCTCGCTCACTCGCCGCCGCCAAATCGACCGCATCGAATCCGATTCCGGTGCGAGCGATCACGCGCAGATCAGGGCACTGATCCATCAGCTCAGCGGTCCACGGTGAGCCACCCACGATGACGGCTTGAGAACCGGCACGGTCGATGTCGGCGGGTCCGACCAGAAGGTGACCGCCAGCATCCAATTCGGCGAAGGGCCGATCAATCCAGATCTTCATGTCGCGAGACTCACGTGGCGTCTTCCTTGCTGGGTTGCCGATGGTGGACGAGCCCAGTTCATCTCAGCGATGAGCAGCTGGCCAACTCTGGCGACCAAGGTAACTGCGTCAAGACGCTGCGAGAGCCGAAGCCTGCGCACCTCGACACCGTGCCCAACACCACGGCGCTCACGCCGAGACGCAATCGACGATTAGCCTCTTCAGGAGTGTCGAAGAGTCGGTTCAGCATTGCGGCGATGTCGCTACTTCTCGTAGGTGCGGCGTGCAGCCCAGCGGGCGCCAACGACATGCCAGAAAATTCGGTTTTGCGCCTCGAGTTGGCCCAATGCCACAACGGCAACGAACACCGAGCAACAGCGTTTGCGGTTGACGACGGTTACGCCCTTTCGGTTGCCCATGCCTTCGACAACGTCGACGGATTTCGGGTCCTGACCGCCGACCAACGTGAGCTCCAGGCCGAGGTGGTGTTTCTCGATGCCGAACGTGACATCAGCGTGCTTCGGATCAGCGGTGACGACACTCCAGAGGGATTGTCGCTTCGCTCTGCTGCCGACGATGACAATGATGCGAGGTTCGCGACCTTCGCCGAAGAGGACGGGCCCGACACGAAAGACGCGACGATCTTGCGGTTCGTGCGGCTGACGCTCGACGGCGTTGGCGATCGCGCCGGCATTGAACTTGCTGCCGACATCGTTTCCGGTGACTCAGGCGGGCCACTGCTCGACGACGATGGCCGCGTGATCGGGATGGTTTTCGCTACCTCACGCCGGGGCGAGCGCGGCTGGGCCATCGCTACCGCTGAGCTCGAGAGTGCTCTCGAAGCTCGACAAGATGAGGCGATTGAGCGCCCGTGCGCTCCTCGCTGACGAGCTAACCGAGTTCGCTGCCGACGATCGACACGAAGCTGACGCAATTGCCGGGCGCACCACCGAGGTTGTGCGTCATCCCGAGCTTCTTGCCACCCTCGGTCACGCTCTTGATCTGACGCTCTGGCGGTGCTTCTTCACGGAGCTGGAGCCAACACTCGAACAACATCCGAAGTCCTGAGGCGCCAATCGGGTGACCAAAGCTCTTCAGTCCGCCGTCGGGGTTCACCGGCAGTTCGCCGTCGAGGTCGTAGGTGCCCGCAAGCACCTCTTTCCAGCCGAGACCTCGCTCAGCAAAGCCGAGGTCTTCCATCAACACGAGTTCGGTTGGCGTGAAGCAGTCGTGCACTTCGGCCATGGCGATCTCGGCCCGGGGATTCTCGACCCCCGCTTGGGCGTATGCATCTGCAGCACACGCAGAGACCTCGTGGAAGGTCGAGTAGTCGTAGTCAGAATCGATCGGGCCGGCTCCGGGGCCAGCGGTGAAGGCCAAGGCCTTCACGTACAACGGGTTGTCGGTGTACTTGTGAGCGTCTTCTGCCCGCACGATGATCGCCGCGGCTGCGCCGTCGCTGACACCCGAGCAGTCGAAGATGCCGAGCTGACCAGCAATCAGCGGGGCGTTGCAGATCTTCTCCTGGCTGACTTCCTTCTGGAACTGCGCACGAGGGTTGCGGGCGCCGTTGTAGTGGTTCTTCCACGCGATGCGAGTCATCACGTCTTTCATCTCGGTCTCGTCGACGCCGTACTTGCTGGCGTAGGCAGGGGCGAGAAGTGAGAAGCTGGCAGGAGCCGTCAGCGTGGGAGCCGTACCGTCGTCGGGAATGGTGCCGCCGACGAGGCCCGACATGCCGTTGTCCTTCAGCTTCTCGACGCCAAAGGCGGCGACCATGTCGTAGGCGCCAGAGGCGACGGCGTAGCAGGCGTTGCGGAATGCCTCTGAACCGGTGGCGCACATGTTCTCGACACGGGTCACGGGCTTGTAGTCGATCTTGAGCGCTCGGCTGAGCGTCAGACCGGACACACCCGAACCAAGGGTGCCAAACCAATAGGCGTCGATGTCGTCTTGATTGATGCCAGCCGAGGCGTAGGCCTCGGTCGATGCGTCGACGAGCATGTCTTCGACGCTCTTGTCCCAGTGCTCACCGAATGGGGTGCAACCCATCCCGACGATCGCAACTTGATCCTTGATTCCTCGTGATCCCATGGTGGTCCCCTAGTGGTTGTCTTTGGCCTTCGTGCTCAGGAGGCGAGTGGCTTTGCTTTCCAAAAGTAGTTGTGGATGCCTTCTGCTGTCAGCATCCGGCGAAAGGTCATCTCGACCCGATCACCGATCTTCACCTTGTCTGGATCGGCATCAGCGAGCTGACATTGAAATCGTCCGCCGCCATCGAAGTCGATCACCACAGTAATCGTGGGAGGCGACAACGAGTAAGCGAGGTGGTCAATGGTGAACGTCGCGACCGTCGCCGGAACGTCGGCCATCACGACTGGCTCCATCTCATCGACCGCGCCTCCCTTGACCGAAACCCGGGTCGGCGGAAGGTGAACGGTGCCGGTCGAACGGTCTCGAGAGCCGACAAACCCGTACTTCCACGCCTGGTTGCGGAGCGCTGGTGGAGCAAACGGAGGCACCGGGTCGGGCCGACGTGGTGGCTCGCGATCGAGAAAGCCACGCCAGGTCAAGAACGTGTTGTAGTCAATCGTGGTGGTGTCTTCGAACTGAGACGCCAGCGTTGCCGATGGCTGATAGTTCGTGATGGCTTCGGTGGTTCGATAGAAGCCAACATCACAACCGTCGGCGAGGTGGATCACCATGATCGTCTCGCCGGCGCCGGCGTTGTCGAGCACAGACGAGAGCACGACGCCGGCCTGTGATGAGCCGGTGTTGCCAATCACTCCAGTGTGATCGTCGGCCATGGGCCGACCGTCGACACCTGCGGCTCGAGCTGCTCCCCGCACGGCTCGAGCGTGCATGCCGGCCACGACGACGTGGTCGATGTCGTCTGGTTCGAGGCTGCACTCTTTCAACGCAGCGCTGGCCGCGTCGGTAACGAGCGGCAGGTATGCGTGCTCGCCGAAGCGCTCTTCCCAGACCCGGCTGTAGTTCCACTCGGGCTGCCGCCAGCGGTCAAGGAACTCAGCGGTCGACGATGCGCCGCCGAGCCACTCGGCGATGACGTCGCCGTCGTTGTCGTCACCAATCATCCAGGCGATGGCAGCGTCACCGAGCGCGGACTCGTCGCCAGAGCCAGGGCGACCGGAACGCACATCTGAGGCCACGACCATCGTTGGCTTCGACGAGTCGAGTGCTGAACGCAACGCGGCGTTGACCGACCGGGCCGAGCCCGTCATGTCGCCGGCAAACACGTGCTGGGGCAGGTTGAGTGCAGCGTGGATCACCGTGGCGTTGGTCTTGTCGAGGTAGGGCGGCGTGGCGCTCGCGAAGTAGACGGCATTTGGCGTCAGCTTCTCGGTACCGCCGATCGATCGCAGCAAGCCCCGGGCGGCCTCAACCGACATCGAGGTGGCGTCTTCGTCGTAACCGGCAACCGAGCGAGTGCCTCGCCCACCGCCAGACCCAAGAGCCGCCGTGACGTCAGCTCGATCGAGCCGGTAGTACGGGATGTAGGCGCTGTAACCGAGAATGCCTCGCATCGAACCTCTTTCACTCTGTGCCGTTTCACACGGTGCCGTCGCTCCCGAAACTATCTCTCCCCGCCGACTCGGTCGAACTCACACGCTGAGATCGAGGGCGTTGTAGTCGACGATCTCTCGGCGGGCAGCGTCGTCGAATCGCACGTCTTGGCCCGCCAACGGCAGGTACTCAAACGGTTGCTCGTCGGGATAGCGCTGGCGCCGGGCATCGATCCCCCACCCGATCGCTTTCGAACGCTGAGCGATGCGCTCTGCATCGAGCTCGCCAACCTTGCCGTGGATGCCGCTTCCGGTCTGCCCGAGCACCGATGCTCGGCGATGAAAGCCCATGTTGAGGGTCACGCGTCGATCAGGGCTCGTGTTGGCGAACGAACCGTGCACCGCCTGGCGATTGACAATGGCGACATCGCCAGGCTCGCACACGAGTGGAACGGCATCGGGCAGCCGCTCCGAACCAGCCGCCTCGACCATCCCGGCAATGTCGACCGTGCGCAGCTTGTGGGTGCCGGGCACGACCCACACACCGTTTGCTGGCGTGCACCCGAACACCTGCCCCATCAGGTTGAAGCCATGGGAGCCCTGATCCCAGTCGGGCGAGTCCCAGTGGGTGACGCCATCGCGATGCCACGCAACCGAGGGGCCAACCCCCGGGTCCTTCATGAAGAGCACCTCGTTGAACGGGGTGAAGTCTCGTCCGTTGATGGCGGCAGCAATGCCGAGCAGATCTGGGTGTCCGTACACCCGCAGACACGCATCGCTGAACTGCAACGTGCCGTGAACGACGTACACAACCTCATCGGGCGCGTCCGCCGGAGCTTCGGGCTCGTGCATCTTCACCGGATGACGGCCGTGTGCCAGCTTCGTCCCGCCAACAGGATCAGACAGTGTCTTGGCCCAGATTACGTTCTGCGCTTCGAGATCGGTGCCGTAGGCCGGGTTGCCATCGCTGTCGACATCGGCCCCTCGATGCACCGGCAGACGCCGGCGAAACTGGGCCAAGTCGCTCTCGATATCAGCCAGTTCGTCGGGCCCGAGCACCCCTTCGAAGATGTAGAAGCCGTACTGCCAATAGGCCTCGACGATCTCTGGGTGAAGAACTCCTTCGCCCACAAACCGCACCGGGCCACGGTTGCCAAGCTCAAAGGCTCGGCGTTCTCCATCGGCGAAGTACTCCTGCAACTCGGCGCTGGCAACCATTCGCCACATTTGCACGAGCATCGGAAAACTTGCAAGGAACTCCGGAGAAGCTCGTCAGTTCGAACCGCCGCTCACCGCGAGTGCAGGGTCGAGACGAGCTGCTTTGGCGGCGGGGTAGAAACCAGCGAGCATGCCGATGACCAAGGCGGCGCCGAGACCGGATGCCAACGCGAGTGGTGGGAGATCAACCACCCAGCCTTGGCGGCGGGCATAGCCGATCGTGATGCCCGACCCGAGCAGGATGCCAAGCACCCCACCCAGGCCAGACAACAAAGCAGCCTCCAACACAAACTGAGAACGGATGTGGCCACGAGTGGCACCGAGAGCCCTGCGAAGACCAATCTCGCCCCGTCGTTCGAGCACAGAGATCACCATCACGTTGGCGATACCTACGCCTCCCACAAGCAGCGCAACACCACCGAGAGCCAGCAACAAGTTCTGAAGATTCTGATCGACCTCGGCGCGAGCCTCGAGCAGATCGGACGGGCGGGAAACATCAACCTTCGCTGGCCGACCCGGATGAGCCGTCGGGGCAAGCAGCGGACGTGTCTCGTTGATCAGATCGGGGTCGACGCGAACGTAGATCGCGGTCGGGTTCGGTTCGACGCCAAGCAGTTCGATTGCCGCTTGATCGCCAATGAGCACCTTGCGCGAGATATCGGGGTTGAGTGGTAGCTCGTCGAGGATGCCGACAACAACAAAGTCCTGTCCGCCCACGTCGATGACCGGACCACCCTCGAGGTCGGTGATGCCCAGTCGAATCGCAGCCACGTCGCCCAGCACCACGACGGGGAGCGCTCGCAGTCCGTCATCCAACGGACGACCCGCTGTGGTGTCCACCCGCAGCGTCTCGAACAATTCGGGAGACGCCGCCATGGCGTTGATGCCAACGACGTTGGTGTCGCGGTCATTGCGCCGCACCTCGAATTCGGTGCTGATCACCGCAGCAGCAGCGTCGACATTTTCGACGCGCCTGATCATGGGTTCCGCCTCGATCGGCAGCGGTTCGATGCTGATGCCCGTCGACGAGGCTTCAACCCGAAGCAGGTTGGTGCCCAAGCTGTCGAGTTGGGCGATCAGCGCAGCCTTTGACGACGACGAGATACCGACGACCGCAACCATCGATGCAATACCGATGGCGATGCCGAGCGCCGTGAGCGCCGTGCGACCGCGCCGGCTGCGCAGTCCGACGACACTCGTCGACACCACATCGCGGGCTCGGAGTTTTGATCGATCCATCATTGGTCAACCGCCCGCTGTCGAACCGCCCCGTCGCGAACCTCAATCTGGCGAGGGAGCTGAGCAGCGAGGTCGGCATCGTGGGTGATGACCACGATCGTCGACCCATCGGCGTTGAGCTGTTTGAGTAAATCAACGATGCCGTCGCCGGTTGCCGTATCGAGGTTGCCGGTCGGTTCGTCGGCCAAGATCAGCGACGGTTCAGCCACGATGGCCCTGGCGATGGCCACTCGTTGACGCTGACCGCCCGAAAGTTTGGTGGGGCGGGCATGCAGCCGATCACCGAGGCCGACCTTTTCGAGGGCGATCTGGGCCATCTCCCGTCGCTGACGCCCACTCGTACCTCGATACAGGAGGCCGGCGGCAACGTTGTCGAGAGCGCTCAGCGTTTCGATGAGATGGAAGCTCTGAAACACGAAGCCCAACCGGGCAGAGCGCAAACCCGACAACCGGCGATCACTCAACTTCGACGTATCCGTGCCCTCGATGAGAAGGCGGCCCTCGGTTGGCCGATCGAGTGTCCCCATGATGTTGAGCAGCGTCGACTTGCCCGAACCCGATGGCCCGACAACGGCAACCATCTCGCCGGCCTCGATCCGAAGATCGACACCCACCAGTGCGTTGACTGGCGGCGAGCCCGGGTAGGTGCGGTGCACGCCCTCGAGCTCGAGAACTGCCGTGTCGCTGGCACGTGTCATAGCGGTATGACGACGTTGTCGCCCTCGTCGAGTCCATCAATGATGGCTGTTGTTCCAATCACCGAGACCAGTTCGACCTCGACTCGCTGCACCCCTCCGCCGTTGTCGACTTCCACCTGCCATCTGCCGTCCGACATCGCAAGGAGTGCGCGAACGGGGACGGTCAGCGCGTCGGTCGCCTGAGTCAGCGATCCGACGACTTCAACCGACTGACCGAGCTCATCGGGATTCACGCCGTCGACCGAGATCTCGATCAGTTGGCGAACCCCATCGTCGTCGCTCACCCGGGAAGAGCGAGTAACAACACCTGTCACAGGTGGCTCGGCGCTCACATCGATCGTGGCCCCTTCCGGGAAGAATTCCCGGAGGGTCGTCGATCCGCTCACCGTGAGCACGGTGCCGGTGCCGGTGACTTCGATGGGTGTGAACGACTGCCCCACTCGATATTCGGTCTGGAGCAGAACCTCGCTTGTCATGAACACGATCTGTGCCGAATCGACGATGCCTGTTGCGGGATGGCCGACAGATTTCTGCCAGTCCTTGACCGCTCGCTGTGTCGACAGGCCGAACACCTCATCGAGCGTCATACGGCCCTTGTCGTCGAAGCCCAAATCGAGCAAGTACTGCTGGAACTGAGCAACGTCGGCGCCTTTCTGTTGGCCGAGCCGTGTGCCCGCTTCGTCGACCTCCCAGCGACCAACCAACCGAAGCGGCCGGTAGAGCGGAGACTCACCAAGCACAAAGAACACCGGGCGACCGCCCACCTCAACCAACACGTCGCCGCTCTTCAAGGTGGTCAACGGGGGCGGGGCCCAGGTGACGAGCCCAACGAGTTCCACCGGCAGCGTGATGCTGGTGCCATAGCCGACAGCAGCCTGGGCTTTCTGCGTCTCGACAACATCTTGGCGGACGACGGGAGCGAGCTCGGTGTCGACAGATGTCTCGGCCTCCGGGGCTGCGCTGGCCGGATTGTCGCCGCTCGAGCTACATCCGCCGGCGAGGACGGCGAGTGCAGATGCCGCAACCGCTGAGCCGATTGTTGACGTGCGGACCATGCTCAGTTGTCCTCTCCGTACTTCTCGTACAGGTCCGGAACGACTTCGCGGTAGCAATCGTCTTCGTCTTGGAGGTACTGGGCATCGTCGAAGCCCTCCGCCTGATCCGCGCTGTCGAGACTGATGCCGCCGCCGTCCATCGTCACGACGTAGCCCTTCGCGGTGATGCACTTCTCGAGATCAGCAGAGGCATCGATGAGACGTGCCTCGTCTTCGGGGTCCATCTCGAGGCCAGATGCGGCGGGCTCGAGCAGACTCTCGCACTCGCGTTCGATCTCCAAGGCCTCTTCGTCAGACACACCCTCCGGAATACCCACACTGATGTCGAGGCCGCCGTTGTCGAAGTTCACCTCGCCTTCAAGGCCGGCCTCGGCCATGCAGTCGCGATAGTCCTCGGCGATCCGAGACTTCTCAGCCTCGCTGAGGTCATCGGTCGCAGACGCTCCACCAATGCCCCCGCAACCGGCCAGGAACACCGCCGCAACAAGTGCCGTTGCGATCCCAATCTGTTGCTCGCTGAATCGACGCATCAGTTTCCCTCTCCGTACTTCTCGTAGAGGTCTGGGACGACTTCGCGGTAGCAGTTGTCCTCTGCCTCAAGGTACGCGGCCTCGTCGAAGCTCTCGTCGAACTCGTCTTGATCGTCGCTGTTGAACTCGATGCCGCCCTCGGGGTTGATGGCGACGACATACCCGGCCTCGGCCAGACACTGCTGCACGTCAGCCGAAGCATCGATCAGCCGGGCCTCATCCTCAGGATCCATCTGTTGTCCGGAGTCGAGATCTTCGAGGATCTTCTCGCACTCGAGCTCGATGGCTGTGATCTCTTCCATGGGCAGGGTCTCACCCTCGGGACCGATCTCTACGTCGATGCTCACGCCGTTGTTCTCGAAGGTGACGTGGCCGACGAGGCCACCTTCCTCCATGCAGTTGCTGTACTCCTGTGCCAGGCGTGACTTGTCCGCTTCACTGAGGTTGGCGGTTGCCGATGCCCCACCGATCGCGTCACAAGCGGCAAGGAGGGTGACGCTCGCCAGTGCCACCGCCACCGTTCCTGCATTTCTCTTTGTCAGTTGTCTCATGTTTGCTCCATGTACGTTCGAGGTCGTTGTTCCATGTGGGCACCACCCTGAGCGCAAGGCCTGAGAAGGTTCTGAGAAGTCCTGAGAGCCGCTTATGCGTTCTCAGTTTTTCCTCAGAACCCAGTGAGAGACTGTGCTCATGCGACTCCTGGTGGTCGAAGATGAACGAAACGTGGCCACTGCGTTGCAGAGCGGGCTGACTGCTGAGGGCTTCAGTGTCGACGTCGCCGACGACGGTGATACCGGCTTCTGGATGGCCAAAGAGCACGAGTACGGCCTGATCATCCTCGACGTGATGCTGCCGGGCCGGAACGGCTACCAGGTGTGTCGCGATTTACGGGCCGACGAAATCACCACACCGATTCTGATGTTGACCGCCAAAGACGGTGAGTACGACCAAGCCGAGGGTCTCGACACCGGCGCAGACGACTATCTGGTGAAGCCGTTCTCGTTTGTGGTGCTGTTGGCGCATGTTCGAGCGCTGCTCAGACGCGCAGGCGGCCCCAACGATGAGCAAGCGGCGCTGATCGCTGGGGATCTGGAACTGAATCACTCCACCCGACAATGCAAAAGAGGTGACACAGCTGCCGAGCTCACCAAGCGCGAGTTCGACCTACTCGAAGTGCTTGCCTCCCACCCCGGTCAAGTGTTCAGCAAGGACCATCTGCTGTCACAGGTGTGGGGACCGACCTTTGACGGCGGCACCAACGTCGTGGAGGTCTACATCGGGTACCTCCGACGTAAGATCGACCGCGGCTCCCTTCCGGCTCGTATCGAGACCGTGCACGGCCACGGATATCGGCTGGCACCGTGAAGTCGATTCCACTCCGAGTTCGGATCACGCTGCTCGTGCTGGCCACGTCGGCGCTGACGATTGCGGTCATCGTCTTGTTCGGTGCAGTGTCGTCAATCGATGAGGACGTAGCCGTTGAATCGTTCGAATCGACCTCGGAGGCGATGGTTCAAACCGACGAACGCTTGCACACCTACAGCGAGCGCCTGCAGGCGAGGATCCGGGGGTGGTTCGAAGACGAGGGCGGCCAGCCGTTCCAGGACTGGAACGAAGAAGACGGGATTGGAAATCTGCAGGTTCTCGACGTCGGCGGACGCGAGATTGAACTGATCAGCGATGGCCAAGTGCAGATCGTCGGCACCGTCCGCTGTCGCGCAACCGCCGACTTCCTCAATTGCCAAGAGGAAGACGACGGATCGGGTCCCGTGCGCTGGGCGATCAACGAGGTAGAACGCCGAGCAGAAACCGTTTCACTCGATGTACCGGTGGTTGTCCACGGAATCGTGATCAGAGATTCAGCCGGCGACAACCTCCTGGTGCGATTCGAGGCCGACGTGTTTGCCGCGGACGAGGAGATCTCGAGTGGGATCGAAGACCTTGCCTTGATCGTGCTTCCCTTGCTTCTCGTCATCATCGGCGCCATCACATGGTTTTCCCTGGGCCGAGCGCTCAGCCCTGTTCAGGGCATGATCGATCAGGTCGACGAGATCGGTGTCGACAGTCTCGACCATCGAGTCCCCGTTCCCGAAGCAGACGACGAACTCAAACACTTGGCAACCACGATGAATCAAATGCTCGATCGCCTGCAGGGAGCCAACGAGCGACAGCGTCAGTTCATCTCCGATGCCTCACACGAACTGCGCAGCCCCATCACGGCAACCGGGGCAACGCTCGAGGTGGCTCGGTCGAACCCGGACGAGGCCGATTGGGAACACGTCGCTGCAGTTGTCGACGAGGAAAACACTCGTCTCGCAAGCCTTGTTGATGATCTGCTTCTCCTGGCCCGAATGGACGAGAGCGCCGGCTCGAACCCAAGCAGCGGCGATTGGCAGGTCGACCTCGAAGAGATCTGCTTGGCAGAGGCAGATCGGCCTCACCCGGTCGACGTCAACGTGAAGGTCATCGAACCCGTGCGAGTGGCCGGCAATGTGTCGACGCTGACTCGTGCGATCCGCAATCTGGTCGACAACGCTGCCGCCCACGCCGCCACCGGAGTCCGCATCGAAGTTGGCCATCGTGGGCCTGAAGCGATTGTGCGCGTGCACGACGACGGACCTGGCGTGCCGCCTGAGTACGCAGACAAGATCTTCGAACGCTTTGTTCGGGCCGACGAGTCTCGCGTTCGCAACGGCACGGGCGGTGCTGGGCTCGGGCTCGCCATTGCCCGTCGGGTGGCCCACAATCACGGCGGTCGGCTCGATCTCGTGCCGGCGATTGAGGGAAGCGGCGCGACGTTCGAACTCGGCCTCCCTCGTGCGACCTTGTGAGAATCGACTCCTCGACAGGCACGGACACATCGTGGAAGATCGTGACCACGGGACTGGCGAGGTTCCGGCGCAAACAAGGTGGGGAATCATGCGGGTACTACGAAATATCGTTCTTTTGGCGGTCTTTGCGATGCTGGCCGTTGGCACGACGCCAGTGGCGGCCCAAACATCAGAAGCACGGCCGCAAGAACAGCGATCAGGCGATCACATCGGCACGGTCGACGGGCTTCGGGTCGCCCGGACAGAAGGCAGCCTCGCCGTCATCAACTGGAATCGTGTTGCCGGCGCCGAGTCCTACAACGTGTATGTCGACGACAATCCAGCCATCTCAGATACGGACGGCTGGTTGACCATCAGGGACCTGGACTTCCTCACCTCATACAGCGTGACGGTGACGGCCGTCGTTGCCGGCGTTGAGGGACCACGCTCGGCCCCGGTCACGTTTGAGACAAGAGACGTCACCTTGCGCGACCCGGGCTTGATCGTCGACTTTGGCATTTTCAAGCTCTCTTCCACCCGTGTGCCCTTCGCTTGGAGGGACGCGCCGGGAACAACCATCGAGCTCTTCCGCGACGGCGTGCAGATCCCAGCAAGCGAACTCGGCGACTTCTTTGAACGGCCGATCGACACCAACGTGGTTCCAGGTGAGACCTACGTCTACACGGCCCGGCTCAGCAGCAACGCCACCGGGGCCAAAGGCCCGTTTGGTCCTGAGCTCACCGTGACCGTTCCGCTCGGCGCCTCCGGCCCGCCGACGCTTGTTTCGAGCTACGCCGACACCAGCGTCACTGTGCTGCGTCTCGGCGGCCTGGCTGCGGAGCGGGGCAATAGCTTCGAGGTCGAACGCAATGGCGAGTCGATCGGCGTCTTTGCTCGTCGTCTCGCGGGAGCCAACGAGTGGTTCGTTGACGATCGCGGGCGCCCAGACGGTGCGAGCACCTACCGAGTGCGCATCATCGGTGCGGGTGGCGAAGCTGGCCCATGGTCAAACGTTGCGGAGACGGCGCCACTCACGACTCCTCCAATCGTCGGCACCTGACGCCCACACAGCTCCCGCTGAGCGGGAACCTCTCCCCTTGGCCGACGGCTCGGTGCCAGGCTGAAATCAGTCACCGCCTACTGTGGAGCGGGACGTCGCGAGGTTGAGGAGCTGCACCAGCATGTATCGCATTGACTGTTTGCAATTTGCGAACTGGTCAGAGTCGATCTTCCGCGAGATGAACGACGGCGGTGTGCACGCCGTCCACGTCACGATCGTGTACCACGAGACCTTTCGCGAAACCGTCGCCGAGATGTCGAAATGGAACCGCTGGTTCCAAGCTCATGGCGACCTGATCATTCACGGCAAGACAGCCGCCGACGTCGATCGAGCCAAAGAGAGCGGCCGCACGGCGATCTTCTTCGGGTTTCAGAACCCATCCCCCATCGAGGCCGACATCGACCTGGTCGAGATCCTCCACGCGCTGGGCGCTCGCTTCATGCAGCTCAGCTACAACAACCAGTCGCTGCTGGCGACCGGCTGCTACGAAGATGACGATCCCGGCATCACCCGCATGGGTAAAGAGGTGATCAAGGAGATGAACCGGGTTGGCCTTGTCATCGACATGAGCCACTCAGCTGATCGCTCGACGATCGAGGCCGCCGAGCTTTCCGAACGGCCGATCACGATCACTCACGCCAACCCCCACGCCTGGCACCCAGCGCTTCGCAACAAGCGCCACGAGGTGATCAAAGCGGTGACAGACAACGGCGGGATGATGGGTTTCTCGCTCTACCCGCACCACTTGGCCGACAAGACCGACTGCACCCTCGAGAGCTTCTGCCACATGGCCTTTGATGCCGCCGAAACCTACGGCGTCGAGCACTTCGGCATCGGCAGCGACCTCTGCCAAGACCAGCCAGACAGCATTGTCGAATACATGCGGGTAGGGCGCTGGACCAAAGGCATCGACTACGGAGAAGGTTCGGCTGCGGCCCCGGGCTTCCCGCCGCAACCCGATTGGTTTGGCTCCAACCTCGACTTCGGCAACATCGAGGCGGGGTTGAAGGCCGTCGGCTTCGATGACGCTGGCGTTGCCGCAGTAATGGGCGACAACTGGTATCGGTTCTTCGCCGAGAACTTCGGCCGACAGGAGTCGGCATGAGTGCAGCTGGCATGAGTGGGTCCGGCGCGGCGCGGCGCTCGCCCGAACTGGTGATGCGGCTCGAGCGGATGGGCTCGTTCCATCAGTGCCGGTTGTCGTTCATGCGCACGCTGCTGCGTCGGATGAAGCGCGAGGGCTGGTCCTTTGGCCGCCCCCGGTTCGAGATCGACGCAAAGGGAGTTGGCACGGCTCTCTACACCGCCACAACCTCCGGCGCGGACGGTGAGCCGCCTCGCACCTACACCCTTGTCGCTTTCGCCCACGACCTGCCGGCCGATCAGCGGTCTGACCGAGTGATCGCCACCGCGTGGGATGCCACCTTCGCATTACACGATGGGGTCCCGACCGACGCAGACATCGAGCGCTTGCGGGCCAACGTGCCGCTCCAAGAAAGCGGACGGGTCTCGGCCTCAGAGCTCACTCTTTCGCGGGCCAACCGGTCGGTGCGGTTGTTCTCGAGCGTGGTCGATTCGTTGGCCGCCGGACGCCAGCCCAAGGTCGAAGACGTCGAGTCGATTGGGTACGCGATGCGCACCACAGCGGTGTACGGAAGCGGCAAGTTCGGCGCCGCCGATCGCCAAGCGATCGAGGACCGCCCCGAACTGGTCGCCCCCTTCCAAGCCGAGATGCTCACCGTCTACCTGATCCGCACCTTCGTGATGGACTTGGTCGAGCACATGGCCAGGATGGCGTCGCCCGACGCCGCGGTGATCGAACCATCACTCCGTCGCCGCTTTGGCGTCGGCAACTCGACGGGTCTCGGCATGGCCCCGTTCCTGCTCACCCACCCCCGCCTGATCAACAACTGGATCGAAGCCCGCGAAGAAGCACTGGCTCGGGTCCGAGCGCTGCCATCAGCGAGCGAGGCCGAGATCTCCATGTTCCTCGCGTCGATCGAAGCATCTCGACGAACGGTCGACAGCTGGCACTCAGAACACCCGATTCAGCAAGCCAAACTGACAGAGCTGCGAGCCGACCTCGACATGATCGACCAGCGCCTTGCTGAGGTTTCCTTGAACGCAGCCGACCCCTGGGACGAGCTGATTGCGTGGGCGCACGACGAACTGTCCGTCGAAGGCCAGGAGCTCCTCGTTTCGTTGGTGCTCGAACCGTACGGCCCCCTCGTCGACGAACTGACCGACACCATGCATGCCGACGAAGCATCCCCGGTGCCGATTGACGGCTCTCGTCCGGTTGCGGACGTGAAAGCCATGGTCGATCAGGTCTACGGCTGGGCGCTTGCGATCGACTGGCAGTCCGCAGAAACCGATGCTCGGGCCTGGTACGTCTCTGAAGAGAAGCTCGAGCCCAGGTTGGGCGAGCGCCACGACGAGCCGATTGGCGACTACGAACAACCGCTTCAGCCCGGGCGCGACGCCGCTCGGATGTACGCCGATCTCGACACGTGGGACGCTGAGGCAACGCTCGGCGACTTCCTCCGACGTCACCCCGAGCATCGCCACATCGCTCGCCGGCTTGAAGTGGTCGTCGATGCTCCCTACGCAGAGATTCGCGACAACACCATTGCTGCAGACATGCTGCCCATCGACCTGCTCCGGTCGAAGCTGTCGTTCTTCGGAGCCACGCACTTCGACCCGCGATCTGATCGCTGGGTGCGCATCAACATGTTCCGCGGTGCGCCCTTCCCGCACGAGTTAGTCGACGCTGATCCAGACGCGTGGGTCTATCCCGAACCTCTCGCCACTACATGACCGACACCCAACTCGATCTGTCCCTCGGCGAGTTCCGTGCACTGGTGGCGAAGGCAGGGCGAGGTGTTGGCTTCACCTGGGGTCTCGCTGACGACCTCGCCTACTCAGCCAAGCGTCTCGCCGAGTTCGGCGCGCCGTCCAGCACGATGGTGATACGGCTGCTGCATCGCATCGACGGAGTCAGCCTCAGCCGGCTGATGCCCGACGACACATGGCAACCCGACGGCGACGCGCTTTGCCCCATCTGCACCGGAACCTCGCTCGCCGACAGCTATGCGAACGACGTGGAGACCGTGTCCGTTGACATCGGGCCGGTCATCGAGCCCGCGCTCCTCGTGCCGCTCGCGGCCACGGTTCTCCCATCGACTGAGTTCGTCTGCTCGGTGTCTTGGGACGGCGGTAGCTACACGTTGAGCGCTGTCGGCCATGAGCAGGTGGGTGCACTGCCGACGATGCCAGTCCCGGTCACGGTCCGCTGGGGACCGCAGCGCTCCGAAGCGCTCGGGCATGGCGAGGCAACGCCTGCTCTTCGCAACCACCGCGTTCGATTGGACGTCAGCGTGTACGAAGATCTCGACCGGCTGGCACAACGCACCTACGCGCCAGCGACCGATGCGAGCCGCGATGCAGGCGCAGGTCCCGCCTAGCACTGAGCGACAGAGAAGCTGAGCGGTAGCGAAGCCGAGCGTTAGGGCATCAGCGGGCTCAGCCAGGGCAGCCCGACGAATCTCGGCGACCCCCGATACGACCCCGACAACACCCGGGGTCCCCCCGATTGGGGATCGGCGAGCCTGCCTGAAACTCAGTACATGACCGCAGCCGCCACCATCGCTTCAACCCCAACGACTACCCGCCGAGCCACCTGCGTCAAGACCATCGTCTTCACCGACATCGAGTCATCGACTGAGTTGTCAGCGGCGCTCGGTGATGATGCGTGGCTCGATCTGCTCTTCGGCCACGAGGATGTCGTCGAGGTCTGCGCCGCTGAGTTCAACGGAACCGTCGTGAAGTCGCTCGGTGATGGGTTCATGCTGGCGTTCGACACGCCCTCCGACGCCGCTGCATTCTGCGTCACCCTCCGTCGCCGACTCGACGACCACCCGCAGCTCGGCGAGCTCCTCATTCGGGCTGGCATCCACTGCGGCTCAGTCGTTCCCCGAGGCAGTGACTTCTTCGGCACCACGGTCAACACGGCGGCCCGAGTCGCTGGCCAGGCAATCGGCGGCCAGACCTTGGTGTCGGCAGACGTCGCTGCAGCCCTCGACATAACGGCGACCGTTCCGTTCGCACAGACAGAGCTGAAGGGCCTGCCCGGCACCTACCAACTCTCATCGCTGGTGGACTGAAAACCCCGATCGACTGGATCCATCCATCCAAATCTGACACGCTCCGCCTTCATGAACGGAGGGACCCAGGGCGACGTTCGCGAGGTGGTGCGCCGAAACGGATCGGAGCTCAGACTCGCTGCAGGTGACACCATCTGTTCAATCGGCGAAAGAAGCGACCGCGCCTTCCTCGTCGTCAACGGTGAAATCGAGGCCAGTTTGCGCGACGGTCTGATTGTCGCCACGCACGGGCCTGGTGCGCTGGTTGGGGAGATCACCGCCCTCGTCGGTGGCCGACGCACCGCAACGCTCAGAGCAGCTCAACCGGCGACGGTGATCGAAATCGACCGTGCCGGACTGCGGGCGGCGATCAGCGAAGCCGGACCAACGGCTGAAGCTGAGCTGGTAGCGGCCGCACGTGATCGCACCGACCGCAGTCGCGTCGCTTCACTCTTGGCCGACCAGCTCGGACCTGACCACTACGACGCCGCCACCGCCATCGCCGGGACCGTGTCGTGGATCTCACTGAGCCCGAGCGAACGACTCTTCTCTCAGGGTGACGACGCGGGCAGCGCATACCTCGTGGTGAGCGGCAGGCTCGAAGTGCTCGATCCGGCAGGCCCCGGTGCAGCCCCGTTGGCCACGATCGGTCGGGGCGAAATCGTCGGAGAACTCGGGTTGCTCGACGGCGCCCCGCGCTCAGCAACCGTACGCGCCGTCCGACGATCGCTCGTTGCTCAGCTCGGCCGGGAAGACTTCATTCGTCTCCTTGCGTCGCATCCCGAACTACCAGCGTTGCTTGTTCGACGATCCGCCGCCCGCATGACATCGAACGTCGAACGGTCAGCTGGGGCCCGCTCGATCGCTATCGCCGACTTCGTCGCCGAGGGCCACATGCTGCCAAACATCTCTGACCAACTGGAGGCCATCGCGAACACGATGATGCTCACGCCGGGCGAGATCGATGCCGTGCTCGGTCATCCCAGCATCTCGGAGTGCCGGACCGGAGACCTTGGCGAGGCCCACCTCATTGAGCTGCTCCACGAAGCCGAGCAATCCAACGATCACCTGCTGTTCGATGTCAGCGACACCTCCGCTCCGATCTGGGCTCGCCGAGCCGTTGAGCGCGCCGATCTGCTGGTTGCGCTCGTTGACGCCAACCCAACGTCCACCCAGGTGGCCGACGTGGCAAACCTTCGTGCAGAGTCCTCGCGAACGGTTCCGCTTTGGCTCGGCGTCGTACATCCTGAACACGTCACGAAACCAACCGGCAGCGAGGCACTCCGTAAGCGCCTCGATGCTGATCGGCTCATTCACCTCAAGGGAACAAGCGACGCCGAGGTAGGTCGCCTCGCGCGGCTTGCTGCTGGGCGAGGCGTTGGCGTCGCACTCAGCGGCGGAGGCGGACGAGGCCTGGGCCATCTCGGCGTGTTGGAGGCCCTGGAAGAGCTGGGTGTGCCGATCGATGCCGTTGTTGGCACATCGATGGGCTCGGTCATCGCCGGCGTGCACGCCCAAGGTCTCGTCGGGCGAGAGCGCCGCGACGCCGTCGCAGAGCAGGTGAAGAAGCTGCTCGACTACACGCTCCCGATCGTGTCCATGATCTCCGGTCGTCGGATCAGCGACTCGATCGACAACCAGTTCGGCGACTGGGCGATCAGCGACACGTGGATTCCGTACGCCTGCGTAAGCACCAGCCTCACGCACTCGGAGCGGCGCACTCATCGCCGCGGCCCGCTCGGATCGGCCATCCGGGCATCCGTTGCCATTCCCGGCGTTCTTCCTCCGGTTCCAGCCGACGGTGAGCTGCTGGTCGACGGAGGCGTTCTCGACAATCTGCCGATCGGACTCCTCACCGAAGACGAAGGGATTGGCACGATCATCGCCTCTGACGTCGCCCCCACGCGCGGCCCGATCGCCCGCGACGACTACGGCACGTCCGTTTCGGGGTGGCAGGCGTTGCGGCGTCAGGTTTCCAAAGGGCGGAGTCCCTACCCGGGCATCGTTGGGACACTGCTGCGGTCGACGCTGGTGAGTTCGACGAGAGATCGTGATCGTCAGGTCGAGTCGGGCGTCATCGACTGCTATCTCCAACTCGACCTACGCGGCGTCGGCCTCCTCGAGTTCGAGGTGGTCGACGAAGTCGCCGATCGGGCCCGCGAGTTAGCCCACCCGGAACTTGCAACCTGGTGCGCCCAGCGAACCAAGGGCTGAACGTCGGGTGAGCCTGCCCCCGCTGGAGTTTGCCCTTCTGGAAGAATTGACTCATCGAACACATGCCCCCGCAACCGATGAGAACCGAAAACCCGCCGCTGGCGCAGGCTTGCTTGACGACGGCTGATCAGACGCCAACGAGCACGACGCCAACAGCACCGACCAGACGTCGCTCGACGTCGCTCATGGTTTTGGCCGGCGTGCTCGCTTTGCTTGGTGCCGCGTGCTCCGGCTCGACCGACGCCGCACCAACGGCCAACTCGATCTCCGAAGTCACCATCATCGAGGAAGACAGCGGCACGTCGTCCGCCGACAACGACGGTGTCGAGGACGCCGGCGCCGATGCGGATGCCGATGAGGCAGCCGCCGACAGCTCTGTGACCGAAGACGAAGCAGATAAAGCCGTCGAACTTCTCGCCCGACCCATGCCGCTCGACGGCAATCGGATCTATGAAGGCGTTGCCGACTTCTCTTCCGAGCCGAAGATCTTTGACGGCTTCGATGCTGACGGAGTTTTGGCGTGGGAAGGACCGGACGGCATTGAGTGGGCGCCGTACGACCAGTCGATGCCCGTCGAAGTGGTGGCCGACCCCGACGGAAACGTCAGCACCAGACCCCTGATGCTGGACTCGCAGCTTCCGGCGGCGTCGGGCGAGGTGCCCGATGCCATCGCAGTGATCGGCGACGAGGTTGTTGCTGCCCTCGCAGGACCAACCGAGCGATATCCGCACGGCGCGCTCGGCGACAACATCGAGGCATCAGCGGTGCTCGTCGGGGTCACCGCTCAAAACGATGCGGCTGTCACCGGGATCGAGATTCCGCTCGAAGAAGCTGACGTCGTCGAGGGCATCTCACCAATGCTCGCCGACCTTGATGGTGATGGTTCCGACGAGGTGATCGTCACGGTGAGCAACGCGTCTGGCGGCGCTCGTTTGGTGGCCTACGACACCACCGACCTCCTCGATGCTGCGAGCCCCGAAGAGCTTGTCGTCGCCGAGAGCGATCCCATTGGACTTGGCAATCGGTGGCGCCACCAGATTGGTGTTGGCGCAACGGGTCCGAACGGTGAGACCGAGCTCGTCGTGGTGCGCACACCACACATCGGCGGCAACATCGAGTGGTTCCGCCTCGACGGCCAGCGGCTCGAACTTGCCGGCACCTTCGGGCCGAGCACTGGTGGCATCCGCACGACGTCTCATGTGTTGCGGACCACGAATCTCGATCTGGCGGCGCTCTTTGATGCGGACGGTGACGGTGAGCTCGAGGTCGTCATCCCGATCCAAGAGCGGACAGCGCTGGCGATCGTCGGGCGAACAGCCGAGGGCGGCGAACTCGAGCAGGTGGTGGAGTTTCCAGGCGAGATCACGACGAACCTCGCCGTGGTCGAGCGAGACGACGGCACCATCGCTGTTGCCATCGGTACCAGCGAGGGCCAAGTCGTCATCTGGGGCGGCTAACGCTGCTCCGCATCCGGCCGCGACCCCAGGAATTGGCACCGTTTTGCACGAACGCTGTGCAGAAATCGTGCCAGTTCGACGAAACCCTGCCGTGGCCCCAGGAACTGGCACCAAATTGCACGGACGCCGTGCAGAGATCGTGCCAGCTCGGCGCACTACGAGGTGATGACGCCTCGGACCTCGGTCACCCGTACCTCCTGGCTGCCGGTAACGGCGAGCCCGGGCAAAGCGGGAACGTTGGCGCAGATACTTGCCGGGCTGCAGGCAACGCCGAGGTCGTACGACACCTGATTCGTGACGGTGAGCGGCCCTTCGTCAGCCGACAGCGCATCGACGTACACATGCTGACAATCCGACACGGCGTCGACAGGCAGCGAAGCTGACCAGGGCGAGCCCTGTCCACACGAGATCGACGCTGACCCATCCCCCGGATTCCACACCGCCGAAGTCGGCGTCGCGGTCACCGTGACGACCAAGCCGAGCTCGGCGATCGCCGCAGACGCTTGGGCCTGGGTCCACGCCGCATCGTCGATCCAAAGCCAGACCGGGAGCTGTGTGATGAACGGGAAGGCCACACCGTCGGGGCTCATGTTCGGTTCGGGCGGCACGATCGGCACTCGTGATCGGGCCGAACGAACAAGCAGGTCAATCACGTCAGATGGAACGGGATCACCCTGCTCCCA
This sequence comes from uncultured Acidimicrobiales bacterium, assembly GCA_937976305.1. Lineage (GTDB taxonomy): Bacteria > Actinomycetota > Acidimicrobiia > Acidimicrobiales > SZUA-35 > CALEWY01. The sequence continues at coordinate 53,808 of CALJSB010000027.1, forward strand.
CCAGCGAATGAAGCCGGCGTTGCAGCGAATGAGGACATAGACCGTTGGGTCTGGCACCGCCTCTTCACCGTCTGGCACCGCAGGCGGCGCACCAACGTTGGACGACAGCACTGACAGATCAAGCAGGCTCAGCCCACTGAAGACATCACACCCCGCATAGGGGTCAGGTCCGAGGTTGACCGCCCCGCCACCGCCATCGATACGCACATCGATGGACGCCCCAATCGACGGCGACGAACCGGACTCCGACGAAGTGGTGGTATCGACCTCTTCGTCCTTCACGCCTGCCTCGACAGGGGACGTAAACACCACCACCAACAAGATGCTGACCAAGGCAAATAGCTGCGCTATTCGCATTGCTGCTTCTCTGAGCCAAATGAGATGTCGCCTACTCGCCAAAGACCGTCATCGCCCAATACCAGCTCATAGGCCCTGATGTACGGGACCTCATCCGACTCAACGACGACCGTGCCATCAGCTCCGATTGCGGCAATTGCGTCGAGACCGCACTCCACCACAGTGGCTGACCGGCCCTCGATCACGATGTCGATGATGTTCCGCCGCTCAAAGACACCTTCGTACCTGTGGCCAGCTTCCAGACGGGCTGACAGCGCCAACCGCAGGTCTGCTGCCATCTGCGGCACGTAGTAACGATCGAGAATTGGCGAATCCGGATCAATCGGGTCGAGGTAGAAGATCGAATCCGCTCCGTCCAACGTCGCAATCAGCTCCGCCTCGATTTCTTCTTGACTGGAGGTCGGGGGTGCGGTCGGCTCGGGTGCCGTGGTCGTTGTTGAGGCCTCGGTGGTGGTCGACTCTTGCACCACGATGGTGGTGGTGAGCTCGGCGGTGCTCACCGGCGGGCTGGCTTCGTCCGTACAGGCGGTTGCGCTCACCAGCGCGGCCAGCGCAACGGCCATCCAAAGTCTGATTCTCACAGCTTCCCTACGTTCACGATTCGACTGTGGCACGACGTGTGCGATTGAACCATGGGGCCCGCTCCCCATCCTCCGGAACTGACACGAAATTGCACGGACGCCGTGCAGAAACCCTGCCAATTGGCAGGGACTGGGCGGCAATCCGAAGAACTGGCACGAAAATGCACGGATGCCGTGCAGAAACCGTGCCAATTCGGGAGAACCGGGCGGTGGTTCGGGGGAAGAGGGTGAGCCGGGGGAAGGCAGTGAGCTGAGGCTCAGGTGTAGAAGGGGTTTTCGCCTGCTGAGTGATCGGTGGCGTCAACCACCTCGGTGATCTCGGGCAGGGCCTCAATCAGCATCTTCGAGATGCCGTCGCGCAGGGTCATGGCGCTGGCGGCACAACCTTGGCAGCCGCCGCCCATCGTCACGATCGCCTTCGATCCGTCGACGCCAACCAGAGCAGCGAAGCCGCCGTGAGAGGCGAGCGCCGGATTGATGGCTCCGTCGAGCACAGCTTGGATCTTCTCGGGTAGTTCGCCGGTGAGGTCGAGATCGAGCCCATCGAGCGGGTTCGGCGTGTTGGGATTCCGAATGACCAGACCGCCGTTGTCGACGTTGGCCGGCACATCGAGGGTGGCGCCGGTCATCTTCTCGATCGAGTCTTTCGGGATGATCACGGTGAGTTCGTCGTGGTCGCCCTGGGTGTAGACGGCGTCGCCCTCTTCAGCCTCGGAGATGAGGCAAAGGTCGAGGGCGTACGTGAAGTCGGTCATGTTCGAGCCGGTGATGGCCACTCGCAGAGCGGACGCACCGGGGTCGTCTTCGGCCGCACGCACATCAAGCACGGTGGCCAGCGCTACTTCGGATACGGCCATCACTGTGTCTACATCAGTCGTCACCATGTCAAGGATACCGACCCCGACCGCAGCGGCCATATCGTGCCCGTTGTGCCACGATCGACGAGCCCGGGAGCCGCAACGGCTGACGATGCGGTCTCTCAGCCGGTGTCGTGGCTCGCTGCGGTGTCTATTGCGCTGCGAATTGCAGCTGCCGGGGCCCTGATCTTCGGTCCGTGGACCAACGAGGCAGTCGAACTGGCTGGTTGGGACATCGAACGGTTTTGGGAAATCGCCGGCATCAGTGGACGGCACTGGATCGACGAACCCGTCGAGTATCCGCCTGGCTCGGTTGTGCTGATCGAGGCATTGGTTGGTTCGTCCATCGTTGGCGCTCATCGACTGTTGGTAGCCATCTCGCTCGTGATCGACCTCAGCCTCGCCGCAGCACTGAACCGCTGGGTCGACCGCAACGCCGCGGCTGCCTATCTCATCCTTGGCCTGCCCCTCGTGCCAGGCGGCTTGCTCCGGTTCGACCTCTGGGTTGCCTTGCTCGCACTCGCAGCGTTGCTCGTTTTGCCTCGCCGCAAACCCCTGGCCTTCGGAGCGCTTGTCGCGACCGGAGCCGCCATCAAGATCATGCCGGTCGTGCTCATTCCTCTCGCCTTGGCGACGAGACAGTTCCGGTCTGCGATTGCCGCGTCGGCACTCGGCGTTGTTGCCATGGCTGGTTGGCTCGCGTACGGGTCAAGCGACGCCATTGGCCAGGTGTTGTCGCTGCGAGACGCGACGGGCTGGCACGTCGAGTCACTTCCCGGGGCGGCCATCGCTCTGTTTGGGGCAGAGACATCGCGGCTCGAGGCCGACGCCTTTCGCATCGGGACGATGTCGACAACGCTGGCCAATGTCGGTCGGCTGATCTTCGCTGCTGCCGTCGTCGCCCTCGCCTGGGCTAGGGCAGCACACAAACGAACAGCTGACGACAACGCGAATGCCGTGATGGTGCTCGGCATGTTGGCAGCACTCGTGGTGACCGCTCCCCTGCTCTCCCCACAGTTTCTGCTCTGGCTCACACCGTTCGCCGCCGTCGCCGCCTCGCACCTCGGTTGGCGTCACCCGCTCATTGCCACGACCACCGCAACAGTCGTGATCACCGGCGCAACGCTCGCAGCCTTTGGCCCGCCCGACTTGCATGGCACGCCACCGGCGGCCCTGCTCACCATTCGCAATCTCATGCTCATCGCCGTTGTCGCCCTGTCATGGCGAGAACTTTCCGTCAGCTGCGAACGTCCGACCAACAAGAACGCTCCGAGCTCCTAACTCGCCGAACTGGAGGCCGGTACCGTCCAAAACGTCGCTGGGAGACTCCAGAACGGGGTGTTCGTGGTCGGCAGGTGAGCGACGGGTGCAGTGGGGTCAGGCTTGGCGGAAGAGACGCTGGGGGTTGGGCACGCCGGCCCATGGTCGACTTGTGCGCAACCGCAGATCGATCACGTGGCCGACAAAGCGCGCACCCTGGCTCAGATCGGCTTTTGAGACGCCCTCAGCCCGGGCCTCGAACCGAAATGGGGTCTGACCAACGCTGAGCTCCGGGTGAGTCGCCAATACTTCGACCAAGATCTTGAACCCGTCGGGCTCGAGCAGGCCGAGATCGAGCTGATCAAGACGCACGGCGAAAAACCCTGAAAGCGGATCATCAGTTCGTCCCAATCGGGACGGAAACAGCACTTGGGTCGAGCGAGACGCGGCCCGAGACAGCAGCGACCGTGAGCGAGAGAGCCCGACGTCAGAGCCACCCGGCATACGCCGGCTCGCAACCACCAAGTTGTCGCCAGCACGGATGCCCCGAACGAGGTCGGGCAGTACCTCTGGGGGGTGTTGGAGGTCGCCATCGAGCACGACGGCTGTCGCTCCACGGGCCGCATTGAAGCCATCGACCACAGCCCCGCCAAGCCCACCCCACCGATCGGCGTCGGTGCGATGGATGAACGACACCGCGCCATCGCTGGAGGCAAGATCAGCCAGCACCGCTGGGGTTTCGTCGTCGGAGTCGTCAACAAAGATCAGCTCGTATGGCCACGCCGCTACCGCTGCAACCCGATCGGCGAGCTCCCTGACGTTGGCCGCTTCGTTCCGGGTCGGGACAATGACCGACACCAGATCGACTGAGCGCCGAACCGGCAAGACCGAGCGCACGGCAACCACCGGATTGAACGTGAGGAACAGCAGCAGGGCGAGGGCCAGTGCGACGGCAAGGATGCGTTGGTCTTCGACGAGACCAAGCGCGAGTTGCGGGCCAGTCGGAAGCACAACGAGCGAAGCCATCGCGCTGATGGCAACGAAGCTGCGATTACGACCACCAGCCGTCGTGGGTGCCAGCAACATGAGCCCCCACAACAGGTACCAAGGTTGCGTTGTGGGGTGGAGTAGGGCAAAGAGCGTGAGGCTCCAGCCGAGAGCGACCGGCGCCGATTGTTTGCCTGCCACCAGCAGCCAGACGGTGACCACGCCGGCAAGCACGAGGCCGGAGGTTCTCGCCACGGCGAGCATCGTGGCCAAGTTGGCACCGGTGACGGTGTGGGCCGCCACCCCGATCACGCTGGTGACGCTCAGGTATGCCTCGACGGGATCGGCGCCCAACATGGCGTCGACCCAATCCCAACCCCAACCCGTGAGTCGCCCGGCCACACCGATGACGGAGAGTCCGAGCACTGCGGCGCCGACGGCGCGAAGCACGACCATCACTCGTGATGAAGCCGCTGTCACCCACGGCCACGCCAGGAACGCGACGCCGAGAACTGCAGGGATCTTGATCGACGCAGCGATAGCGCACAACACGATGCCAACGACCCGAAGCTGTGGCCGCAAACCGATCGCCACTCCGGCCAGCAGCACCGCCAGCATCATGGCCTCGTTGTGTGCACCGGAAACAAGGTGGAGCAGGGTGAGCGGGTTGGCGATGGCCAACACCACAGCATCACGCGAGTTGCGCCCGAACCGTTTCGCCAAGTCGTGTACCGCCACGGCCGACACGATCAGGCCAACGATCGCAAGCCAGCGGAACATGATGACCGACCCAATCACATCGTCGGAGTTCGACGACACGAGGGCTGAGACGTGCACAAAGATTGGGCCGTACACCACCGGTGCATCGAGGTAGAGCGGATCGATTGAGTCGAGCACTGCCGAGTCGCCGAGGGCACCCGGCCCTTCGCTGTAGACGTCAAAGCCCTCATCCGCGAGCTCTCCTTGAGCTGCGTAGGCGTAGACGTCGCGGCTCGCGAGCGGCGGACCAAGCGCAAAGGGCGCAGCCCACGCACAGATCACGAGCGCGAGCGCCAGCATCGGCACCGGCTCGGACAGCACAACCTTGCGCAGGCTGAGCCAGGCCCGCACCAGCAAAATCATGCCGGCGTAGAACAAGCCCAGAGCGACGACGAGGTCGAGCGAGGGCGACACCGGAATCGTCGGCAGCGACCACAGCTGGCCATCTGCCCCCGGCGTTGCTGCGCCGGCCGCGGCACCACCAATCACGGCGAGCGACGTGGACAAGAAACCACCAACGGCAAGTAGGGCAAGCCGTCGACGAGGGACGGGTCGGCCAGTTGGCGATGGGGCGATCCCTTCCACGCCGGGATCGTACTGACTCTCCAACCCACGCACGTGGCTCGGCCCGGGAAGGTCCGCCCAGTTGACGAACCTATGGAGTGTTATATACGTTTATTTACGTTCAAATGCCTTGAACGTACGAAGCACAACAAACACAAGGGAACAAAATCATGGCGATGCTCGGTGCAACACTCGAAGATCTGAACCAGCTGGCAACCAAGCTCAGCACAACTGCGGGAGACGTCGGAGCCACTCGGGAGGCAGCGCTCACGCTCACGACCGAAGTTGTTGACGGCGTGACCACCGCCGCAACCCGCGCCCAGCAGCAGATCACCACCGAAATGGACGCACTCAAGCTGTCGGTGACTGATGCCGTCGCCCAAGCCGACGCCGCCGACTGGACCGGCAACAACGCACAGCGGTTCCGGGAGTCGGCAGCCGGCTTCGGCGAAGCCATGGGAGCGGCTGAGCAAACAACGGCTGAGACCTTCGAACTGTTCCGGGCCTCGGTCGTCGGCATGGCCGAGTCGCTCGATGCGTTTGTGCAGTCGCTGTCCGGGTCCCTCACCGAGGCCGAAAGCGCCGCTGGCGAAATGTCTCGGGCCGTCGACGATCAATACAACGGCCTCGACCAGGTCATGAACCATGGCCTCGGCTACCGATAGGTGCCGACCGCATCAGAGTTCGAGCAGTCCGCGCTCGAACTCGATCGAGCAGCAGAAGACACCGAGTCGTTGGTGGCCGGGGCCCGAGAACTGTTTGGCGAGAACGTGCTCAGCGGTGGAGGGCTCAGTCGCCTCGTCGAGTCAACGATCGACGTGACCGAACGGACGACTACTTCGACAGCAGCTGAGCTTCGCGAGTTGGCGAACGAGTGCCGATCCCGAGCGTCGGAGTGTCGTGCCTATGCCGCTGAGCTCGCGGCGTACAACGAACAGCTCGAGGCCTGGCAACGCGAACGCAACGCCCTACCACCAGGTGTCGCACCACCTCGCCGGCCAACCCGGCCAAGCCGCCCCGCTTCGTGGGTCGAGATCTGAGAGAGATGAGCAATGGGATCAGCGCAACAGGTCGCCATCGACCCAACTGAGGTTCGACGAAGCGCCGGACAGCTCCGCCTGCGGGCCGACAACGCAGACGACATCAGCGGAGAAGCAACTCGAGCGTTGTTCCGGGCCGGGCTGTCGTCGTCGGCGCCCTCTGCCCTTTCCGAGGTGGACGAAGAGCTGCACCTGTTGGCCGAAATTCTGGTGCAGCGAGCGAACATGGTCGACAGCAACCAGCTGACGCTCGCCCTCTACCCCTGGAGCCACGTCGAGCAGTTGTGGGAGTCGCTGGTCGACGGTGATGGTGCCACGGCGATCATCGCGGGCGACAACGCTCTTGTCATTGTGCGACAACACGCTGACGATCTCGACACCGACGGCGATGGCCTCATCGGGCTGACCGAGCTTCGGGCCGCTGCTGACGACCCAACCCACCCTGCCCTTGCTGCGGCGGCCACATCGCTCCTTGGGAGTCAGTCCACCCTCGACGCGCTCGTCGCCGCCACCGATGCCGAGATCTTCTTCGTGCCTGAGCTGGCGATCTCGACCTCCGCCCTCAGCGACCTGTTGGCCACCAACGACACATTGCGGCGGGACGCCGTGACCGCCGCATCCGCGCTGGCGGACGGCAAGACCACCGTCGAGATCGACGGCAAGACGGTCGATGCCACGAAGATCGTTGCCGATGCGATCAACAATCAGGTGTTCTCCCACGACGCTGGTTCGGCCTATGAGTTCTTGCAGCTGTTGCCGAATTCGGCCAGCGGCGTACCCGGATTTTCGATCTTTGCCGCCCAGACCGACACGGTGCAGTCGCTCTACGACGCAGCCATGACCGATGTGGCCGAAGACGACTTCCTGACTCGATTCTCGATCGTGACGCAGATGCCCGAAACAACCGACGGGATCCGCAACCACTACATCACCGAGCTCTACGCCCTCGCTTCCACATCCCTCGAGGGCATGGTCAACCCGGACCAGATGGGTGACCCGACGCAACCCGGCCATGGCGGAACCACCTGGCCCACGTGGGGCGCAGCCGCATCAAACACCGTCAAGGGCGCCATTACCGGCGACACGACGATCCTCGGAAGGCCACCAACCAACATTGCCAAGCAGCTCATGGCAGACGGCAACCAAGAGATCGCCACGACCATCCTCGGGAAGTACTTCGAGTTCGTCGAGATCTTCGGAGACGGCGACATCACTGACACCAAGGTCACGGACTTTCTCAACAGCTTCGACGAAGGCGAGCGCGAACTTCAGATTGCGTTTGCGCTCCAACTCGCAGCGATGACGACGGACGACCCGACGGAGAAACAGAAGTTCCAGCTCCAGTCAAACATCGCCGTCTCGGTCTACGAACAAGCAGTGATCGACGACGAACTCGACTTCAACCGGCTCGAAATCGAAGCGCGGATTGGCGCTCACGCTCTCACGGCCGTCATCTCGATCGCCTCGGGGGACCTGCCGCCCACATCGAAAAGTGTGGCGGAGATCATGACCGAGCACGGCAAACTCGAGCTCGAAGCCGAGGACGGCGAGGGCACCTCTTTCGAGCTCGACGAACCCATCCCCCCGGGCCCGGAAGACAACAACCTCATCGATGACCTCGATCTCAGCGATGAGCTGAACCCGGCGAACTACGAACTCAGCGAGATCGACATTCCGGGCATCGAACAGGTCGAACCCGTCTCGGGGATCGACACCACAACTGGACTGTCGGGCAACTCGAACGACTGGACGCAGCCGTCCACGCCCGTGTCGGACTGGACCACCTATGGCCAGCGAATGTCCGTCGTGGCAGATCTCTTGCACAAGCATCACGTGAATCCCGCCGCCTACGAAAACGTCGACGTCATCCTCGATCGCTAGCGGCCGCTGCTGGCCGCGCACCTGAGCTCGAGCACGGGCTGGGCCTCGGACTCTTGGTCGAGCGAGATTGTTGTTGCGGTAGACCGGCACCGTTGCCGGTGGTAGAAAAACGTCGGGCCAATCGGTGGAGGGAAAGCGGCAGATCGCCGGCCGAGGCCCGGAGGGAACAACGTGAAGAAGATTCTTTTGGCGATGCTTCTCGTCGCCTCCGCCTTGGTTGCAACCGAGACCTCAGCGTCTGCGGCGTCCTACGACGGCACGACGTACCAGGAGCTACTACAAGACCCGACGCTGCACAACGAACACTCGATCGTGATCCGGTTCTACGCCGCCGTGTTTGCACGACAGCCAGACAACGACGGCATCCGGTTCTGGCTCGACCAGTACGACGGCGGTGAATGGTCAACGCGTCGCATCGCTGACTTCTTCGTGACCAGCGACGAGTTCAAAGCGCTGTACGGCGACAACACGTCGAACGCCCAGTTCGTCGACGCCGTGTACCCGAATGTTCTCGGCCGCCAACCCGACGCCAACGGTCGGTCCTTCTGGATCGGCTTTCTCGACGAGGGCAACACTCGAGCCGAGATGGTCCTCCTTGTCTCGAACTCGCCCGAGTTCATCAACGCAAACCCACTGCCGTCCGACGGTCGGCCCATTCCGGCCCCGGTTGATGCCACTCGAGTCTTTGACGGACTCGTCAACTACAACGGCGTGGCGTTCCCCACCGAGAACGACTTTTCGAAGGGAACAAACGCTTGGTGGTATGCAGGCTACGTCAACGTGTTGAGGCAAAAGTTCGACGCGCCACTCAACGCCACCAGTCGCACGCCGGTGGCGGGTGGTTACCAGTACGTCCTGGACACTGGTGACGTTTTTGAGTTCACCAATCCATCGTTGGACGTCTCCGGGCGACTCGCTCACTTCGATGTCAGCCGCGTGCCCCTCGAAACGCGATCAGCGATCGTCGTCGACGAGGTTCCCGATCTCGACCTCAGCTTCTTCGCCTACCAGTTCGTCAGCGGAAACGGCCGGATATCGGTCTGGGTGAGGTTCGCTAACGAGTCGGCGAGCAACCAAGAATCGTTTGCCACCGAATGGGTACTCACCGATGCATCGGGCAATTCGTCGCTACCAGTCGTCGAATCAGGTTTGTCGGTGATACCAGCCGGCGGTATCCGCGACGAGATCGCCATCTTCGAGTCAGACGCCGCAAAGGGGGGCACCGTCACCCTCGATGTGCAGTTCCAGGTCAACGGTCAGACCAACACCCGGACCTTGACCCTCGACTTCGGCTAGCCCGTATCGCTGGCAGCGAAGCTCACGCAGCCAACTGCACGACGGCGACTCGGCCGCGGTCAACGATGACCGACCGGCCAACCGGCGCGTCGCGCAGGTCGGGGATGACGACCCGACAGATCTCTCCGTCGCGGCTCGTCGGGTTCACCAACATCACGGTGGCGTCGCTCAGCAACTTGCCGATCCAACTGTCGAACCCCTTTGCCGACCGAGGGCTCGCCGCAATCACCAGCGGCCGGCCCTCGGTGGCAGCCTGCGCGACCAGGGCAACACCCTCATCGCGGCCGACGAGATCAGCGTTGCTCACAACCAGCGGGTCACTCGCTGCAAGCCGAGCCTCAATTCGATCGACGACCGCCCCGTGGGGTTCGCTCCCCTCACCCAGGACGACAAGCGGCCGCCCCGGCCGAACTTCGACCGAGCGCACCTCGAGATCTTCGTCGAGCCCGACAGCGAGCCTGTGGGTTGAGCCGTTGGTGACAACCTCAGGCAGGTCGGCGAGTGAGACCGTGGGCCCGAGTGTGCGGATCGGACTCGGCACTCCGCCGGCTGGCCGGAGACGGCGAACACGCTCGAGCCGGGATCGTGACAGGTCAGCAACCATGCCGATGAGTCCTGTGTCGGGATCGACAACGCTCAACGGCGCCCCAAGATTCGGGGCCCCACGGAGACCAAACATCGCATAGCTCGATGGGTCTGCCAGATTGTGCAGCAGTCGAGTCGCAAGTCGACTGCGAACCCGGCCAGGTACGTCCCGATCGCTGGCACCAGTCACCACGATCGGCGCGCCAGCGGCCAACCCTTCGCGGACCAAGCGTTCGAGCTCCACCGCTGCCTCGGCGCCACCTGCCGCAGCCACACCATCGGCAACGCTGGCCCAACCCCGAACCACGATCGCTGGTGGCTCACCGCCGTTCCGCACCGCTCGAGCAAGAACGCCAAGGCCCTTCAGAGCTCGCTCCGGCTCCCGGGGGCTGAGCACATCACCAACGCCAACGAAACTGTTGAGATCATCCAGCCCTCCGAGGCCGTCAAACACGTAGACAGAACGTCGCTGCTCCAGCAGGCCAACAACAGCGAGACGAATCGAATGCTCAACCGACGCTCGATCGCTCCCGAGAATCAATAGGCCCGACTCGGCGCTCGGCCAAATCAGGGGCAGCCGGCGCCGATGTTCCGGGTCATCAAGAAGGCCGAACGGAAGATCACCTGGTGCGTGGTCGGCGGCCTCATGCATCGCCACAGCGACATCATCGATCGCCACAGCTGTGAGCGGCTCGAGCCAGGGTGCACCGGCCCGCACTGCGGTCGAAGCGGACATCGCCGCTGCGATGGTGTCAACCGACGTTTCGGCACCATCATCAACCGCTTCGCACGCGTGGCCGGCGTTGAGTTCGGCCACGGTGTTGGCGTAGGTCGCAGCGAAGACGGGATCTTCGGCGAAGATTGCCGGATGAAGGACGAAGGGCTCGAACCTCTGGTCGACCTGCGTCTCACTCACGCTGGCCACCTGCACCTGGGCTAGCCGCTCAGCGCCGATCGCCAGCAGAGCTCGGCCAGGGATGGCCGGCAGTCGCGCTCCATCTGGCTGGTCGATCACATCGATGCTGTCGTTGCGGTCCTGCACACGGAGGCACACTCGGAGGTTGGTGTTGGCTCGGATCTGACCCGTCACGACGCCCGCGGGTCGCTGGGTTGCCAACACGAGGTGAACACCGAGGGACCGTCCTCGGCGGGCGATGTCGACCAGACCGTCGAGGAAGTCGGGCAGCTCGTCGGCAAGGGTGGCGAACTCGTCAACGATCAGAACCAGCCGGGGAATCTCGACCGCCGCAGCCCGTTCAAGGTCAGATACATCACTTACACCCAACCGACGCAACGTGCGTTCACGATCGGTAAGTTCGGCTCGCATGCTCGTCAACGCTCGAGCCGCTTCATCGGCATCAAGGTCGGTGACGACTGCCGCGACATGGGGCAGCCCGCTCACCGGATCAAAAGCACCTCCGCCCTTGAAGTCGACCAAGACGAACGACAACAACTCGGGCGGCTGGCGGAGGGCCAGGCTCGTCACGAGTGTTCGCAGAAACTCAGACTTACCCGAGCCGGTGGTTCCTGCCACGAGGGCGTGCGGGCCTTCGGCCACGAGGTCGAGTGAGACAACGCCGCCGGCCCCCATGCCCACGTCAGCAACGAGACGATCGGGTCGAGCATCCTGCCAACCCGTTTCAAAGTGAGGCGTTCCAAGGTCACCGATGCCGAAACGGTGCGGTAACGCCGTTGCCCCGTCAGCGGCGAGGGGGTCGACGAATGGGGCAAGCCCACGGGCCCACCCGAGCGCATCGTCGAGCGACAACGTCCATGCAGCCTTGATGAGATCGACCGCCCCGCCCGAGAGAGTGCCGCCCGAACGAAGGCGAGCCCCGCCGTCTGCCGTGGCGTCAACCGTTACACCGCACGCTGCGGGCACCAGGGTCGAGGAGCCAATCCACAGCAAGCGGTGCGCGGTGTCGATACCCGCCAAGGCCTCGGCAAGCCCGCCAGCCCGAGTGGGTTCGACCCCATCGACGATGAGTAGACCTCCGACGTCAGAGCCCGTCACCTCTGCCAGCAATTCGTCTGTTTCCTCACAACCAACGCCAACACCAGCCAACGAAGGCAGCCACTTGGCCCAGTCCCACTCCACCAAACGGTCAGCGGTGGTGATGAGAAACACCGGGAGCGACGCTGGACCATGGCGAACGACCTGTTCGAGCACAGCCCATCGCATCACTGCCATGGCGGGGCCACGGTCTCCGGTGATGGCCAAACCCATCCCAGCCGAAACGGTCACTGCAATCGGGACATCGCGAAGAGCCACTGCCTCGGGTACCAACTCGACAACGGCGGGGTCATCGGTCCCGAACTCAAGAAGCGGCGTGGCCTCTTGCGTTCCCCGGCCGATGCTCACGGTGAGTTCGGCGGCATCGAGCTCTTGCCAGGGATAGCCACCGGCCACCAACGGATCGACGAGGGCGTCGGGATCATCGACCACGGCACGACGACGTCCCGCTTCTGCAACCGCCCATGCGCTCGCGGCGTCCGCGATCCGGTCTGCAGCAATCACGAGATCAGCAGACCGCCGACTCATCGCTCGACGGTGGGTCCACCTCGAGCCCAAGCTGCGACCGATCAACCCCAAGGCCGAGACCGCGGCGAGGACGGCGAACAAAGGTGAGAAGATCAGGGCAACCACTGCACCAGCAACGATCGACGAGGCCACCGCGGCCCACGGAATCGCAGTGGGGTCGCTTGGAAGCGGCTCAACATCGAGGATGAGACGAACCGCCTCGGGCTGCGACGCGACAGCCGTCGGCCCACGCTGCACGACGATTCGACCGTCCGCATCCGGCCGTGTTGGCCGGACCCACGTTGACACGGCACCGTCGATCAGGTCACCCCGACACACACCACCTTCGGGTTCGTCGCCGATCGCAGTGGCATCGCCAACCACCGACACAGCAACATCGCCCCACCCGAGATTCCGCACGACATCCCATGACTTCGCCATCCCATAACTGTAATTGAATGTATTTAACAGTAGTTACAGTTAGGTAAGTTCGCCCCGCATCTCCGTTCTGGAGGCTCCTACCGTCGTTTCAGACGGTGGAGTGCTCCAGAACGGGGTTCAGGGTGCCTGTGTTGTTACGGGTTGGTCAGTCGTCAGAGAGGCTGGGGAATCCCGAGTGGTCGCGTTTGCCGGTTGCCGCTTCGGCCATGGCTTTGACGCCTTCGACGGTGGCGAGCATGTTGGTTCGGAACATCTCTTGGCGTCGGCCGATCACAACGCTCTCGAGTTCTCGCGCCTCGCTCTCAGAGGCCCCGCCATCGACAGCACGATCGATCATGTCGGAGAGACCCGATCGACCAGGACCGATCCGGCCGTGGAATCGCAGTCGACTACCGCCCGGAACCTTCTCGATCGCGAAGCGCCAGCGGCCAGCTGAATCGTCGACGTCCTCGACATGCCAAGCAAAGGCCTTCGGCGCGTCCCACTCGACCACGTGACTGGTTGTGGTCCACTCAGCCCCGTCCCGCTTGTTGCGCCCCGTGAACGTCGAGCCGACACCAGGGGCCTCATCCGGAGCGTCCCAGCTTCCTCCGACGTACTCGTCGCTGAACTCGGCGGGGACGTTGAGATCCGTCACGAGATCCCACACCACCCGAGGGCTCGCCTTCACATCGACCTCGACCATGACCCCCGGTCCGTCCGCGATCGACCGAGGTTCACTCCGGCTGTCGGCGAGCGTGCGCCCGTAGCGGTCAAAGTAGGTGATCTCACGCGCCGGGTAGCGCCTGCTGGTCGGCTTGAAGTCGGCCCCGATCGTGTGGGCCACAGGGAACAACGCGATCTGCGTCACGTCATCGGGCAGCTGCAGAAGCTCCGCGACGTTGTCGGCCTCGTTGAGGAACATGGTGGTCCACACGGTGCCCAGGCCACGAGCTCGCAGAGCAACCATGAAACTCCACGCAGATTGGATGACTGAATCGAACAGACCCGGACGCCCACTCCCGTCGTGACGGCCGATGATCGTCGGGATCACCAGGGCCGGCGTTCGGGCAATGTTCTCGCCCAGATGCTTGGCCCCGAGCATCAGCTTCTCGTTCTGGTGGCCGGTTCCTTCGAGCTCCTCGGCCTTCTTGATCACCCATTCGACGCCAGCAGAGAGGTAGAGCTCGGCCATGCGATCTTTGGTCGCTTGATCGCGAATGATCATCCAACGACGACTGCCGTTGTTGCCCCCAGTCGGCGCCTGTTCGGCCACGTCGATGCAGTCGAGGAGGACCTGATCATCGACATCACGGTCGAAGTCGAGCCTGGCCCGCACCCCTCTTGTGGTCGTGAGCGCATGGTCGACGAGATCGACGTAGCTCGCTGATGCTGGCGCAAACGGTGGGTCTTGTGCTGTCGTCATAGATCTGTCGTCATCGGGTCGCTTCGTTGTCGGCCACAGCGTTGATCTTGGCCAACGCCATCTCGTCTGCGACATCTGAGGACGGCCGCGACTCGTCGCGTGCCGTCTGCAGTATCGATCGAATCGTGTCGTAGAGCCCGTCGATCTTGGTGAGCGAGGCTTCTCGTGATGGCGGTCCGTAGATGACGGTGGCCGCCCCCATGACACCGCCGGCGTTCACCACGAAGTCGGGCACATACGCGATCCCACGATCCCGCAGGGCCGCACCATGTCGTGGCTCGGCGAGCTGGTTGTTCGCCAACCCACACACCGCCGTTGCCTGCAGTTCGCTGATGGTCTGATCGTTGAGGACGGCACCCATGGCGCACGGCGCAAACACGTCGACGTCTTGGGCGTGGATGACGTTTGGCGCCGCTGCTTTGGCGCCGAAGGCCGCTACGGCGTCGGCAACCGCCGCCTCGTCGATGTCGGCCACGATCAGTTCGGCACCTGCTTCGTGGAGATGGCCGGCGAGCCGCGATCCGGTCGCCCCAAGGCCTTGGATAGCGACCCGAACGCCGGAAAGATCATCGCTCCCCCGGGTGTGCGCCATGACCGCCCGGATGCCGTTGAGTCCGCCGAGCGCAGTGAACGCTGACGGATTGAAGCCCGGTTCGTATTGGCTGGCCCGAGCGAACGTGTAGTCGCACGTTTCCGCCAACACGTCGGCATCCGCCGGGCCGACACCGACATCGATCGCCGTCCAATATCGCCCGGCCAAGGCCTGAACATGGCGACCGAATGACCGCAGCAGCACGTCTTTGTCGGGTCTCGACGGATCAGCGATGATGACGCACTTGCCTCCGCCGAGGGGCAGGTCGGCCAGCGCATTCTTATAGCTCATGCCCTGTGACAGCCGCAGCACGTCGCGCAGCGCATCTGCCTCTGTTGCATAGGGCTGCATACGGCAACCACCGGCTGCGGGACCGAGCGCAGTCGAGTGAATGGCAATGATCGCCGAGAGCCCAACGCTGGGATCAGAGCAGAACACAACCTGTTCGTGCCCGTCGAAGTCCTGGTGCTCGAAGATCACGTTCGGTGCAGGCTCAGGCGAACTCGCCGACAAGCCGATCGACGACGGCATCAAGCACGGGACGAGTCGTTGCCACATTCAGTCGGGCATAACCCCGGCCGCCGTCGGTGAAGTCGCAGCCGGGCGACAAGGCGATGCGGGCCTGATCAAGGAGACGAGCCGCCGGCTCGTCGCCCCCATCGACACCACGGAAGTCGAGCCACGCCAAATACGTCGCCTCAGGGATCTGCCACGAAACACCGGGCAGTTCGGCGGCGAGTCGACCGGCGAGATGATCACGCTGGTCGGTGAGGTGAGCCTGGGTCTCCGCGAGCCAGTCATGCCCCTCCGTCCATGCCGCCAATGTGGCGAGCGCTCCCGGTGTGCTGACGGCTCCCCGAAAGTGGTTCGGCAAGCCGTCGAGTGTTGCCATCACCGTGTCAGAGCCGACCGCAGCCAGGGCACATCGCAACCCGGCGAGGTTGAAGGCCTTGCTCGCCGCCGAGAAGATCACGCTTCGGTGGTTGGCTACGTTCGCAAACGGAATGTGCGTGGCCCCCGGGTGCAACACGTCGGCCCAGATCTCGTCAGACAGCACAAGCAGATCGTGTTCTTCTGCAACGGCGGCCAACCCGGCCAGCTCTTCTGCATCGAACGCACGACCCGTCGGGTTGTGCGGATTGCACATGAGAATCGCGGTGGTCCGCTCGTCGATCACCGACCGCAGCACGTCGGTGTCGAGTCGCCAACCATCGGGAT
Source organism: uncultured Acidimicrobiales bacterium (assembly GCA_937976305.1). GTDB lineage: Bacteria > Actinomycetota > Acidimicrobiia > Acidimicrobiales > SZUA-35 > CALEWY01. The sequence continues at coordinate 70,152 of CALJSB010000027.1, forward strand.
CGAGCGGGCAGTCGATGAGACGACGGCCGGACGACTCGAGGGCTCGAATGAACGGCGGATAGATCGGCGTGAGCAACACGACGCCATCGCCCGGCTTGGTGTTGGTCCACAACACAATGTCGATGCCGTGCAGCACATCGGTGAAGGGCACGATCCGGTCGACCGGTGGCATCCAACCGTGGTAGCGACTCTGCCATTCGGCAAATGCCTCGGCGACGGTCGGCATCGTCGTGCGTTGCGGGTAGCCGAAATCACCGCGATCAATCAGATCACGAAGTGTCGCGTCGATGCACGGAGCGGGCGGCAGATCCATGTCGGCGACCCACGCCGGCAACACGTCTTCCGGATCTCGCGTCCACTTGGCTCCGGTGAGTCGTCTCAGGCGAGCGAGATCCTCGGCTAGCGCCACTCCTGCCCTCCCCCGAAGACGTTGAGCTTTTCGCCGGTCACGAGGAAGGCGCGATCAGACATGAAGAAGCGCACCGCATCGGCGATGTCTTCTGGCGTGCACACACGGCCGAACGGCTGCTTGTCGTGCACCTCAGCGATGTCGTCGATGCCGGCCGCCCCCTTCACCAACCGCCGACCCATTTCGGTGTCGATCAGACCAGGAGCAACGATGTTGACGCGCACGCCATGCGGACGTTCTTCTTTGGCCAGCGTGAGGGCCAAGGCCTCCATTGCTGCTTTGCCCATGTTGTAAGGAGCGCCATTGGCGTTGTGGTTGAGTGTCGCAACAGACGAGATGAATACGACATCGGCTCGCTCGTTGTTGCGCAGGTGCGGGGCTGCGACTGAGCAGAGATGGTGGGGGCCGAGAGCATGGACCGCCATGACTCGGTGCAGCTCATCGGCCTGGGTGTCGGCCACAGTCAAACCCCGGGAGGCAACGCCGGCGTTGCAGACCAGCGCCTGCAGCCCTCCAAGCTCCTCGACGGTCGCAGCGACGGCTTGCTCGTTGTCGGCAGTAACGCTGACATCGCTCTGGATCGCCAGCGCCCGCCGACCCATGGCCCGGATCTCGTCCGCGGTCTCCTCGGCCTCGTCTGCCCCCTTGCGATAGGTCAACGCAATATCGAACCCATCTTCAGCAAGGCCGAGTGAGATGCCGCGGCCAGCGCCGCGCCCACCCCCGGTGACCAGTGCGACACGTTCCATGTATGCGTTCTCCTTCGATCGCCAGCATCAGCGTGGATCGCATCCTGTCCCAAGTTCGCCTGAGCCGCCAGCGACAGCACCGTGATCTATCGGCCTGCTTGTTCCTGCTCGTCCGCAAGTTCGAGCCATCGTTCTTCTGTCTGCGCCAACTCGGCCTCGATATCGGCCAACTCCTGACCAAGCCGAGACATCTCGTTGTGGTCGTCTGTGATTTCGACCAGTTGAGTTTGCAGACGATCTCGCTTCTTCTCGAGCTTCGCCATCGACTTCTCGGCTTCGCGAATGAGGTGACCAATCGTGCTGGAGGACCGACCGGACGATTTCTCGCGGTTCTGCTTGGACTTCGCAGTCGACTTCGCCGGGCCGGCAGTCTTCGAGCTGACCGTTCTCGATCCCCCGTTGGCTTTGCGCTGCTCGTCCCAGGCGTTGAAACCTCCGGGCCAACGAGTCGCTCGACCTTCGCCATCGATCACCAGCGCATCGGCCACAACCCGCTCGAGAAACGCTCGATCGTGACTCACGACAACAACCGCCCCGGGCCAGTCTTCGAGAAAATCCTCAAGCGCCCGCAACGTTTCGAGATCGAGATCATTGGTCGGCTCATCGAGCAGCAGAACGTTTGGCTTCGAGGCCAACACGGTCAGCAGCTCGAGCCGTCGGCGCTCACCTCCCGACAACGTGCTGACCTGAGCCCATTGCGCATCGGCGTCGAACCAAAAAGAAGACAACAACCGGGCGTCGGTCCAGTCGGGCTTGCGATCAGGCCCCGCGATCACCTCGCGAGCCCGGGCGTCTGGGTCGAGATCAATACCGAGCTGACGGAAGTAGCCGAGCTCAACCGTCGAACCCCAGTTGACGGTCCCCGCCTGTGGATCACGACGCTGCGCCATGATGTCGAGCAGCGTGGATTTGCCGGCGCCGTTCGGCCCGACGATCCCAAGGCGTTCTCGGGGATCGAGCTTGAGTTCGAGGCCCGAAAACAGTGTTCGCCCATCAGGCGTCGCCGCATCGATGTTCGCGAGTTCGATCACGACATCGCCCAAACGAGGTGTGGGGAACTCGAGGTGCAGTTCACTCGGTCGAGCTGGTCCTTCAGGTTTCGTGTCGATCAGCTTCTTGGCTGCTTCGACTCGGTACTTCGGCTTCGACGTGCGAGCTTTCGCCCCTCGGCGAAGCCACGCCAGCTCTGACTTCGCTAGGTTTCGGCGGATGGCCTCTGCGTCGGCCGCGGCGCTTTCTCGATCAGCTCGGTTCTCGAGAAAGTCGTCGTAGCCACCCTCGTGCACATGCACGTTGCCTCGATCGAGTTCGATCATTCGCGTCGTCAGCCGGTCGAGGACGTGGCGGTCGTGGGTGACGAGCACAAGACCGCCCCGGTAACTCATGAGGCGCTGCTCGAGCCATTCGATGCCTTCGAGATCGAGATGGTTTGTCGGTTCGTCGAGAATCAACATGTCACACGGCGTGACGAGCGCTCTCGCCAAGGCCACGCGCTTGGTTTCGCCGCCCGAAAGTCCGGCGGTCGATCGATCGAGGTGATCACCCATACCAAGCCGAGTGAGCACCGACTCGGCCTCCCACGGCTCGGGGGCCACGGCGGCAACCACATCTCGAACGGTGCCGGCTGGCAACTCGTCGGTCTGGTCGAGCATCGACAGACGAACGCCGTTGCCGAACACCACAGAACCAGATTCGGGATCTTGGCGACCGGCAATCACCCGCAGCAGGGTCGACTTCCCCGTTCCGTTGATGCCCACGACTCCGAGCCGATCACCGGTTGAGATCGTGACGGACGCACCGGAGAACAGCGGCTTGTCTGGCCGAGAGACAGAAACGTCTGCGACGTCAACAAGGATCACCGGTAGAGCGTACGGGCACCCGACCGTGGTGTTCGCCTCTCCAGCTGAGACACTCCGGTCGTGGCCAACTCCGACTCAGAGGTGACGTCGCCGAGATTGCTGGACGATCTCGTCGTGAAACGGCCTGGTCCCGGCGTGCGGGCCATCGGGTTGGTGATGTCGGGTGTCCGCAAGATCACGAACCAAGTACCTCTCTACACCGAGTGGTGGAGCAAACAGAATCATCGAGTTGTCGAGCAGTTGCTGGCGGAGCACGGGTCGGGAACAGCGGCAACCAAGCTACTGGTGTCGATCGGCGACTCGAGCGCACTCGGCATCGGCGCCAAGACCCCAGCGCTGAGCTACATCGGCCAACTCACCGAACTTCTCTCACACCGCGATGCCGACGCTGGTTCAACGTGGCGAGCCATCAACCTCTCAATGTCTGGCGCCCGCGTCCGCGATGGCATCGACCGCCAGCTGCCGCTGCTGCGTCGGCTCGATGCGGCCGGGCTCGTTCCCGACCTCGTGATCTGCGTGATCGGGTCGAACGATGTTTTCTGGGGTTCGGGCCGGCGTCGCCAATCCAAGACGGCGGCCAACGCCAAACTTCGACGGGAACTCACCGAGATCATCGCTGAACTCCCCGCCACTGCGATTGTGGGCGAGGCGGCGGGCAAATCAGAACGCGGACAGTTGGCCAACAAGGCGATCCGGGCCGCCTGTGAAGAACACAGCCTGCCGTCGCTGAACCCGTGGCGAGGCGACGACAGCGACAGCCGACCCCGGTTGTCCGAAGATCGGTTCCATCTCAACGAGCTCGGGTATGCAGCCATGGCCCACAACTTCTTCACCCTCATCAACACCTAACCCGCATCAACGCGTCACCCGAGTCACGGCTGGCCGACCATTGCCAGCAGCGCTGGCTGCGCTCGCTACTCTCGCAACGTGTCCGGCATCCTCAGCGACCTCGACATGGGCGAGCCACAGCGACGGCGTCCAGCATGGCCAAACCTTCCTGCAACCAAGGGTTTGCTGGTTCGACACCGCAGCTCTGGATACGTCGGCAAGGTCCGGCGATTCACGGCGACATGGGTGATGATCATCGACCAAGACGGTCGTGAGCAGACATTGCGGAACGAGCGAGGTGCGTTCTCCGTCGATGGAAAGACCGTCAGCCTCGTCGCTCCACCCGTGCCAACCGAGCGAGAACAGACGAAGACCGCATCCGGCTCGATTGCTCAGCCGACCGAAAAGGCCAGAGTTGCCCGTGCCAGCCGCATCCTGGTCGAGGGCATCCACGATGCCGAACTCGTCGAGAAGGTGTGGGGTGACGATCTGCGTATCGAGGGCGTCGTCGTCGAACCACTCCATGGCGCAGACGACCTCGACGAGATCGTGCAGAGGTTCGGACCCCGTCCCGGGCGTCGCCTCGGCATCCTTCTCGACCACCTCGTCAATCACTCGAAGGAGAGTCGAATCGCGGCCACGATCGACCACCCCGATGTTTTGATCACCGGCCATCCCTATGTCGATGTTTGGCAGGCGATTCGACCACGGGTGCTTGGCATCGAGGTATGGCCAACCATCCCAAAGGGCCAAGACTGGAAAACCGGCATCTGCAAGGAGTTCGGTTTTCATGGGCCACCCGGTGAGCTCTGGCGCCATCTCCTTGGCCGGGTGAACAACTACGCCGATCTCGAGCCAGGACTCGTCGGCGCGGTCGAACAACTCATCGACTTCGTGACCGAACCCGCTCGCCTGTGAGCGATCCGGGCTCTCCCTGCTTCAGGCGCGGCGAGCTGGCCGGTGATGGGCCTCTGGGTTGGCGAAGGCTCGGCTCACCTCAAGCGGGGTGAGGCCTGGCTTCGGTGCTCCGGGACCGGCGGCCGGCCGAGATTCAAACCACTTCTCCGGGTCGACCATTTGTGCGGTGACCGGTTGGTTGAAGAGGTACCCCTGCATGATCGAGATGCCTGAATCACGAAGACCCTTGAGCTGCTGCTCGCTCTCGACACCCTCAGCCACCACTCGCAGATCGAGCGCCTTGGCCATGGTCACCACTGCATCGATGATGGCTCGATCGGTTTCACCGTTGCCCATCTCGTCCACAAACGTCTTGTCGATCTTCAGGATCGACACCATGTCGAGCTGCTTGACATAGCCGAGCGACGACTGCCCGGTTCCAAAGTCGTCGATCGCGAGACCAACCCCGAGCTGCTTTATCCGCCGGAGCATGTTGAGACCATCAAGATGGTCGACGATCACATCCTCGATGATCTCGAGGACGAGCTGCTCGGGCGGCAACCCGGACCACGCGATCACTTCTTGGACGAGCTCCGGGAAGGTTGCATCGAGGAGTTGCTGCTCAGCGATGTTGACGCTCATTCGCACGCCACGGGCCTCTGGAGCGAGGTAGTTCCACACCGCGGCCTGAGCGCATGCTTCGCGCAGAACGAGCTCGCCGATGGCCGCCATCATGCCCGTTTCCTCCGCGACATCAAGGAAAGCGCCCGGACCGAGAAGACCACGAGTCGGATGGTCCCAACGCACCAACGCCTCGAAGCCGTATAGCCGACGCTCATCGACATTGACGATCGGCTGGTAGTACACCTCGAACTGGTTCTCATCGAGGGCACGAACGAGGTCCCGCTCGATGTCGAGGCGATTGATCACCATGAGGCGCTGCTCTTCGTCGAACACCGCGAAACCGCTCCGGGTCTTCTTGGCCTTGTACATCGCAGCGTCAGCATCTCGCACCAAGTCTTCGGGGCGTCGTTGATCGTCCGGCTTTGCAATGGCCACCCCGATGCTCGTCGAGATGACCTGAGCGCCGCCGTACAGCGACACCGGCTCAGCGAAGTTCTTCAGGATCGACTCGGCGACGGCGACGACCGATTGCTCATTCATCAGGTCGCGGCACACAACCACAAACTCGTCGCCACCGAAGCGAGCAACGACATCGCTGCCCCGGACCGACGACTTGAGACGACTCGCGACGATACGAAGCAGCTCATCACCGGCTTCGTGGCCCATCGAGTCGTTGATCACCTTGAATCGATCCAGATCGAGGAACAACACACCCATCGTCGTGTCACCGCTCTGAGACTTCTGAAATGCGCTGTCGAGCTCGTTGAACAGCGCGCTCCGGTTGAGTAACCCCGTGAGCTGATCGTGTCGGGCATCGTGTTCAGCTCGGGCAATGTCGGCTGAGGCATCACGGACACTCCACGTGTGCCAAAGGGAGCCGACGGCACCGCCGACAGCGCCAAAGACGCCCGCGGCACCAGCGACGATGATTGCCTCAATGCCCAGCCCCTGGAGGGCATAGACAACGAGCACAAAGATCATCGTTGAGAAGAGACCTGATCCGAGAACGATCCCGGGTGAAGCCGCAAGGCGTCTGTCCTGCACATCACGATTAACGGACGAAAATGGACCCGGGTTGAGAAGCAATCGAGCAATGCCCACGGTCCGTTCCGGATTGCCTTTCGACGCCAAAAACTAGGCCAAACGGCTCATCCCGTCGCAGCGGTCGGCGAGATTGACCGTTGAGTAGCACCACCTGCTCAGGAGGCACCATTTTTCGCCGATAGAGCAAGCGATGGGAGATTCAGCTCGCACCCCAGATCTGGCGACCAGTCGCCATGCCCAACTTGCCGAAGCATTCGAGATCTTTGCCAGGGGCATGGGTCCGTTCATCGACGAGCGGATGGGCGACTACTTTGCGGACGAAATGTCGTGGACGGAGACCGCGGCGAACCGCATGGGGCGACCGGCCGAACATGGTGCGACCGACCCACTCTTTCAACTGCTGGTGCTTCGTCGGTTTTGGGGTCCGGTCTTTGCCGAACACTTTGGCGACGACCTGCGGGGCCTGATCGGCCAAATCATCGAGGCCCGAAACCTCTGGGCCCACTTCAACCTGCCGGACGACACCGCGTATCTCGACCGCATCCTGCTGTCGATCGAACGAGTGCTCGCCCCCGTGGCTCCCGAGGATGCATCGAACCTCCGTCCCATCCGCACCAGGCTCAAGAATCCCATCTCCGGCGACGACCGGTCGGACGACCACATCGACCGGGTCGACAAAGACAACCTTCAATCGCAACTGCTCGAGACCGAAGAAGCGTTCGAAGACCTTCAGACCCAGTACTCCGATGTCAGCGACGAACTCAAGCAATCGCGACGAGCCGCTGCTGACAAGCAGCTGCGGATTGCGACGATCGAGCGTCAGCTCACCGAGGTGCACGGCCGCTCAGAAGCGCTCGAGACCTACCTCAATGCCGAACGTTCCAGCCGCAACCGACTCGAGTGGCTCTTCGTTGGCTTCATCACCGTCATGTTGGTGCTGATGGTGATCATCTCAATCAGCTAGTACGGCGGCTCGAACCTCGCCCCAACGCGACGGCTCTTCGCTCTTCACGCCCGGGCGACGGCACGGTCCGCCCGGTTGATCGCGGCGAGGACCACATCGGTGCCGTTCGGCGACATGATGACCCCGTTGTGATCCAACAGCGGGACGTCGTGGCTACGACCAACGGGCCGACCAACCGCCAGTTCGTGCCCTGACCGGACAATCTCGACGGGTCCCGTCCATGCTCGCTGGGCAGAGCCGTGCAACTCGCGATCGAGATTGCCGCCTTCCTGTTGTCCACCGTCTCGCCGAGCGATCTCGAGATCGACACGGATCACCAAGGGGCCGGACCCCTCTCCATCGTGATCGGCGACAGCAGCAGCATCGGCTTCTCGACATCCAGAAGGCGCGAGCTCATCGATCCAAAATCGGCGCAAACCATCCCGGGTTGCAGGTGGCGTACCCAGCCGCTGAGGAGCCACCTGCCAGACCGAAGGGTCAATGGCCACGATGGCGCACACCATCTCGGGAGAGCGCTCAGCAAGCTGACGGCCGACTTCGGTCCCCCATCCGTGTCCAACAACAAGCACGCGATCGACGCCGAACTCTTCGAGCAGAGCGACGACATCATCGGCGTGGCTCACGGGTTGATCTCGCTCTCGTGGCGGCATTCCGAAGCTGGCGCCCCGGCCGCGAAGATCCGGGGCGAGGGCAAGACGACCCGCGCTGACAAGCCGCCGCACCACGGGGGTCCATACGGCGGCATTGGCATCGATGTCGTGCAACAACAACAGAACCTCAGCGTCGACTGGCACTGCTGGGTCGACCACCAGCGTGGCCACAAGATCTCGAACGCGATCGGCATCACGAAGCACCGTGCCATTGGGGAACTCGCGGGAAGGTACAGCTCGTTCGGACTCCGCTCCTCGCGGCCCCGCGTTGCCGTCTTGTCCCACCAACGTGACCGTAGTGCGAGTCATGTCCTAACTTCGCCAACCATGGAACTTCGACTCGATGGAAAGTCAGCTCTCGTCACCGGTGGGTCTCGCGGCATTGGCAAGGCGATAGCCAAGACCTTTGCCGAGGCTGGGGCAAAGGTCATGATCGTGTCGCGCAAGACCGAGACGCTCGAGGAAGCGGCCGCAGAAATCGGGAACGGGTGTCAGTGGCTCGCCGGCAACACCGGAGACGAAGAGACGGCCAACGCAGCCATCGCCGCAACCATGGAAGCGTTCGGCTCCGTCGACATTCTGGTGAACAACGCCGCCACCAACCCCTACGCCGGCCCCATGATCGATGTCGACCGGTCTCGTTGGGACAAAACGATTCTGGTCAATCTCACCGCCCCGCTGACGTGGACCCAGGCCGCCTGGAACGCCTCGATGAAAGAAAACGGCGGCGTGGTGATCAACATTTCGTCCGTTGGCGGGCTGACGACGAGTCCAGTCCTCGGCGTGTACGACCTCACCAAGTCGGCCTTGATCCACATGACCGAGCAGCTCGGGGCCGAACTCGGTCCGGGCGTGCGGGTCAACGCCATCTGCCCCGGCCTGATCAAGACCGACTTCGCCCGGATGCTCTGGGAAGGCGAACGAGGAGAAGAAGTCGCCCAGATGTACCCGCTGAAACGACTGGGTGAAGTCGAAGACATCGCGGGTGCAGCGCTGTACCTCGCCGCCGAAACCGGCTCGTGGATCACCGGCCAACACATCGTGCTCGACGGCGGTGGCCTCGTTCGCTTCAACGATGCCGAGTACGAATAGTTCTCTGATCACCGATCCGGCAAGCCATCGGCCACAATGATCGGGTGCGGACCACCCTTCGAGCCGGCCGCCTCGCCGGCATTCCCATCGAGATCAACATCAGCATCATTGGTGTGGCCGCGTTTGTCATCTGGACGCTCGCGTTCCGAATCCTCCCGCAGGTGGACACCGACGCATCGCTCCGAGTCCGACTGATCGCAGCCGTTGCCTGTGCGGCCCTGTTCTTTGCCTCCATTCTCGGTCACGAACTCGGTCACGCTCTTGTCGCCCGGCGCCACGACGTCCAGGCAACAGCCATCACCCTCTGGCTACTCGGTGGCGTTGCCAAGCTTGTCCGCCAGGCACCAACACCCCGGGCCGAGTTTCAGATTGCCGCCGCCGGACCCTTCGCCAGCTTCCTGTTTGGTCTTGGATTTGCAGGGGCAGCAGCGCTGTTCGTCGACCGGCCTGACTTTCGACTCACCTACGTCGTCCTGGCCTGGCTCGGCGCGGTCAACATTCTGCTGGCGATCAGCAACCTGTTTCCCGCCGCTCCACTTGACGGCGGCCGAGTACTCACCGCTGCGCTGTGGAAGCGGCTCGGAGATGCTGAACGGGCCCGATTGATTTCCGGACGGTGCGGGCTCATTCTCGGCGCCGTTCTGATCGTCGGCTCTGTGGTTGCGCTGGTGTGGGTCGGCGCCGTCACCTTTGGATGGGTCTCGACCCTGGTGATGGGCGCCTTCCTGCTCTTTGCGGCCCGAGGAGAGATCATTGGTGCTGCTGTTCGAGGACGGCTCGCCAAGCTCCCCATCAATCAACTCATGTCGAGCTATCCCGCCGCGGTCCACGGCAACCAGACCATCGAACAGTTCCTCACCACCACACCGCCAGGGGGAAGTGCAACTGCCCGTCCGGTCGTGCGCTGGGATCGGACCCCCGTTGGCTATGCCGTGCCGAGCCATCTCTCCGAAGTCGTCGGTCCGGAACGAAGCTGGACCACCCTGGGCGACTCGATGATTGACGCCAAGCATGTGCATCGGGCGTGGTCAACCGAGACGGCGGCTGCAGTGCTCGAACGGCTCGACATCGACGAACCAAGCGTCGTGGTCATCCACGATCCCGAGACTGGTGCAGAGATCGGCACGCTGTCTGACGAACAGCTTCGGCGCGCGCTGGTGTTTCCCGATGCCTGGGGTCGTTTGCCTGAGCTCGAAAAGGCTGACGTCGTGCCAACACCAGCGTGACACAGCGAGACACATCGTGTCCGCTATCGCGCTGACCTAGAGTCCGTCAGCAATGGAAGGTTCGACCGGCGAGACCGACGGCAGCCCAGAGACTCGCGGCAACCCGACGTTTGAGGGAAGCGCAGTGTCTGACGGCCGCGCCGTGACTGAACTCGCGGAGCCGCGCGACGACACCCATATTCCTCCGTGGGTCCGTCGCGCCATCTTCCTCTGGTGGACGGTCCTCGTCGGCCTCTGGCTCACGTTGCTCGTCGTTCGTCAGATCCGCGGCTTGCTCGTCCAGGTCGCGCTGGCACTGTTCTTGTCGTTTGCGCTCGAACCGCTCGTCGATCGGCTCGGACGCCGAGGCCTCAGCCGTGGGCTCGCGACTGCTCTCAGCCTGCTGGGCCTGTTCCTCGCGACAATTTTGTTCTTTGCCGCGATGGGGCAGCTCGTCGCAACCCAGCTCACCGATCTCGTCGACAACCTCCCCGGCTACTTGCTGGATGGGCAGGCATTTCTCTCGACGCAGTTCAGCATCGAGGTGGAGGCAGACGACCTCATCGACCGCTTCCAAGATGGCGGCGACGCTGCGAGCTACGCCTCATCAATCGCCGATCAGCTGCTCAGTGCAAGCACCACAATCGCCAACCTGTTGTTTCAAACGCTGACCGTTGCCCTTTTCACCTTCTACTTCACCGCCGACGGCCCCCGCTTGCGCCGTTCGATCTGCTCGATGCTTCCCCCTGCTCGTCAGCACGAGGTGCTGCGCGTGTGGGAACTGGCGGTCAACAAAACCGGTGCCTACATCTCGTCTCGCTTCCTGATGGCTGTGATCAGCGCCGTGTACCACTGGATCGTCTTCACGGTTCTCGACCTGCCGTCCGCGGTTGCCCTCGCCTTGTGGGTCGGTCTCATCTCGCAGTTCATACCGACCCTCGGCACGTACCTCGCCGGCGTGCTTCCCGTTTTGGTCGCGGTCGGTGTCGAACCCAGCAAAGCTCTGTGGGTCATCGCCGCCGTTGTCATCTACCAGCAGGTCGAGAACTACGTGCTGCAACCTCGCATCACGGCCCAGACGCTCGACCTTCACCCAGCAATCTCGATCTTTGCCGTGCTGGCAGGCACGTCACTGTTCGGTGGACCGGGCGCATTGCTGGCCCTCCCGGTTGCTGCCACAGCCGGTGGCTTTCTTGCCGCCTACATCGAGCGACACGAAGTCGTCGCAAACAGGCTGACAGGTGCATCAGAGAACCACGACCCAGAGAGCTCCAACTCGAAAAAGGCCGATTCGAACCACATCGATTCAAAAGGGGCCGATTCGACCAACCGCGTCCCCGGGGAACACGACACGCCCGAGAATGGTTCTACTACTCATGACTGATTACGAAGCAACATCAGAAGCTGGCGTCGCCTTTTACTGGCGGCCAGGTTGCCCCTTCTGTATGGCACTCGAGCGTTCGCTGAACAAGGCGGGCATCCCTCTCGACAAGCGGAACATCTGGGACGACCCGGATGCCGCCGCGTTCGTACGCAGTGTTGCTGACGGCAACGAAACAGTGCCGACAGTCGCCGTCGGGCAGACCTTCATGGTCAACCCAAATCGCAAGCAAGTCGTCAAGGCAATGAAGGCCGAGGCCCCGCACCTTCTTCCATAGAGTGGAACATTCGTGGGAGATCTTCGTTCCCAATCACCCAAATCTGGGGATAAGTTCGTTTAAGATCACGTTCGACGTACATTCACCTCGCCCAACATGAGTGAAGAACGTTGCAAATCCTGGAGACTCCAGGTGGCGGGACCCGGGCGGGATCTCGACCAAAAGTTTTGAAGACGCGGAAGGAATGAGGCCGACAAATGTCCGAAGACACCGGGCGTAAGGCGCTGCACGCGTACGTGAGCGATGGCGCTCACGACCAGTGGCATGAGTTTGCAGCGGAACAGGGAGTCAGCGTCAGCGCTGTGCTCGAAGCCCTTGCGCCAGAACTTGATACTGAGCTCGAGACGGCCGCGGAGCCCCTTCGGGATCGGCTCAGCGGTGTTGTGCGGGCTGCTCGGCGAGTCGACGCAGAGCGTCGGCGCCGTCGCCGCTAGCTCACCGGCAACGTTCGCGGCTCAGCGCTGAGGCCTTCGGCGCGTCGTATTGGAACCCGGGGGGTGTCCGGTGTCCGAACCAACCCAATCTATTGGCCTCAATGAGGCAGCCGACGAGCTCGGCGTTCATTACATGACGGTCTACCGCCATGTTCGTACCGGGCTCCTCCCGGCTGAGCGGCTTCCCTCGGGATGGTCGATCTCTCGCACTGATCTCGATGCCTATCGAGCTCGCGGCAAGGGAATGCCTGCGATCGAGCGGCAGCAGCAGATCGAAGAACGGCTCCGCCAGGGCGACGACGCTGCAGTCTGGACCATCGTCGAGTCCGTGCTCGCAAGTGCAATGCCGGTCTCGTCAATCATCGGCGACTTGTTGATCCCGTCGATGCGATCGATCGGGGACCGTTGGGCCGCCGGCGAACTCACCGTTCTTGAAGAGCACCGGGCAAGTTCGGCCATGTCAGTCGTGCTCTCACGATTGAGCCCGCACACCGCACGGGTCGAGGTACGCGGCAAACCCGTTGTGGTCGCGACGCCAGCGAACGACACCCACGGGCTGGCAGCGTGGTTGTTGGCCGAGCTCTTACGGGCGCACGGACACCCCGTCATCGAGCTCGGCGCCGCCACTCCACCTGAGTCGTTCGCTGAAGTCACTCGAGAAAAATCCCCTGTCGCAGTTGTGGTGACGATGTATCGGGTCGACGACGATGTCCCCGACATGATCATCGAGACCATCGAAGCCATTCGAGCGGCCAATCCGAGCACCTACATTGCGCTCGGCGGCCCGGGAATCGACCAACTCGGGGGGCACGACATTGCGGCCGACGCGATGCACAATGACTTTCCGCGACTGATTGACGATCTCAAAGCGCTCGAGCAAGGGACTCTCAACCCCTCGACAAGCTGAAGTCCGCCGCTTTGGGCCGAATGTTGGGCATGATCAGGTCGGCGTCATGACGGCGCGAGTCGGTGATCTTCATTCGATAACGCCGACTCTGTGCCGTTGCGTGAGAACACGGCAATCTTTCTGGCCGAGCTGGTCCAGATATCTGTGCCTCACGGCAACACTGCTGGTTGATTCGTCGCCTGTTCATCCGCTGTTCGTCCCCCGAAGTTCACATCCCGCTGAAAGGCCCGCATGGCACCCGGTTCCCGGCCCCGGCAAACCGAACTACTCCCCTACGCACGGGAAGTCATCGACGTCCCCGTCGCCGATGAACTCGGCGAATCGTTTCTTGCGTACTCACTGTCGGTCATCCAGTCACGGGCAATCCCCGACGTGCGTGACGGGCTCAAGCCAGTGCAGCGCAGGATCATGCACTCGATGAACGAGATGCGACTGAACCCAGACCGACCGCACCGCAAGTGTGCACACGTGGTGGGCGACGTCATGGCCAAGTTTCACCCGCACGGCGACAGTGCGATCTACGACGCCCTGGTGCGCCTCGGTCAGGATTTCTCCCGTCCGGTCACCCTTGTCGACCCCCAGGGAAACTTCGGCAGTCTCGATGACCCTCCAGCGGCCTACCGCTACACCGAGTGCCGCTTGACCGACGCCGCACTCGATCTACTCGCCGAGATCGACGAAGAAACCGTCGAGTGGCGGCCGACCTACGACGGCGAGACGCTCGAACCCGCCTACCTGCCCGGCCTGCTCCCCAACCTGCTGGTCAACGGCACATCGGGAATTGCCGTGGGCATGGCCACCAACATGCCGACGCACAACCTCGCCGAGATCTACGAGGCCATCAAAATCGTCATGTCGAAGCGGCGGCCGAAACCAACGATCGACGAGCTCATGGCCGTTGTCCCGGGGCCCGACTTTCCGACCGGTGCCATGGTCGTCGACGACGACCTTCGCACCGCTTACCAAACTGGACGCGGTACGTTCCGAATCCGGGCCACCGCCGAGATCGTCGACGTCACCAAGGCTCGCAAGGGCATCGTCGTCACCGAACTCCCGTATCTCGTAGGTGTCGAGCGTGTGGTGGCCAAAATCAAAGAGCTCGTCCAGTCAGGCAAGATCACCGGCATCTCCGACGTCAAGAACCTGTCGGACCGAACGAGCGGGCTCCGGCTCATCATCGAGTGCAAGACCGGAATCAACCCCGACGTGCTCTTGCAGCACCTCTATAAGTACACGCCGCTCGAAGAGTCCTTCGGCATCAACAACGTGGTGTTGGTCGATGGTGTGCCCACGACGCTTGGCCTCTACGACCTCTGCTGGCACTACATCGAACATCGACTCGATGTGATCGTGAAGCGTTCCGAGTACCGCCTTCGTCAAGCGCAGGAACGGCTTCACAAAGTCGACGGCTACATCATCGCCATCGACAACATCGACCGAGTTGTCGCCATCATCCGCGGCTCATCGGATCGAGCATCGGCCCGAGAGGCCCTGATGGCTGAGCTTTCGTTGTCCGAAGTTCAGGCCGAGGCGATTCTCGAACTTCGCCTGGCTCGCCTGACGGCTCTTGCCTACGACGAGTTGGTCGACGAGCGAACCACCTTGCTCAACACAATCGCTGATCTCGAGAAAATCCTCGGTTCCGAACAACGCCGCAAGACCATGGTCATTCGGGAGCTGGGCGAGATGGTCGAGAAGTACGGAACCCCACGGCGCACTCGCATCATTTCCCCCGGACAGATTCCTGCGCTTGAAGAAATCCAAGAGGAGCTCGTCGCTGATCAACCAGACGATCCGTGCGTCGTCACACTTGCGGCATCTGGTGTCGTGGGCCGTGAGCCACTTGGCAGCTCAAAGTCGTATGCCCCTGGTCGCCACGACGTCATCGAATCGGTGGTCGTGAGCTCGCTTCGTCGCCCGGTCGGGGCAATCACATCTGGTGGTCGACTACTGCGAGCCAACGCGCTCGACATTCCCGAGGTCGGCGGCCGAAGTCGCGGCCGCGACGCCTCCGAGGTCTTCTCGGCTGACCGCGGGGAGGAGATCATCGCGCTCGTCGATCTGCACCTCGACGGCGACAATGCTGACGGCGCCAGCAAGAACGACGACGGGACCGAACTGCTCGTGCTCGTCACCGCACTCGGCATGGTCAAACGGACCGAGCGTTCGGCTCTGGCCGAGCTCAAGAGCGGCCGAGCGGTCATGAAGCTTGACGATCGAGATCGCCTCGTTGCCGCTCTTGCTGCGCCGGACTCCTCAGATCTGATGCTGATTGCTTCGGATGCACAGACGCTTCGCACGCCACTCGAGGGTGTGAGCGTTCAGGGTCCCGGGGCGAAAGGCGTCGCCGGCATCAGCCTCAAGGGCAACGCCAGAGTGACCGGCGCAGGCATTGTCGACCCAGGCCAAGAGCTTTCTGTGGTGTTCACCGTGACCGACCAGGGCACCGCAAAGTCGACCTCAGTGGCGGAGATTCCGAGCAAGGGCCGAGGCACCGGCGGCGTTCGCATCACCAAGTTCCGAGATGAGACCCGTATCGAATACGCATGGGTTGGCGTGCCCGATCGAATCGTTGCGGTTGTCGGGCAGCAAGATGCACCGAGCAAGCCGGACAACTCGCCGGAGTCAATCGCCATCAAGCCGACTCGCCGAGATGGTGTCAGTTCTTCAATACCTCGCCGAATCCTTCGCATCGGCACCCTACGGTGGTGAGCAAGATGACGACCAAGAAGGCGTCCAAGCCTCGCAAGCAACAGAAGAACAACGACTACGACGCTTCGAAGATCCAAGTCCTCGAAGGACTCGACGCCGTTCGCAAGCGGCCGGGCATGTACATCGGCGGCACCGGAACCGAGGGTCTTCACCATCTCGTCTGGGAAATCATCGACAACGGCGTCGACGAAGCAGCTGCGGGCTACGCGTCCCACATCGAAGTCGTGCTGCACAAGGACGGCTCGATCGAAGTGTCCGACGACGGTCGCGGCATCCCCATCGACAAGAAGCCCGACGGGCGCACGGCACTCGAAGTTGTCTTCACCGAACTCCACGCCGGCGGCAAGTTCGGATCCGGCGCCTACAGCGCATCGGGTGGCCTTCACGGCGTTGGCGCGTCGGTGGTCAACGCGCTGGCCTCCAAGGTTGTGGCCGAGGTCGACCGAGATGGCGCCACGTGGCGGTTGTGCTTCAGCGAACGTGTGCCTGGCAACTACTTGAAGTCCGGAAGCTTCAAGGCCAGTTCGAAGCTGGCCAAGGTCAAGAAGATCCCGGCCAATCGCAGCGGCACGCGTATCCGCTTCTGGCCCGATCTCGAGATCTTCGACAGCGAAAGCCGTCTCGAGTACGACCTGATCCGCGACCACGTGGCCCGGGTCTGCTTTCTCGTACCGGGACTCCACATCAAGCTGCACGACAAGCGCGGTGGCGGGCGCGACGCCGAAGAGTTCGTTGCTGCCGGCGGCCTCGCCGACTACGTCGACTACCTGTCGGTCGGTGAGTCCGTCACCGACATCCTCACCATTCACGAAGAAACCAGCTTCGAAGAGAAGGTCCCCGTCGACGGCAAGATGTCGACCGTCACCCGTCCGTGCACAGTCGACATTGCGGTTCGTTGGGTGCAGGGATACGAGCCGACAACGGTGAGTTTCGTCAACACGATCCCGACCTCTGAAGGCGGCACACACGTCAAGGGTTTCGAGCGAGCGTTGTCGAAGGTGGCAAACGACGTCCTACTGAAGGACTATCGGAAGCTCAAGAAGCTGGCCAAAGACGACAACGATCGAGCAACGCCCTCCGATGTCCAAGAAGGCCTCGTCGCCGCGGTGAAGGTGACCTTCCCCGAACCACAGTTCAAGGGTCAAACCAAACAAGAACTCGGTACCCCTGCCGTGCAAGGTCTCGTTTACGAAGCCATGAAGGCGGGTTTCACCGATTGGGCCACCGGCGGTGGGCGCAAGACCCAGATCAATGGCCTCAGAGAGAAGATGGCTCAGGCTGTCTTGAACCGGGTGCTGTCACGCCAGCAACTCGAGGCTCGGCGGAAAGCGTCGAGCCTGTCGTCAAACGGTATGCCAGACAAGCTCGCGGACTGTCGGCTGCACGGGCTCGACTCCGAACTCCTCATCGTCGAAGGAAACTCAGCAGCCGGACCAGCCAAGCAGGGTCGTGACGCTGAGATCATGGCGGTGCTGCCGTTGCGAGGCAAGGTCGTCAACGCCGGCAAAGCCTCGCTCAAGCAAGTGGTCGACAACACTGAAGCCCAGGCCCTCATTACTGCGATCGGTGGAGGCTCAGGGCGCGACTTCGATCTCGAGGCGACTCGTTACGGGCGCATCATCATCTTGTGCGACGCCGACGTCGACGGCAGCCACATCCGCTGTCTGTTGCTCACGTTGTTCTTCCACCACATGAAACCGCTGCTTGAAAGCGGCCGCGTTTTCGCAGCACAGCCTCCGCTCTTCGCCACGAAAATCAGGGGCGAACAAGTCTACGCCTATACCGATGAGGAGCGCGAAGCGCTGTCGAACGAGCACAACATCGAACTCGCCAAGTGGAAGCGATTCAAGGGCCTTGGTGAAATGAACGTTGATGAGTTGGCCGAAACCACCCTCAATCCTGCCACTCGGGTGCTCAAGCGGATGACGATGACCGATGGTGCCGAGGCCGTGCAAGCCGCCGAACTTTTCTCGGTCTTGATGGGCAATGACGTCGCCACCCGGAAGGACTACATCGTCGAAAACTCAGGCTTGATCGACCAGGCCCTCCTCGACATCTGAGCAAAGCTCGGGTGATCTCCGGCGCAGGCTCCCGAACGGCGGCCGTCGCTGCTGATACGTTCGCCAAGTGGACTTGCTGCGCAAATTGATGTTCTGGCGAGACGACTCGGCTGCTTGTGATGTGGCGGATGTCAAGGTCGAGGCTGTCGACGGCTACTCGGTCGACGGTTGCTTCACGCTTCCGGGTGAGGAGCAACCAGAGCAGCCGGCAGAGGTTCTCGATGCACAATCCCTAGGTACTGAACGGCCCGAGTCAAGCTGACGTACAGATGCCGCAAGCCGTTGGGCAGTGTGGCAATGGCAGCTGGTTCGACCACAATCACGGCGTCGAACTCAAGGCCCTTGACCTGTTCTGGGCTCACGAGGGCCACCGAACCAGCGCCCGGCAATCCACGTCGCCCAATCCGCTCGTAGGGGATCTGGCCGTCGGCCATCACCGCCTCGACCTCGTCGAGGTCAGTGTGGACGCCGACGATCGCAACGCTGCTTGTCTTCTCGCGAAGCGCCTCGAGCTCAGCAATCAATGCGGAACCGACGTCGCCCGCACCAGCATCGACCACAAGCGGGGCCGCACCACCGGGCCGCACTGAGCGTGCGGGCGTGACTTCGGGCGCAGCTTCCGGGAGGAGACGGTTCGCCATGTCGAGGATCGCGGCCGGAACCCGATACCCGACGGTGAGCTCGGCCATGCGCACATGCTCGTCGTTCAGACTGTGCCCCATCGCAGCAAGCGCGAGTTCCCACGAGCCTGGCGCCACCACCGACGTCGCTTGTGCCAAGTCGCCAAGCACCGTCATCGATCCGGATCGGGCTCGTCGGCGCAACATGCGAAGCGCCATGGCCGACAGATCTTGTGCCTCATCAACGACAACATGGCCATACGTTGTGGCAACACCAGCAGTGAGAAAGACCGCTTCGTCGAGCAGTCCCATGTCGGCGTCAGTCCACTGCTCGTCCGCCAGCTTTGATGATGGCTTTCGTCGCAGCAACGACTGCTCATCGCTGCTCAGGAGTCCATCAGCAGCAGCGGCCAGCCTCTTGGGCGAACCGAGCAGCTCGCGCACGATGACCGCGGCAGACATGGTCGGCCACATCTTGTCGAGATCCTTCTTAAACGTGGCGTCGGACTGCAGGGCGCGGGTGAACGCGGGCTGCGTGCCGGTGTCGACTCCTGCTCGTTGCCCATGACGGCGCCACGCTTCTCGGATGAGCATCTGGCGGAACACATCTCTGGCGTCGTTGGCTGGCAGCTTTCGGGCCAGCGCAGTTTTCTGAAGTTGTTCGACCTCAGATGCATCCAGCCGCACGACGTTGACGCCAGCCCGAAGCTCCAGCCCGTCTTTGGGCACCTGCACCCGCGACCGCACGGACTGCTCGATGACGGCTGCCATTCGCACGTCGCCCTTGATCCTTCTGACGATGTCGTCATCTGACCCTCGCACTCGAAACCGGGCGCCGAGCAGATTCGGCGCGGTCGTCTGGATCACCGATGTCTCACCGAGAGACGGCAGCACTTCTGCGATATAGCGCAAGAACACAGTGTTCGGGCCAACCACGAGCACCTGCGTGTCAGCGAGCAATTCTCGGTGCTGAAAGAGCAGATACGCAGCACGATGCAGGCCGACCGCTGTCTTGCCGGTTCCCGGGCCACCCTGCACGATGAGAAGCTCATCGAGATCAGCACGAATGATCTCGTCCTGCTCAGCGGCGATCGTCGCAACGATGTCGCGCATCTGGCCCGACCTAGCTCGGTCGAGTTCGGCGAGCAGCGGGTCGGGCAGTCCGCCGCCACCGCCACTGTCCGGATCGGTCAAATCCTCATCGAAGAGGGCAACAACCGTGCGATCGTCGATGCTGTAACGCCGGCGATGAACGAGACCACAGGGGTCGACGGACGTTGCCCGATAAAAGGCGGCAGACACCGGTGCCCGCCAATCCAGAATCACTGGCTGGCCGTCGGCATCCTCGACGTGCCGACGCCCGACGTACCAGAGATCACCCGCCTTGGCTCCGTACCCCTCTTCCTCGATGCGACCAAAACACAGCGGCCCCGAACCGACCTGCAGATCTCGCTCTCGCTTCCTCAGGTGCCACTGAGCGATGCGGGCATCAACGGTGTTCTCATCGCGCACAGCACGATCTGAAACAGCACGGGCGACTTCGGCTCGCCCCTGCATCGCCTCGAGACATTCGTGAGCCCAGTCAAGCAGCCGTTGCTCGGCCAGCAGCTGTTCGTCTTCTGGATTCGACATGGGCCGAGCAATCTAGCTTGGCCAATCCTGTTCGTTCAACGAAAGAGGAGACGAGGGCGGTTGTCAGCCCGCAGGTTGTGCGCGGTCGGCGAGCCCAACTTCGGGTGAGATCGCGCCACCGAGAGTCCGGTACAAGAAGAACAATCCGATGCCCCAGATCGCCGAAGTCAATCCGCTGAGCAGTGCGCCAACGACCTGGAGGGCAAGGAACAAGGGGGCATTCGAGGCGCCAAACAGGTCGGCGACGATGATGATCGAGGCCTCAGGGTCGACCTGATTGCCGAACGCTCCGCCGATCGGCGCCGTGATGAGACCACCCGTGAGCTGAATGCCGGCGAGGAGAACGACAAGCAGGCCAAGCCGGCCGGTGATGCCCCAGAACGCACCGCTCGTAAGCCGCCACGAGCTGGTGAACGAGCCAACACCTCGAGGCGCTACCGCCGCTCCGGTTGACACCAGTGACAGCCGGACACCGAGGTAGAGGCCGAGCCCGATCAACAAGAACCCCACCAGCACCGCCAATCCGGCACCACCGATTGATGCCATTGCAGCGACGAGCAGCAGCCCGACGACGCCAAACACAATGAACAGGAGGACAAGACCCAAGAAAGCACCAAGCACCCGTGGGAGACGGCGGCCAGCATGGGCCAGCGACTCACCCCAGGGCAGAGGCGCTCCGGCCTTGGCGTGACCAGCCTGATGCACGATGGCAGCAGCCAAGATGAGCCCGGCCACCGTCGATAGGAGAAACGAGCCGAAGAAGAGGTAGCTGGTTCGGGCCTCAAAGCCGACGAACTCGATGGTGCCATCCACCCGATCGACATTAAGCACCAGGCCCTCGAGCGCCTGAAAGGTCAACAACCCACTGATCAGCGCAACGGGGAGAGAAATCACAACGACCAGCGTGAACAGGTGGCCGGCACGTTCCCGAATGATGTCCATCACCGAAGAAAGCCACGTGCCAACCGGTTCAAGATCAGAGGAAGGAGAGCCTTGCGGACCGGCCTCGGGCTGCAACCTGGCCTGGGTCCATTGCGAACCATCCCACCAGCGATGCTGACCTGGTTGCTCGGGGTCGGCATACCAGCCCGGCACGGGAAGCGAGTTGCTCTCTCCCAGGGGATCATGATGTGGGTTGTCGCTCATGTGTTGTCCCGGGGACGGCGTTCGTCGAGTTCGACCACCACGGCGGAATGATCCGATGGTACGACGCCTTCGTGGGGCTCCAGACCCGCAAGCCACGCTCGAAGCGGATTGCCGGTGGGTTTTGGTCGCGGCCACGACGTCATGACGTAGTCGAGTCGACGACGAGGCCATTGGGCATCGGGTGAGTGTTGGTTCTCGCGAGTCCAGGTATGCCCTGGACCATCACCAACCGCAGCCCACGCATCGGTGAAGACAACGCCGGGCACATAGGAGGGCGCAAGGCCTGTGAGCCGCCGGATCTCATCGGACTCAGGTACGGAGTTGAAGTCGCCCCCAAGGACAACAGGAAAAGCGAGGCCCTCGACATCGCCGATGAGCGAATGTGTCCAGTCCATCACTGCCTGCAACTGGCGTTGCCGCGTTTGCGAACCGTCGTATCGCCAATCGAGGTGAGTGCAGACAGCCCACACGGGCCCCTGCGGACGGTCGATCTGGGCCGCAACAGCGGAACGGTGCCCGGGTGCACCATCAGGGCCAGGGAGGATCAGCGTCTCGTGGCTCATGATGGGCCAGCGGCTCAGAATGGCGTTGCCAAACTCGTGGCGCCTGCCATCGGCGCGGTGACTTCGGGCGACGTGATATCCGAGA
The DNA here is from genome assembly GCA_937976305.1 of uncultured Acidimicrobiales bacterium. Lineage (GTDB taxonomy): Bacteria > Actinomycetota > Acidimicrobiia > Acidimicrobiales > SZUA-35 > CALEWY01. The sequence goes on from CALJSB010000027.1 coordinate 92,290, forward strand.
GGCTCAGCGAGTAGATCGGCCTGATCATCGTCATCGTCGGACCAGACTTCTTGGAGAAGGGAAAGGTCAGCATCGACTCGGGCGAGTTCGGTAGCGATTGCCGGTTGGCGCTCTACCCAGGGGCCGAATCGCCACCACAGATTCCAAGTCATCACTCGCATTATCAGACGCTATCGGAGGACCTCAGAGCTCAAGCTGTCGCCGAATGAGCGGTGATGGCCACAACGACCGACAAGCGATATTGCGCCTGATGCTCCATCCTTGTGCCGGCTCCTCGTACTCTCTGACCATGGCTGGACCAGAAACGACCGAGTCTCAGCCTGAGATGATCACACTGGCCGAGGCAGCTGAGACGCTCGGCGTGCACTACATGACCGCCTACCGGTACGTGCGACTCGGACGTCTCAAGGCCGAAAAAGTGGGTGTCGAGTGGCGAATTCAGCCTGAGGATCTTGCTGCGTTCTCCACCGACCAACCCCCGAAGAAGAGGGCGCTGACCGAAGACGAGCTGCTGACGCTTCGCCCGACACTGATTGCGGCTCTGGTCGCTGGCGATGAAGCCAAAGCCTGGGAGGTCGTCGAGCCACTCCTCGATCAGGCAACCGATACAACCATGCTCCATACCGGCCTGCTCGGCCCGGCAATGGCTGACATCGGCGAAGCTTGGGCAAAGGGCCAACTGTCGATCACCGACGAGCACCGAGCGACGGTGGTCGTTCGACGAATCTTGGGCCGGTCCCGGCCCTGGTTCCGTGGTCCGGGCCGTAGGCGAGGCATGGTGGTGGTTGGCGCTCCTGAATCTGACCACCACGCCCTCCCAACGGCGATGTTCGCGGATCTGGTGCGGGCCAACGGGCCGGATGCGATCGATTTGGGTGCTCAGACACCGGCATCGACTTTCAGTGAAGTCGTACAACGCAGCTCTGGTGGCCTGGTCGTCGCCGTTGTCGTGACGAACGACCACGCCCTTCGTGAAGCACAACAATGTGCCGCTGCAGTTCGAGAAGCTGGTCCGGCTGTACCGGTCGTCGTCGGCGGCTACGCCGTGAAGAGCCGCTCCGAGGCCGAGCTGCTCGGGGCAACCCACTGGGCTGCGTCAAGCCGAGAGGGTGCAGAACTCGTTGTCGAACTCTTGGCCGGGTAGCGAGCGCAGACCATGCGCTCGCTGCGACACGAATCGGCTTCGTTCAGTTCAGGTCAGTTGAGCGACTCGCTCAGCTTGCTTCGACCCAGATGGGGGAGCGCTCGCCCAAAGCGAGGCCCTTGCCTTCTTTCAACGCTTGATCACGAGCAGCAATCACCGAACGGCGTGAAGGCGAGCGAGGTGCAAAACCTGCAGCGGCTCGCTCTTCGTCATTTTCGCCGCCCCAGAAGCCGTGCTCGTGATTGAGGCGAGCGCTCCGACGACACGGCAACATCACCGGACACATGTCGCAGTGCGCCTTTGCCAGTCGCTCACGTTCGACTCGACGTTCTGGCCGCTCGGCGGCAGGGCCGAAGAAAACCTCGGTCAGACCACCACAGATTGCGTGCTTTGCCCAGTCGGTGTCGGTCTCTGGATGGAGAGCAAAATCGGTGTCCACGGTCCCTCCCAACTAGGGGCCAGGAGCCGGGAATGGGGGTTTTACCGGCTCATTGAGCAATTTAGCACTAAATGATCCCTGTGTAAAGAGACCTACGTCTCACCGCACCGATCGACGGGTTGCGGAGTCTCAGCTTTTTGTGCCCACACTGGGGCGGTGCGTGATCCTCAAGCGTTGCTGTTGTTGTCGTTCGGCGGGCCCGAGCAACTCGAAGACGTCATTCCGTTCTTGCGAAATGTGACCCGGGGCAGAAACGTTCCGGACGAGCGGTTGGCCGAAGTTGCTGAGCAATACGAGCTGTTCGACGGGCGGTCACCGATCAACGACCAGAACCGGTCGCTCATCGAAGCTCTCGAAACTGAGTTCACCAGCAGCGGTATCGATCTGCCGATCTATTTCGGCAACCGCAATTGGGAGCCGTTCGTCAACGACACCGTGGCAACCATGCGGAAGGACGGCATCGAACGAGCGCTGGTGTTCGTGACATCAGCATTCGGGTCGTATTCGGGTTGCCGCCAGTACCGCGAGAACCTTGCCGAGGCGATTGATCTCAACCCTGGCATCGAACTCCAGAAACTGCGGTTGTTCTACAACCATCCCGGGTTCATCGAGCCTGCCGCCGCGAATGTCGCCCACGCGTTGGGCGAGCACAGTCCTCCCAAGCACGCTACTCCCCCTCGCGCTACTCCCCCACACATTGTGTTCACTGCGCACTCCATCCCTCACTCGATGGCCACATCGTGTGACTACGAAGCTCAGCTCAACGAGGCCGCCGGACTCATCGTCGAGCAGCTGGACAAAGCCAGCTACTCCGGATGGGACCTCGTCTATCAGAGCCGGAGTGGTCCGCCCCACATCCCGTGGCTCGAGCCAGACGTCAACGATCACCTCGCTCAGCTGGCACAGCTCGCTGACCCACCGGCCATCACCCTGGTTCCGCTCGGGTTCATCAGCGACCACATGGAGGTCATGTTCGACCTCGACACCCAAGCGGTCGCGACAGCACAACAGCTCGGCCTGGAACTCAACCGGGCAAAGACCGTCGGCGTCGATCCGGGCTTCGTCTCAATGGTTCGTTCCCTCGTAGAGGAGCAGACAGACGATCAACCGCGACTGTTTCTCGGGCCATCGGGACCGTGGCCTGATCAGTGTCCGGAGGGTCACTGCATGTCCGCCCAGCGTCCGCCGTCCGCAGGGCGTCCGAGCTCAGCACCGTAAGCTCGGTGTCTTGAGAGCTGGCCGCCTCAGAGACCCCAAGGTGGCTGGTTGCGCTCCTGTCGCCATTCCGCAATCTCGCGGCCAGTCGGTGTCGACGGGTCCGCATCGACAAAGGGCCACAGCTCCTCTGCCACCTGGCGCCAATTCGCTGTTGCTTCGAGCTGTGCGAACAAGCCCATGAGGCCAAGTGTGATGCGCTGCAGAATGACCAGCGACGGCGGAACGTTGAGCTCTTTCAGCAACTGACCCTGCGGGCCATCGGTGTCGAAGAGTTGCTTGACGCCTGCCGCTGCGTACGCCTCGTCGATCGTGACCTGCCCCTCTTGGAGCACGTAGCGATAGAAGAACCTGAAGTAGTCTCCGACCTCGTCGTCGGTGAACGGGGCGTCAGCCCGCAGCAGATGTGCTCGCTCGACGATCGTGCGGAACTTCGGCATGTCTCCTTCGATGACCATGGATTGGATGAGCTCTTCAAACAGCCGCGTTTCGCTGGGCGTGAATCGCTTGACGAGCCCGAAGTCGAGGAAGGTGACCTTGCCGCCCGGCTCAAACAAATAGTTGCCAGGGTGCGGGTCGCCGTTAAATGCGTGCAGCCGGTAGATGGCACCGAATGAGAACCGGAAAATTGTCTCTGCGGCAAGATTCTTCTCTTCAGTCGACCAGTTCATCACCTCGTCGAAACGAACACCGCCGGCCAGATCCGAAGTGAGCACTCGACCGGTCGAGAGATGATCGACGACTCGAGGCACCGTCATAAACGGGTGGTCATCAAAGAAGTCAGCGAAGTAGCGCTGGTTCTTCGCCTCGGCCTCGTAGTCGAGCTCTTCGATGAGTCGGGCCTTGAGCTCGTCAACAATGGGGCCGGGCTCGACTCCGGGGAAGAGAGCGGAGAGGCCGCTGAAGATCCAGCCGGCGTTGTTGAGATCAGCGGCAACGGCTTCGGCGACACCCGGATACTGCACCTTGACGGCGACAGCGCGCTCGTCGCGAGTAATGGCTCGGTGCACCTGGCCGATCGAGGCAGACGCAATCGGCACCGGGTCCCACTCAAGGAAGAGCGTCTCGGGTCGCTCGCCGAGCTCACGTTCGATCTGCTGGGCCGCCAGCTCGGGGCTCATCGGCGGCGCATCATGCTGCAGCGAAGCCAACGTCTGGCGAACATGATCGGGAAGGCCGGTATCGATGTAGCTGGCCATCTGGCCAATCTTCATCATTGCCCCCTTCATATTGCCGAGCTCGGCCGTGACGTCAGCCGCTGTCTGGATCTGGAACTCAGTGTTGAGGGCTTCCTTCCGCTCGGCTGATGCAAAGGTGGTGCGTGCCTTGTGCAGGGCGAAGCGGCTGCCACTGCGAGCTCCGAGCCGGGCGAGACGCATGTTGCGGCCAACGACGTGCCCGCCAGAGACCGGCGACTCGACCTGGTCTCGAGATCGGAGTCGGCGACGAACGACAAGCCCAGCAGCCGCACCGACGGCCACGCCGCAAAGAGCAATGGTCCGCCCAGAGGCAAAACGTGGCGTAGGAGGAGAGCCGGCGGTTGACACCAGGGGCAGGGTAGACCGAGGCCGTGACGGGTAGAACGACGGGCCTGGGAACACCCCCACTACCGTGTCCGCTGTGTTCCCGACCTTGATCACACAGCGTCTTGCCCTGCGGGCGTGGCGACCGGAAGACCTCGACCGCTACCGGACAATGTCGGCTGACCCCGAGGTGATGCGCTTCATCGGCGATGGCCAACCCAGAACCAGCAGCGATGCCGAGATCTCCTTCGGCCGAATGAATGAGGCGTGGCGGAAACGAGGGTTCGGCATTTTTGCTGTCGAAGAACTCGAAACAGAGTCGCTCATCGGTTTGTGCGGGCTCGAGCCAGTCGATCCGACCGTTGCCGCCGCCATCGACGCCGAACATGCGACCGAAATCGGGTGGCGGCTTGATCGATCGTGTTGGGGAAACGGTTACGCAACAGAAGCTGCCACAGCGGTGACTGACTGGGCGTTCTCTGCCGATGCGGCGCTCGATCTACGACGACTTCTGGCCATCGTCCAAGTGAAGAACACCGCCTCGATCGGTGTTGCTGAACGTCTCCACATGGTTCGCGAGCAACGCACGATCGTTCCAGGAAATCAACGCTGGATTGACGTCTTTGAAGTGTCCCGTGCAGCTTGGACAGCACGAGAAGCTGCGTGACGGCGCCAGCTGGGATGAGCCAGTGAGATGAGCGATTGAGATGAGCGAGTGAGCCGGGTCCGAGCGCTGACCGCGCACGAACAGGAGACCTACGACGTGGTCGATCCTGGGCTCGCCGCCAAGGTTCGGGTCATCGACATCCCCTTCATTCCCGGCGGGTATGCGGGCATCACGCTGGGACGCTTCGTGTGCCTCGCTGATCCGCAACCCACAACCGGTACCAGCACGCTCCTGGCCCATGAGCTCGTGCATGTGCAGCAGTGGCACGATCAGGGAGCGCCCACCTTTCTGTGGACCTACCTCGCCTCGTTCATGCGGGGGCTGCGAAGCTACCGGTCGTGGCGCCACGCGTACCGGCAGATCCCCCAGGAAGTCGACGCACGACAAGCGGCCAACAATTGGGCGCAACGCCAAAACCTGGCGTGACGTCAGCTGGCTTGGATGTAGGTGTCGCGCAGCTGGCGCTTGAGAATCTTGTTCGATCCAGTCTTTGGTATCTCGGTAGTGAACTCGATTCGCCTCGGCACCTTGTAGCCGGCGAGGTGCGCTCTTGCGTAGGCCTCGACACCCGCCTCGTCGAGTGAGTCATCAACCGGCACAATCACCGCACACACCGACTCGCCCCACTCCTCTGACGGCACACCGATGACGGCGACTTCATACACCTCGGGGTGGCGTTCGAGCGCCGCCTCGATCTCGGCTGGGTAGATGTTCATTCCACCCGAGATGATCATGTCTTTCTTGCGATCGCAGATGTAGAGGAATCCCTCGTCGTCTCGATACGCGATGTCGCCGACGGTGTGCCAGCCACCTTCCCGGGTGTCAGCTTCGAATTTCTCGTGGGCCTTGTAGTAGGTATCGAGCACGGTGCCGGCGCGCACGAACAGTTCACCCGGAGCACCGACCTCGGTCACTTCGTTCCCGTCGTCATCAAACAACGCAACGTCGACCATGGGCGCCGGCAAACCACACGAGCCGGGCTTGCGCATTTGATCGGGAGGTGCGAGCACGGTGCTCACCCCGAGCTCGGTCGAGCCGTAGACCTCCCACAACGACTCCGGCGGGAAGTTCTGCACGTAGGCCTCCTTCAACGCAAACGACCACGGCGCTGCGTTCGCAATCATGATGCGCATCGTCGAGGTGTCGTAGGCGGCCTTCACCTCGTCTGGGAGGTTGCAGACCATGCGGATCGGCGTCGGGGCTGAGAACGTCGAAGAACATCGATAGGTGTCGATCAGCCGCAGCCAATCCTCGGCGTCGAACTTGTGCTGCAACACGACCGTATTGCCGAGCCGATGGGCAATCGCTGCAAACCCACCGGGGCCCGAGTGATAGAGCGGCCCACAGGTGATGTAGACGTCACCCGGGTCGTATCCGATCAGGTCGAGGAGGGCTTTGCGCTGATCGAGACCAGCGTTCGTTCGCTTGACTGCCCCCTTCGGGTTGCCAGTCGTGCCGCTCGTGTAGATCATCGTGCCGGCAGAGGACTGATCGCGCTCGACGTCAGCATCAGACCCGAGCAACGCGGTCTCTGGAATCTGGCCGACTGGAAGCTCAATCGGTTCAGCCGGACCATCGAAGATCACGACACTTGCGAGCTTTGGCACTCGTCCACTGATGCGATCGAGGAGATCCGAGAACTCCACGTCAGCGAACATCAGCACGGCATCTGAGTTGTCGATGACGTACACCGACTCGTCATCGGTGAGCCGATAGTTCAGGGGAACCGCAACGGTGCCGGCCTTGCGGGCGGCGTGGGTGAAGGCGAAGAGTTCCAGTGAGTTCTGACCGAGCCACATGACCTTCTCACCCGGCTCAACGCCACGCTCGATGATCCCGTTCGCCAGCTGGTTCGTGTAGCGATCGAGCTCGGCGAAGGTCATCGTGCGAGCCAACGACCCGGGCCGATCGTCGATGATTGCGATCTTGTCTGGCTGCGCTTGGGCGTGAGCGGTGATCGGGTCCATAACCATGTGGCTACAACCGGTTCAGCCAGCCCGTCAACTTGAGAAGGCGGCGGAAGCCCGAGGATGTGGGTCCGCCTACAGCGGCAGCGCCACGCTCAGGTTGCCAGAAGCTGATGGGCAGCATCGATCACGTCATCGACACCAACCAGCACGAGGTTTGCCGCGGCGCCGAGGGGCACAAACGAGTCGAGGGCAGTGACCCGGCGTATCGACCCGTCGAAGCCTCCGTCGACCAACTCGGCGATGATGCCCTCGCTGACGCCTCCCGTTCGTCGAGTTTCATCAACGATCAGCACTCGCCCGGTCAGCCCACTTTCAGCAAGGAGCTGCCCAACAGGCAACGGTGCCAACCATCGGAGATCGAGCACCCGACTCGAGACGCCTTCCGCGGCGAGCTCGCGCTGAGCCCGCAGCGACAGATGCAGACCGTTGGCCCACGTGACGATCGTGAGATCGGTTCCGTCGCCGTGCACTCGACCGACACCGACGTCGATCGGCGCTGGATCGTAGGGCGCCGTCCATCCGCCATCACCAGCCTCGTGCAGATCAGCATCGTGATAGCGAGCGATCGGTTCGAGAAAGACGCACACCGCTCCATCGTTGCGCGCATGGCCGATGCAGGAGGCCAGCATCCCGGCGGCGTCGCTTGGGTGTCCGGGCGATGCGATCACGACACCGGGAACGTCTCGCAAGACGCCGATGGAGTTGTCGTTGTGGAAGTGACCACCGAATCCCTTCTGGTATCCGTAGGCCGCGATGCGGATGACCATTGGGTTGAGGTACTGACGCTGGGAGAAGAAGGCCTGCGTCGCCGCCTCGCCTCGCAGCTGGTCTTCGGCGTTGTGGAAGTAGGCGAGGTACTGAATCTCTGGAATCGGGAGCCGCCCGTTGAGGGCAGCACCGAGAGCGAGGCCGAGGATCGACTGTTCATCAAGCAACGTGTCAAAAACCCGGTCGACGCCGAAGGACTTCTGCAAACCTCGGGTGACGCCATACGCACCGCCCTTCCGGCCAACATCTTCCCCAAAGACCATGACGTCGTGGCTCGACTCGATGGCGTCGGCAAGCGCTCGGTTGACGGTCTGCGCAAACGTCAACCGTTCCCCAGCGTCACCCGCCCCAGTCCCCACGCCCCCGGCCCCTCCAACCCCAGCCACTCCCCCGTTCTGGAGTGTCCCACCGGCTGAAACGCCGGTGGAGGCCTCCAAAACGGGGGTTTGGTTCTGCTGCGCGCGGGTTGGCTGGGGAGCGGCGAGTGGGGCCATCACTTCGTCAGCTGTGAGGAGCTCTGGCTCGTCGAGAAGTTCGAAACATGCGTCACGAATCGTTGCTCGTTGATCGAGGAACCACGAGGCAACCTCGTCGGGATCACACACCCCAGCAGCAACCGCGCAGCGCGCCGCTCCGATGAGCGGATCGCGCTCGCGGTCCTTGGCGATGTCATCCGCGGTCCGGTAGGCGGTCTCGACGTCGGTTCCGGCGTGGCCGAGGAACCTGACGGTCGACAGATGCAGCAGGCCGGGTCGACCGGTGCTCCGAATCTCGTCGGCCAAGTCGAGCGTGGCCCGCCAGACGTCAACCGGATCAGCACCGTCGGCCGATCGCAGCGCGAGCTCAGCCCGTCCGGCCAATGAGGCGCTGACCCAATCGTCAGGGGTCGGCACGCTCAGCCCAAGCCCGTTGTCTTCGCAAACGAACATGACCGGCACCCGCAAGCCATTGCGATAGGAGTGCCCGGCCCAGTTGATGGCGCCCTGCGCAGTCGAGTGGTTGAGCGAG
>CALJSB010000028.1 GCA_937976305.1 uncultured Acidimicrobiales bacterium
CGACTGCCGTTGGGCGATCTAACGTCATGACATGCTTCGCCTACAAACCCCAAAGTTCATTGCGGTGTTGGCCCTGCTCCTCGGCTTGGCGGTTGTTCCCGGTGTCTCCACACCGGTGAGCGCATCGACCCAAGACGGCACGACAGCGGCTCTCACTGACGACTCCCCAAGCGCACAAGTTGTTCGGCTCTACGAGGCGTTCTTCCTCCGCACACCACCGGATGCAGACCGTGAGTTCTGGGTCGGTCGCCTCAATGGCGGGCAGTCACTAAACGCCATCGCAGACATCTTCGCAGGCGGCGATGAGTTCCAAGCCACCTACGGTGCGCTCGACAACGGTCAGTTCGTCCAGCTCGTGTACAACAACGTCCTCGGGCGCCCTGCTGACGCAGCCGGCCTCGCTCACTGGACCGGCCAGCTCGACAGCGGAGCCCTCACCCGTGGCGACGTCATGGTTGGCTTCAGCAACGGCACCGAGTTCCGCGGCATCCTGCTTGCTCGCTTCGACGACTCCGCCGTGTTCCGCCTCTACTGCGCCTACTTCCTCCGGGAGCCCGATGCAGGCGGCCGTGAGTTCTGGAAGACCTCCTTCGCCAACGGCACGCCGATCGAAGACATCTCCGAAGCATTCGCTCAGTCACCTGAGTTCAACGCTCTCTACGGCACCTCGACTGGCACGAGCTTCGTCCAGTTGGTCTACGCAAACGTGCTCGACCGTGTCCCTGACGACCAGGGTCTTGCGTTCTGGGCCGGACAGATTGATATCGGGGCTCGCACTCGTGGCGCCGTGATGACCGGTTTCTCTGAGGCTCCTGAGTACAAGGCTCGCTTCACCAACAACACGGACTGCCCGACCAACTCTGGTCCGCCTCCTGCACCGGCTCCGGTCGCAGTGAACGACACGGTTGTCGCTCAGACCGGCACCCAGATCGCGATCCCCGTAACGGCAAATGACACCGTCAACGGTGGCACGCTCAGCGTCACGGCCGCTCCGGCCAACGGCACGGCCGTCGCTGCTGGCAACAAGATCAACTACACCTCCGGCGGCGGGTTCACCGGATCCGTCACCATCGGCTACACGCTGACCAACGGCAGTGGCTCGTCCTCAGCGACGGTCACCGTCAACGTGCAGACGTCGGTCCCCGCACCGACGGCGAATGACGACTCACATGTCGGCGCCAGCCGTCAGGGTGGAACGATCACGATTCCGGTCACGAACAACGACATCGTCAACGGCGCAACGATCGACATCGTCGCCCAGCCGGCCCGTGGTGGTACCGCAGTGGTCAGCGCCGATGGCTTGAGCATCAACATCGAGCCTGACGTGAAGTCAGCGTGGGATGCCGATGCAATCACCGTTCAGTACCGACTCACCAACGGTGGCGGATCCTCGACTCCGGCCACGGTCACCATCGCCAACTGCGAGGTGTTCTACAACCCACCGATCGCTGGTCAGGATGATCACTTCCTCCTGTTCTTGAAGCAGAAGGGTTGCTCGAACGAGTACATGACCATGCCTGGCCTGGTCGGCGAGCTCCGCTCCGAGTGGTCCGACATCACCGTCAACGGTGTTCCGATGGCCCACGTGCAGGACAGCCTCAGCGCTGCTCGAGTGCCGATCAACCCGGCCAGCTACCCGGCCAACACCTTGGTCAACATCAACTCGACCATGCGTCTCTTTGACGACATGGGCACTGCAGACACTGCGGATGACCGCTTGCTGCTGACCAACGTCGGATTCCAGGCCAACTACTTCGCAGTGGATGTTCCTGGTGCCGCATGGATCGGTATCAACGGCACCCAAAATGCCGTCGGCGTCGTGAACCCATTCACGGGTAGCTGACCCCGACCGACCACATCGGTCAAGAAAACGAAAACAACCCCCGGTGCTCACGCACCGGGGGTTGTTTGCTTTCCGGCAGATGCCGCCGCTCGATCGGCCGGACGACGTGTCGCTATTGGATCAAGCGACCGGCTGGCTGAACAGGTAGGGCTCAGCCACACCGAGGCTGTCGCCGACACGACCGATCATCACGAAGGTGGTGATGAGAGCGTTGAGCTCGACAAGCTGGCCCGCGTCGTAGTGCCTCTTGAGCTCGTCCCAGATGTCGTCGCCGACGTCGTTGGCGTCGAGAGCGATCTGGTCGACGAGGCGAAAGACCGCCTTCTCGGCGTCAGTGAAGTGCGCACTGGCGACCCAGAGAGAGTTGGCGACGTCGCCGATTCTCTCCGCAGAGTTTCCAAGCTCGGCGGCGATGCGTTCGTGGGCGCCGTAGCTGTAGTACGAGCCGATGGCTCGCAGAGTCTTCAGAATCACCAGTTCCTTGAACGACCAGGAGATCCTGCCTTCCTGGAGCGCCTGAACCACGAAGGCGGTGACCGAATGGCACATTTGGTCATTCGCAGCCATCGCCTTGACCAAGTTCGGCACGTGGCCAAAGTGCTGTTCCGCCAGTTCAAAGGCGGCGATGGACATGTCTTTGGTCGGTTCTTCGACCAGTGTGACTGCTGGCATTTGAAATCTCCTCTACTCGGCCGGCGCTTGGGCCAGGAACTCTTCGAAGTGGTGCTGAGCGGCGGCTGACGTAGGCGCCTCCGCGGCGAACAGGATGGGCTGATGACCGTGCCAGACGGGCTCAAGCTCGACACCCAGCGCATCGCCGAACTTCGAGACCTGGAGATAGGCACCGATCGTGGCAACGATCTCGACGATTTGACCGTCGTCGTAGTGCTTCTTGACGCCTTCCCACACATCGGCGGGGATCTTCTCTGGGTTCAGCACGACGTGCTGACACAGGTCGAGGATGGCTCGTTCGTTGTCGGTGTAGTGGGGCGAGTTTCGATACTCGAAGCCGACGATGTCGGCCTGCTTCTCAGGAGTGACCCCGACCCGCTCGGCCACGACCTCGTGCTGGGTGACGCAATACAGACAGTCCCCCATCTTGGTTGACTTCAGGATGAGTAGCTCCTTCGTGTACCAGTCGAGCTCGGGACCCTCCTGGAGGATGACAAAGAAGATCTGCCACATGTCTCGCGCCATCTCAGGGGCGTGGCCCGTGATCTTGAAGACGTTGAGGACCATTTCAAATCTGGCCTCGGCGTCCTCATAGATCTTTTTCGTGATTGGGTCGGCCTGCTCGGGCTCGACATATTCAAGTTTTGCCATGGACGGTCCTTTCGCTATGAGGACGGCCGGATCCGTCCCGCAGATCGCCATTCCAGGCGATGGAACGAACACTAGGGCTATTTCATAGCGAGTGCTACAAAAACCCACCAACCCATCCAGTACTCCGCAAAGCGCGCACATAGAATGGTTTCCGTGGCACAAGATTCGGCTGGCCGCGGTCGGCCGCGGACGTTCGACGAAGAGGTGGTACTCGGCGCTGCCATGGATCTCTTCTGGGAACGTGGCTACCGAGCCACCACCACGAGGGATCTCGAAGCCGCGCTGGGAATGAGCCAGCCGAGCATCTACAACGCGTTTGGCTCGAAGCAGGTGCTGCTGCTTCGAGCCGTCGAAAAGTATGAGGAGCGAGTAGAGACCGAGCTGTTGAGCCTGCTCGACGACGTCGGTGACGGCTACGAGGCTGTCAGCCTCTTCTTTCGCGAACTCGCCGATTGGGTAGCCAAGAACAAATACCGAGGCTGCCTGGTCGTCAATCTCATGGCTGCCGAGGTGGACGACCCAGTGATCGCCGATCGTGTCCGGGACTATCGAGCCAAGATCCGAAGCGCCCTCGTCGCCGCGATCGAACGGACCGAGCATCGACCAGAGTTGGTGACCGCTCGCTCCGACCTCTTGCTGGCCGCAGTGCTCGGCCTACACATCACCGCCCGAACTGCGGGTGCCACCGGCGAAGTGTCCGCCATGGCCTCTGGCATCCAAACTCAGGTGGCTGCGTGGAGAAACGACCAGTTGGCCGCCGCCGCTGCTCAGGGCTAGCTGGCCATCATCACCACTTGGTCGAAGACCGACAGCGTGGCTGCACTTCGATTCAGTGTGTAGAGATGCAAACCAGGAGCGCCCCCATCCAACAGCTCCCGGCACAGCTCGCCGGCAATCTCGATCCCGACGGCCCTCACTGCGTCGGGGTCGTCAGCAATCGGGGCGATGCGCCCGGAAACAGATTTGGGGATCTTCGCACCGGCCATCGCAGCAAACTTCTCGACTTGTGCCGCATTGACGATCGGAATCACGCCAGGCACGATCGGCTTGTGACACCCGAGCGAGCGAAGATCTTCAACAAGTGAGAAGTAGTCGGCGGCATCGAAGAAGAACTGGGTGATGGCGAAGTCGGCGTGCTCGAGCTTCTGGGCCAGCAACCGACGGTCGGTGTAGCGGCCGGACGACCTCGGGTGTCCTTCGGGATGGGCGGCGACACCGATGGAGAAGCGGCCATCAGCGCGCAGGTGACGAACGAGGTCAGACGCGTACTGGTAGTCGCTCACCACAGGTTCTCCGCCCTTTGGCGGATCACCAGCGAGAGCGAGAATGTTCTCGACTCCGTTTGCGGCATACGTGTCGAGCATCTCGTCGACTTCAGCCACTGTGTGGCCCACGCAGGTGAGGTGAGCCATCGTCGACGCTGACCGCTCCCGCTCGATGGCCAGGACGGTGTCGACGGTGCGGTCACGGCCTGAGCCGCCCGCTCCGTAGGTGACACTCAAGAAGTCGGGCCGCAAGACCTCGAGCTCGTTGAGTGTTGTCGAGAGTTGAACGGCGCCCTCGATTGTCGCCGGTGGAAAGAACTCGAAGCTGACTGTCCGCGCGTTGGCGAGCAGGTCACAAATACGAGCCATGGTGGCCTCCGTAAGGTGTTGATCCTGCACGGTGCCTACGGCGGACGGATTCGCTACAACGAGCCGTCTACACCCGCAGACGCCAACGTGCGTCTACGACCGTGTGCAGAGGATGATAGACCCACTCCCACGATCCGGCAAGGGGGTTGACAGCGTAGTCACCGCATCGTTTGCGTGGCGAGGGACGAGCCAGCCCCGAGCAAGCTCCTGATCGCGAGTAGCGGTCTGCGAAGCAGACCCAATGTGATCAGCACTAGGGAAAGCGAGGAACGAGCGAATCCCTAGTGTTTAAATTGGCGTTCGCCGGTGAAGATCATCACCAGGCCGTGCTCATCTGCAGCGGCGATGGTGTCTTCGTCACGCACCGAGCCACCGGGCTGAATCACGATCGACACTCCGGCCGCAGCGGCGGCGTCGATGCCGTCGCGGAAGGGGTAGAAGGCGTCTGAGGCGCAGGCACCTCCGACTGCACGACCATCCGCTTTCGCCGCCGCGATCTCGCCAGACTCGACTCGGTTCTGCTGGCCAGCTCCGATGCCCCACGAGGTGCCATCTTTCGCCAACACGATGGCGTTCGAGGTGACGTGGCCACACACTCGCCATGCGAAGGCCGCATCACGGAGCTGGGCCTCGGTCGGCTCTGTCTTCGAGACCACCTGCCAGTCGTCTCGGGCTGAGGCGAACGAATGCGGTTCCTGCACCAGATAGCTGTCAGACAGTTGTCGGATCGACAGCCCGGCAGCCGGTGGGGCCGAGGCTTGGAGGATGCGGGTGGTCTTCCGCTTCGCAATGATGCGATCGACAACACCGTCTGCGTACCCAGGGGCGATGATCAGATCGGCTTGGGCCGCGGCTTCGATCTCTTCGATCGTTTCGAGATCGACCACGCGGTTGAGCGCAACGATGCCACCGAAGGCTGATCGTGGATCGCAAGCAAAGGCGTTGGCATAGGCCTCCGCCAGTGTGTCGGCTGTCGCCGCGCCGCACGGGTTGGCGTGCTTGATGATCGTGACGGCTGGCTGATCGCCGAGATCATGCACGAGCTTCCAAGCTGCGTCGGCATCGAAGATGTTGAGATAGCTGAGCGCCAGACCACTGTGCTGCTCAACCGCATCCCACCAGCTCGGCTGATTCTTGATGCCGTATCGGGCACCCCGCTGGTGAGGATTCTCGCCGTAGCGGAGCTCATCGCCCCGCTCGAGGGCAAGGTGGATCGAGGCCGGCAGAACCTCGTCGGGGTTGAGCACGCGCTCCTCGTCGTCGAACCACTGCACGATGGCCGCGTCGTAGGCCGCCGTGTGGGCGAAGGCCTTGCGGGCCAGGCGACGGCGGGTCGATGCCGAAGTGTTTCCCCCGGCCTCGATCTCGGCGAGCACGGCGCCGTAGTCGGCAGGATCAACCAGGATCGTGACGAACTCGTGGTTCTTGGCCGCCGCCCTGGTGAGCGTTGGCCCACCGATATCGATCAGATCGGTGCTCGCTGCCGATTCGGCGTGAGCGAACGAGGACGGGTCGGCACCGAACGGGTAGAGATTCGATACCACGAGGTCGATCAGGTCGATCCCATGCTCCTCCACGTCTCGAAGATGGCCTGGGTCTCGACGGTCGGCCAGGATTCCGCCATGCACCTTGGGGTGCAGGGTCACGACGCGATGGCCCAGCATGGGTGGCGATCCCGTGAGATCAGCGATGTCGGTCACCGGCAAGCCCGATTCGGCGATGGCGCGAGCCGTGCCGCCAGACGATACGAGTTCAACGCCGAGGTCATGGAGTGCCTTTGCGAACTCCCCCATCCCGGACTTGTCATACACGGACAACAACGCACGCATGCGGCGACCTTAACCAAGCTCAGGGTCGACGCAACCGCCTGATCCGCCGGTGCCACCACCGGGGGTGAAGAACCTGGGCTCGTTGGTAAAGCCGGACCCCGGATCGTCGGTGGTGAGGAACCTCTCAATGGCATCGGCCAACGCCATCGATGCCACGCTCTGGTACTCCTCAGTGAGGAACAGCTCAGCCTCGGGCGGGTTCGATAGGTATCCGAGCTCCGCCAAGACGGCCGGCATCTCGGGTCGCCGGACCATGCCGTATGCGTCTTCGCCGTCGCGGTTGAGCACCTCGAGTGCGCCGGCGTTGTCGCTCACCGTCCAGGCCACATCAAATTGATCGAGAGCGGCAACGGTTTCCTCGTAGACCAAGCCGCCAAGCCGTCGTGACTCGGGCGAGCCGGACTGGATGAATACCTCGCTACCGGGCTTGTCCGATTCGAGGAAGTTTGGTGCGTTGTGATGGATCGACACCATGACTTCGGCGTCGAGTCGGTTGCCGATCTCGGCTCGGGTCGCAATCGTGATGCGGTAGTCGGCGGTCCGAGCGAGCACCACCGAGATTCCCCTGCTCTCCAACTCAGCCTTTGTGCGCTCAGCGAGCTCGAGATTGAGTTCCTTCTCGGTCAACCCGTTGGGGCCAACGGCCCCGATCTCTTCGCCGCCGTGACCCGGATCGAGCACGACCGTCGTCTCGGCGATCGGCATGCCGCCGGTGATCATCGAGGTCTCCCCACAGGGCGTCCTGACGACGTATTCGTTGTCGATGAAATCAAGCACAGGGACGACAACACCAGAAGGCGTGATCAAGGCTCGAGCAGCGGCAGGCTCGGGCACGGTCGACGTCGGCAGTGGCTCGACGACCTCTTCAGCGGCTGCGGGCAGCGCCTCGTCTTCGGTCTCGGACGCAGCCTGGGCAGTAGATGGTGGCAGCGTTTCGTCTGTCAACACCGGCCGCTCACCCGTAACGCACGCAGTGGTCAGCATCGAGAAGCCCGCCAACGCGGCCAGTTTGCGCACCGAGCTAGTGAAGCACCCACGCGACAGACCCGGGGCGATGGCCCCGGGTCGTGTGTCACGCAAGTCGATTGCGAAGGTTCTCTTAAAGGTTGGCCACGATCTCAACCATGAGCTCGCCAGCCTCGGTGGGATTGTGCCCGACCTTCACGCCAGCGTCGGTGAGGGCTTCCATCTTGGCCTTGGCCGTGCCCTTGCCACCCGACACGATGGCTCCGGCGTGACCCATCTTCTTTCCGGGAGGTGCCGTTACACCAGCGACGTAGCTGGAAACCGGCTTGGTCATGTGGTTCTTGATGAAGTCGGCTGCTTCTTCCTCGGCCGAACCACCGATCTCGCCGATCATCATGACGGCCTTGGTTTCTGGATCGGCTTCGAAGGCCTCGAGGCAATCGATGAAGCTGGTTCCGGGAACCGGATCGCCACCGATGCCGACACAGGTGGTGACACCGATGTCCTTTTGCTGCAGCTCGTAGAGCGCCTGATAGGTGAGCGTTCCTGATCGGCTGACGATGCCAACGGGACCGCCCGCCTTGGCGATATGGCCGGCGGTGATTCCCACGTTTGCCTTGCCGGGCGAGATGAGACCGGGGCAGTTGGGGCCGAGCAATCGAGTGTCGGGAAAGTCGCGCTTGAGAATGTTGTAGAACTCAGCCTCGTCGTGGGCGGGAACACCCTCGGTGATGCACACGATCAGATCCATGCCCGCTTCAGCAGCCTCGAGCACAGCGCCCTTGACGCCCGGTGCCGGAATGAAGATGCACGACGCGTTGGCGCCAACTTCGGCCTTTGCCTCAGCAACCGAAGCAAAGATGGGAACGCCATCAACGTCGGTTCCGGCCTTCTTGGGGTGGGTTCCGGCCACAACTTGGGTGCCGTACTCCTTGTTGAGGTTGCCGTAGTAGCGGCCGGTCGAGCCGGTCAACCCCTGGTAGACGACCTTGGTGTTTTCATCGAGAAAGATGCTCATGTGTCGGCTCCTCAGCTCGCAAGCTCGACGGCTTTACGGGCCGCATCAAGCATGGTGGGTTCCATCATCAACGTGTCACTGAGGGCGGGCTGCAAAATCTCGCGTCCCTCCTGGGCATTCGTGCCATCGAGGCGAATCACGATCGGCGAGTCGATATCGACTCGCTTCATGGCTTCGATGATGCCGTTCGCCACCTCTTCGCCGCGGGTGATGCCGCCGAAAATGTTGATGAAGATCGACTTGACCTTCGGGTCATTGTTGATGACCTCGAGCGCCCCGGCCATCACGTCGGCATTTGCGCCGCCACCGATGTCAAGGAAGTTGGCCGGCTCGCCGCCGACCTGGTTGATGACGTCGACTGTGCTCATTGCGAGCCCAGCACCGTTGGCGATGACGCCTACCGAGCCATCGAGACCGACGTACTGCAGGCCCTTTTCGTGCGCCGCCTCTTCACGCTCATCGCGTGGCTGGGTGGCGTCGAACTGGGCGTAGTCCTCGTGGCGGAACACAGCGTTGCCGTCGAGACTCACTTTGGCGTCGAGCGCATGGACCTCGCCGGTTGGCTTGAGGATCAGCGGGTTGATCTCACAGAGATCAGCATCGCCCTTGGTGTAGGCGTCGTAGAGCTTCATGAGAATGTCGACGGCACCGTCATTGGCATCGGGGTTGAGGTTTGCGGCCTCGACCCACGCACGGCAGTCGGCCTCGCTCAATCCCTCAGCAGGATCAACGTGGATCTTCGAGATGGCGTCGGGGTTTTCCTCCGCAACGGTTTCGATCTCGACGCCGCCCTCTGCGGAGAGCATGCCGAGGTGCTTCTTGGCTGAGCGGTCCAATGTGAAGCTGGCGTAGTACTCCTCGGCGATGTCGGAAGCGTTCTCGATCCAGATGATCTCAACGATGTGGCCCTTGATGTCGAGCCCCAAGATGTTGGAGGCGTGCTCGCGGCACTCATCGGCATTCTCGGCGAGCTTGACGCCACCAGCCTTGCCACGGCCGCCCGTGTGCACTTGGGCTTTCACAACCACCGGATAGCCGACGCGATCAGCGATTGCCACCGCAGCGTCGACATCCGAACACGCTTCGCCGTCCGAAACGGGGATCCCGTAGGTCGCGAAGAATTGCTTGCCTTGATACTCGAGTAGGTCCACCCTGTGGCCTTCCGCTCGTGGGTCTTGTCAGGTTCGAGGCGATACTAGAGGCGTGCTTGCCCCGCTACAGATTCTGACCACCAGATTCATCGAGGAGGTGCGCGGTGCCAGTTGCTGAGAAGGGCTCAGGACAGGGCCGCCAAGCCTTCATCATCATGTTTGCCGGCCTTGCTGGCTTCCTCGCCATTGCGTTTCTCATCCAACGGCAGGGCAGCCTCGTGCAAGATTCTGGCGACGAGCTTCTGGGGGCCGGTGCGGTCTTTGTTGCTGGGCCGACTGACGATCTCCTCGTCTCGATCGACGACACCGGGCCCATTCTGTTCAGCGATGTTGCCAGTCGGGACCGCGACGTGATTCTCCAGCACCTCGGCGACGACGAACAGAGCGGATGGATCGCCATGGCGGCCCGTCCGTTGTCTGCGGCCCGAGACTGCACGCTCGAATGGCAGTCCGATACCGGCGACTTTCTCGAGCCCTGCAGCGGCGATCGATTCCCCGAAGATGGCGATGGCTTGATCACCTACCCGGTATCGATCAACGAAGATGGCGTACTGTCGATTGACATCAATGCAGCCTCGCGTGAGACAACCACGACCGTTGGCAACTGAGGATTTCCACGTGCTCATCGGCCAAATCACCGACACCCACATCGTCCAAGCCGATACGGACGAGGAGCTCTACGTCGACAACAACGGTCGGCTGGCAACGGCCGTCGCGATGATCAACGACGAGTCACCAGCCGTCTCGGCCGTGTTGGCCACTGGTGATCTCACCAACTGGGGTCATCCCAGTGAATACGAGCAACTCGCCGAGCTCGTCGAACCGCTCGCCGCTCCCCTGCTCCCCATCGGCGGCAACCACGACGATCGGACGCTGCTGCGCGAGACGTTTCCGCACATGGCGTGGGCTGAGACCGAACACGCCAGCTGGGTCCACGATCTCGACGGAGTTCGAATCATCGGGCTCGACTCGACGATTCCGGGCGAATCTGGCGCTGCGTTCGACGAGTCGAGAGATGCATGGCTTCGCGAGGTGCTCGCAGGGACCGACGCCGCAACGCCCATCGTCCTCGCGATGCACCACCCGCCGTTCGTCACGGGCATCACGTGGATGGATCAGAGCGGCTTCGACGGTCTCGACCGCCTGACGACGACGCTCGCCGATCCGGAGCTCAAACGAGTCGACCGCATCGTGTGCGGACACTTCCACCGGCCGATGACCTCCACCATTGCTGGCATCACCGCACAGGTCGGGCTCTCAACCGTGCAACACGTCGACCTCGATCTCCAACCCAAGGCGCCGATCAAGCTCGTACTCGACCCGCCCGGGTATCAGATCCACCGACTTTCGAACGTCGACTCAGACTTCTCGATGGTGAGCCACACCCGCTACCTCGAGACAGGCAACGACGGCTTCTTCCCCTTCTGGGCCGACGCTGACACCGCGTGACGCCGTGACATTGGGTCTGCTGTCGCAGACCGCTACTCGCGATCGAGTGACGCTGTGAGAGCTTGTCGCCTCTGGCGACCAAGCTTGCAAACCGTCGAATGGTGAGGGTTGAGGGGTGGGCCGAGCGACGCGACTTCCGCAGCGCAGCAAGTAGGAGCAAGCCGGGCTGCCCCTCGACCCGAACGGCGGGCTCAGACTTTTTCGAGGGGGGCCCAGGCGAGGAGCAGGGTCTTTTCGCCGACGTCGGGGAAACGCACCACGGCTTCGGCTTTGTCGCCAGCACCGCGAATGTCGAGGATGACGCCTTCACCCCACTTGTTGTGGCGAACATCGTCGCCGGTCTTGAGGCCGATCTCTTCGGCTCCGGAGAGCGACGGACCCTTCGGCTTGAGCGCCGAATCGACCATGCGATTGCGTGATTCGGTAACCCGGGACGAGGACGTGCCACTCGAACCGAAGCTGGTCGACGACAAACGACGACCCTTGCCGCGGCTGCCCTCGGCCTCTTCCATGAGCTCACTCGGAATCTCATCAAGGAAGCGGCTCGGCGGGTTGTACTGACTCTGGCCGAACAACATACGGCTCCAGGCGTTGGTGAGATACAGCCGCTGTTCGGCCCGGGTGATGCCGACGTAACAGAGCCGGCGTTCTTCCTCGAGCTCGTCTGGGTCGGTGAGCGCTCGCATGTGGGGGAAGATGCCGTCTTCGAGACCGAGCACAAACACAACGGGGAACTCGAGCCCCTTGGCTGCGTGCAGGGTCATCAAGATGACAGCTGCATCTTCTTCGTCGATGGCGTCGGCATCGGACACCAAGCTCACCTGCTCGAGAAACTCATCGACCGTTTCGAACTGGCGGGCCACGCCGACGAGCTCTTGCAGGTTTTCGACCCGACTCTCGGCCTCGACCGAACGCTGATCTTCGAGCTCAGCGACATAGCCGGTGTCTCGCAGAATGGCCTCGAGCGTTGGCGCCGGTCCCTTCTCGAGATCGAGCGCAAACGACTGATGCAGCGACAAGAAAGCGGCGATGCCCTTCACGGCGGTGCCAGAGACGCCGGCGTCGTCTGCTCGCTCGAGCGCTTGGTAGAACGTATAGCCATGCATGGCCGCAAAGGCGTCGAGCTTCGACACTGAGGTGTCGCCGATTCCGCGCTTTGGCACGTTGAGAATGCGCTTGAGCGACACCTCGTCTGCAGGGTTGGCCACGGCCTTCAAATAGGCGACGGCGTCTTTGATCTCTTTGCGGTCATAGAAGCGGGTGCCGCCGATGACCTTGTAGGGAATCCCCACTCGCATGAGGTATTCCTCGAGCACTCGGCTCTGCGCGTTTGTGCGGTAAAAGACCGCCATTTCGCCCCAGCGATGGTCGCCACCATCGTGCAAACGGGCCAGCTCGTTGGCCACGAATTGGCTCTCGTCGACCTCGTCGTCTGCGTGGTAGTGGATGATCTTGTCGCCGGGGCCTTCGTCGGTCCAGAGGTTCTTCGGCTTGCGGCCGAAGTTGTTGCTGATGACCGCGTTGGCCGCATCGAGGATGGTTTGCGACGAGCGATAGTTCTGCTCGAGCAGGATGACGGTGGTGTCGGGGAAGGCTTCTTCGAACTGCAGGATGTTGCGAATGTCTGCACCGCGAAATCGGTAGACGCTGTTGTGGACCAGCACGTCCGACGCGACGTAGTTGTGCGTGTCGTTCACTTCGAGGTCGTACACCGGACCCTCGTGTTCGGAAGACTGCACAGCCTCAACGAGCACCGGCTCAAGGCGTCCGTCGCGCTCGACCACGATCTCCATCCCCGGGCGTAGATGACTCATGGTTTGGTACTCGTAGATCGAGGACCCAACGCTCATACGTCGCCTGATCTGGAGGCCAGCGACATCGGCCATCGACTGAGCCATCGCCAGAGCTGCGGTGTACGACTTGTGAGACGTCTCGACCCGAGAGCTGCCAGCGGCCGTGGACTTGGCGGGTCGCACCTTGAAGCCGGCGTCTGCAAGCTTTTTCGCCAACTCATGGCGGTTCGACGACCACTGCACTCGGTGATAGGCCGACTTCGCACGCCGATCGCTGAACATCGTCAGATTGACGGTCGCTCGTCGCGCTCCGTTCTGCGGTCGATAGTGCGGGAAGTCGGGATGGAGGTCGAGATCTTCCATCAAGTTCTTCGCCGCCGTCTCTGTATCGAGTTCATCGAAGAGTCGATCGATCTGGCTCTGGTCGAGCGCCAAGTTGCGGCCATTTCCATGGAAGATCAGCGTGGGAATCCCGTATCGGGCCGCATAAAGCGCTTCCCAATACTGAGCCTCTGCACGGTCCCCGGCGACTCGCAGCACCCAGAGGGCATCGGCCCGTTCCTGGTTCATGCGCACACGGATGCCAAGCGAATCGTTGCCGAACGCATCCTTTCGCGTGCCGGCGCAGAGACCAATACGGAAACCGCGATCGGCCCGGTACATCAGATAGACGAAGTGTTGCCCGTCTGGCAGCGGTTCGAGCCGTGCCGGAAGCATGTGATGCTCAGTTGCCGTGAGCTCGAGCCCTCCGGCCCTGACGGTGTACACGCGGCCGCGATGATGCGTTTCGCGTACTTCCGCGATCGTGCTCGTTATGAGCTCTTGACCACCTGCGGTGCTCAGCACCTCATCGCCGACCGAGAGTTCCTCGATCGGGCGTGTTCCACCCGGCACTCGTACAGGCGTCCCAGCGGGCAAACACTGGTCGTTGTCACCCACGACCGTGACCTGGCGGTGTTCGTCGGCCAACTTCAGCACGAATTCGTTCTGGACTGAGTTGGTGTCCTGGTACTCGTCGACCAACAGGTGCTTGAACCGTCGGCGGTAGTTCTCGGTGACCTCTGGCTTGGTGCGGAACAACGTGGTGGCGTTGAGCAGCAGATCGTCGAAATCCATCGCCCCGGCTTTGACGAGGCGCCGCTGGTACTCGTGGTACACCTCGGCGGCCTTCTTCTGCGGCGGTACCGAAGCGGCATCGGCGTATTGCTCGGGGCTCATTCCCTCGTTCTTGCCCGCACTGATCATGTTGTGGATCGATCGCGGCGGAAAGCGCTTGGGATCGATGTTGAGATCGCGCAACACGTAGCCAACGAGCCGCTGGGCATCGGCCTGGTCGTAGATGGTGAAGTTGGACGGGTAGCCAAGAACCTGGGCTTCACGGCGCAGAATCCGCACACACGCCGAGTGGAAGGTGGAGACCCACATCTTCTGGGCGATGGGCCCGATCAGGGCCTCGACGCGGTTCTTCATTTCCATCGCCGCTTTGTTGGTGAACGTGATGGCGAGAATCTCGAACGGCGAATGGCCCTCGTCGATCAGCCACGCGATACGACGCGTGAGCACGCGGGTCTTGCCGGAACCAGCCCCGGCCACGATCAGGAGCGGGCCGCCGGTGTGGGTGACCGCTTCGAGCTGATCGGGGTTGAGTCCTTCGAACAAACGAGGAGAACCAGGTCGCGCCGGCTGCTCGCCGTTGGCCTGGTTCGGGCTGGATTGGTCGTTGAGATTGGGTTCCGACTCCGCCATCAATCAGACCCTACTGGCCACCCCCGACAGAGGGGCCGTTGGCCATCGATCCTTGAGTTGAGACCGCACGAGCCGATGGGACCGTGTGACTCCTCCGGCTCCGAAGTCTTCGACGATCGCCCACGAAACCGCCGATCTCGAATCTCCGACGCGTGTCGAGGCTCGGACACCTCCTGCTCCGGTCAAACGCGCTGCTCCTGCTCCCCCGCAGGTGGATCTTGGGTCAGCCGTTCAGCCCGGCGAATCGCTCGAGGTCGAAGCGTTCGACCTGCTCGAACAACGGCGCTTCAGCGAGGCGTCTGTCGTGGCTGGGGCACTGGCACGAATTCGCCCAGACGACATCATCCCCGACGCGATCATTGCGGTCGCCGGGGCGAACAGCCGCTGGAAGCGCTCGGGCTCGGCCGCTGCCTCCCGGCTCCAAGAACGCCTCATGACCCCAGCGGCACTCAAAACAGCCGACGCCGAAACCGTCCGCCGCCACGCCATCGGGTGGGGGGCTCTGAGCTCTTACTTTCTTGCCTTCAACGACAACGCATCGGCTGACCACGCTGCCCGACAGCTCTTGGACATCGATCCCGATTCAGCTACGGCATGGTGGCAACTCGCAGCGAGCTACGCAGGGCTCGGGTGGTTCGATGAGGCCGAGGAGTGCGTGACGACGGCGTGCGCCAAGGCTCCGTTGGCGATCGCCCCGCTTGCTCGCTGGCAGGTTGGCAGAGGGGTCAACCGCTGGGCCATGACAAAGACACCCGCCATCTTCGTCTCGGCCATCATGTGGGTGTTTGTCGGCCTCTTGGCCTTCGCCGTGTATCTCACCGTTCCGTTTCTGGCTCGTGAGCTGCGAGTGATGCGGCTGGAAGGAGCAGTGCGAGAACTCGCCCGCGAGCACTGGGCAACCGATGCCAAACGCCGAGCCCTCACGGCGCTCGCCGTGCTGTGCGTTGTTGTGATCTGGATCGCGGGACTGGTGTTTTTGGCCCCCGTGAGCGGGTAATTCGGCCTACGCCCATCGCACCGAACACAACCACTCAGATTGGGCGTCTCTGGGCCGATCTGTATCAGATGGCTCGGCCTACCGCGTTGTCGTTGCAGCGACAAGGACCGTCACAGCTTCGGACAATCTGGGTTCGTTGTGTTGCCGCCCTGCTGGTCGTCGCCACCCTCGTTGTCGGTACTCCGCCAACACCGGCAGGCGCTCAAACCGCATTCGGCACACCCGTTTTCAGCACCAATACGACTGGCGACATCGTGTACGCCGCCAACACCTTGTTGACCTGTCCGGCTTCGGCGGCCTGCACCGATGCTCAGTCAAACCTTGGTGGTACTGCGCAGGCCAACAACAGTTTCACCATGATGGATGTCGATGTCGACGGCGACCCTTCGACGTTCAACTCTTCTTCTGCCAACTTCACCCTGCCTGCAGGCGCCAACGTGCAGTGGGCCGGCCTCTTCTGGGGGGCGAGCTCCAACAACGCAAGCAGGAACCAAGTACTGTTCGAGACCCCAACCAGCGCTGGCTACCTTCCGATCACCGCTCCGGGCGGCCAGCTCTACAACCTCGGCGGTCCGTATCAGGGTTGGGCCGACGTGACGTCGCAGGTGCAAGCCGCTGGCTCTGGTACCTACACGGTGGCCAACGTCCAGCGCTCGACCGGCCGTGGTCAATACGCAGGTTGGAGCCTCGTTGTGGTCGTCGAGGATCCAAACGAGCCGTTTCGCAACCTTGCCGTGTTCCCAGGTCTCGAGCGGGTCAACAGTGCGAACCCTGTCGACATCACGGTCTCTGGCTTTCTGAGCCCTCCGGTTGGACCCGTCACAGCCGAGATCGGCTTCGTTGCCTACGAAGGTGACGAGCGCTTCACCGGTGACTTCGCTGAGCTGAACGGCACCCGGCTCGGTGATGCGCTCAACCCGACCACCAACTTCTTCAACTCCCGCATCTCTGACGGGGGATCACTTCCCACCGGCTCAAACCCCAACTACCTCGACCAGCTCGGTTTCGACGCGAAGATCGTCAACACCGTCGGCATCGTTCCCCCCGGCGCAACGTCGGCCACAGTGCAGCTGCGCTCCGCCGGCGACTGGTACTACCCCGGCGTCGTCACCACAGCCATCGACATCTTCGTTCCCAACCTCGTCCTGGACCTCGAAAAGAGCGTCGATGACATCAACGGCGGCGACGTCAACCCCGGCGACACACTGACGTACGAGATCACCTTCACCAACCAGGGCGAAGATGCGGCGCTCGACACAATCCTGACCGACGCCATCCCCGCCGGCACGACCTACCTCGCGGGCTCTGGCGAGATCCTGTCTGGCGACAACGTCGGCACCTCGAACGTCGTGTTCGACGCCGTGAACGACGAGTTGGTGTTCTACCTGGGCACTGGGGCCAGCGCTGGAACCGGCGGTCGCGTTGCGCCATTCTCCTCAACCGGTACGACCTACACGGTGCAGTTTCAGGTGACAGTTGATGCCGGCACCGAGGGCACGACGATCGACAACACCGGCACACTCGGTTACACCGCTGAGACGCTTGGCGAGTCGTATACCGCCGACACCAACACGGTCAGCGATCCGGTCGAGGCCCTGTCGAATGTGGTCCTCGACGACAAAACCGACTCCGTTGATTCCGTAGTTGCTGGCGAGTCGACCGTCTACACGATCACGTTCTCGAACGATGGCCCCTCGTCTGCCGACAACACCACCGTTGTCGACACCCTCCCTGTCGGCTTTGTGTTTGACCCAGCAACGAGCTCCGCCAGCTGCTCAGTCACAAGTGGCAGCCCGGCGACCGGACAGACCGTCTCGTGCAACGTCGGCGCTCTCGCCGCAGGGGCGAACGGCAGTGTTGATATCGGTGTCGACGTCGAGGGCGCCGTGGCGGCTGGGACGTATGCGAACAGAGCTGAGGTCACCACGACCACCGCCGAGTCAAACCCGTCAGACAACTTCGGCCGAGAGGCAACGACCGTCACCCGGCTCGTCGACCTGGCCCTGGACAAGGCGTTCGCGCCCAACCCAGCATCGGCCGGTGGCCAGATCACCTACACGCTGACCGCCACCAACAACGGGCCATCAGACGCACAGAACGTCATGATCGTTGACGGTTTGCCTGGTGGCGTCACGTTCAGTTCCGTCGACGACCCGGCCTGTAGCCACACTGCGGGAACGATCACGTGCTCCTACGCCTCGCTCGCGGCTGGCGACACCGTCGTGGCCACCATCACGGTCGACGTGCCCGCGTCAACTCCCGACGGCACGGTCTTCACCAACAAAGCCTCGATCAGCTCGAGCGATCCGGAAGACCCAGCGGGTGATCCCAACACCGACTCGACCAACACCCCAGTCGGGCGGGCCGCCGACCTCGAGATCGCAAAGACCTCTGCCGGGCCCTTCGTGGCCGGAACAACCGTGTTGTTTGACCTCGAGATCAGCAACGCCGGCCCCTCCGATGCCACCAACGTTGTCGTGCAGGACAATCTTCCAGAAGGCACCATCTTCAACGCCGGGCTGAGCTCATCGGGTTGCTCGCTGAGCGGCACCACCGTGACGTGCAACCTGGCAGCGCTCGCCGCAGGAGACACGGCCAGCTTCACCATCGCTGTCGATCTTCCCGAAACACTGGCTGACGGGACCGACCTCACCAACTCGGCAAGCGTCGAGGCCGACGAGCTCGATCCCACGCCCGAAAACAACACAGACGAGGTCGACTTCACTGTCGAGCGCGAGGCCGACCTGGCCATCGTGAAGTCGGTGACCCCCGGCAACGTCGCCGCCGGCGGCGACCTCACCTATGTGATCGACGTGACCAACAACGGGCCGTCTGAGGCCACCGGCGTCACCGTGACCGACACGCTCCCCGCTGGCGTCACGCTGGTGTCGGCTCCCGGTTGCGCCAGCACCTCGACCCTCACCTGCGCCATCGGAACCGTCGCATCGGGTGGCACTGCGCAGATCACCATCGTCGTCAACGTGCAAGGCACGACCCCAGACGGGACCGACCTGGTCAATGCCGCCAGCGTCAGCGGGAACGAGACCGACCCCGAAGCAACAAACAACGACTCACAGGCGACCGCCACTGTCGATCGCACAACCGTTCTTGAGATAACCAAAGCCGAGTCATCTGGCATCGTCGACCCGGCCCTCGCAGGCACTGCCATCAGCTGGGATCTAGCGGTCATCAACCTCGGCACTTCAACCGACACCAACGTCGTGATCACCGACGACCTGTCGGCCTTCCCCCTCACCAACATCGCAGCAACCATCACGGGCACGGCAAACAGCTGCTCGGTCACCGGCGGCGTCGTGACGTGTTCTGTCCCGTCGCTTCAAGGCACCCCCGGGGCACCGGCCAACGCCGTGACCGTGACCATCACCGCCGATCTCGACGCCGACATCGTCGATGGCACCGTGCTGGAGAACACAGCGACCGCAGACGGCGACTTCTCGAACGAAGCCACCGGCATCGAGGAAACAACCATCAACCGCCGCGCCGACCTCGAACTCGAGAAGACCGGGCCGGGTGAAATCACTGCTGGCACCTCGGCCACCTGGATCGTCACCGTTACCAACAACGGCCCGGGCCAAGCCGACAACGTCGAGATCACTGACGTGCTGCCGCCGAGCGCAACGTATGTGAGTCACACCGTCACCGCCGGGTCGGCAACATGTGTGGCCTCGGCACCAGTTGTGTGTGACGCCGGCGATCTCGCTCCTGGCGCCGTCGTCACAATCGAGTTCGTCGCCGAGATCGCGCCAACCGACGCCGACGGCTCATCGGTGACGAACACGGCATTCGTCGAAACCGACACGATCGACCCCGACCCCACCAATGACGAAGACTCCGTCGATGCAGACATCGTCCGGTCGGCTGATCTCGAAATCGCCAAGACCGTCTTGGATGACCCTGTCACCGCAGGCGAAGGCGTTCGCTTCACCGTGTCGGTCAACAACAACGGCCCATCGGTCGCCACCGGCGTCACCGTGACCGACCCGATCCCGGCTGGAATGACATTCGACGCAGCCGCGAGCGACGCCACGTGTTCCCAGGTTGGTTCCGACGTCGTGTGTCCGGTGGGTTCACTCAACCCAGGCGCGCCGCCCGTCGACATCGTGATCGCATTCACCGTGGATCCGTCGCAGCCAGTCGGCGACATCACCAACACCGCATCTGTCGCAGGCAACGAGGACGATCCGGACACCTCGAACGGCTCGGCGAGCGACGATGTCACGGTTGAAACGGTTGCCGACGTCGAATTGACCAAATCATCAAGTGCAACACCGATGACGCCGGGTGAGCCCTATTCGTGGGATCTCGAGGTCACCAATAACGGCCCATCTGACGCCCTCAACGCAATCGCCACCGACACCCTGCCGCCGGGAGCCACGTTCAACCCCGCAACCTCCTCAACCGGATGCACCGTCACCGCAGGCACACCAACCACCGGACAAACCATCACGTGCACACTCGGAACACTGACCCCAGCCGAGATCGTCAATCTCACCATCGGCGCCGACATCGATCCAGCCCTCACCACATCACCGGTCGTCAACAGTGCCTCGATCGACTCTGATACGACCGACCCGACTCCCGGCAACAACGACAGCGACGACTCGTCTCCGGTCGTCCCAGCGGCCGACCTCGAACTCACGAAGACCGGCGATGCAGTCGCTCTTGCCGGAAACGACGTGACCTGGGAGCTCACCGTCACCAATAACGGCCCGTCAGATGCTGCCAACGTGGTCGTCACCGACACGCTGCCCATCGGCGTGACCTTCGATCCGGCCACCTCGGACGCGACGTGTGTCGTCACGGCCGGCACCCCGGGCACCGGTCAAACCGTCACCTGCACACTCAACACCGTCAGCGCCGGCAGTGTGATCGCCCTCGCGGTCTCCGGTACGTCCGATCCCACACTGCTCGACGGCGCGACGATCACCAACGACGCAAGCGTCGACTCCGACACAAACGATCCTGACCCCTCGAACAACGACGACGATCACGACACAGAGATCGACCGCAGCGCAGATCTCGCCGTCACGAAACTGGCCGATCCGACCACGGTGACAGCGGGTGGGCAGGTCACCTACACGCTGACCCTCACCAACAACGGCCCATCGGCGGCAACACTGCCGACCCTTGCCGACCCCCTTGCCGCCGGACTCACGCTCGATAGCTTCACGCTGCTCACCCCAGGATCATGCTCCGGCGCAATCTCCTGCTCGATCACCGAACTCCTGCCGGGCGACTCCATCGAGGTCGAGCTGACGGTCACGGTCGATCCGACGGCCGCAGCGGGAACCATCACCAACACCGCAACCGGAACGGCACCAGAGGACCCAGACGGTGCGTCCGCAACCGAAGACATCACGGTCACGCTGTCGGCCGACCTCGCCGTCACGAAGGTGGCTGACCCCATCACGGTCAACGCCGGCGAGCAGGTCACCTTCACGATCACCGTCGACAACCTCGGGTTGTCCCAAGCCACGGGTGTCACGATCACCGACCCGATTCCGGCCGGTATGACCTTCGTCCCGACCGGTTCCGACCCGAGCTGCTCACAAGTAGGCAGCAACATCGTGTGCAACCTCGGCACGATCCAGCCAAGCGCGACAGCCGTCTCCGTCGATCTCGTGTTTGTCGTCGACAGCGCGGCCGCAACGAGCACCCTCACCAATACGGCGACGGCATCGGCCAACGAGCCAGACCCTGATCCAGACAACGACGCTGACAGCGTTGATGTCGACATCACCAACGCGGCTGATCTTTCACTTACCAAGACCTCACCGGCGACGGCGCCCGTCCCTGGCGAGTCCTACGAGTGGAATCTCGAGGTCACCAACGACGGGCCATCGAACGCCGCCGCCGTGATCGTCACCGACACCCTGCCGCCAGGGGCGACGTTCGATCCGGCAAGTTCCTCACCTGCATGCAGCGTCACCGGAGGCACACCAGCCACCGGACAGACCATTACTTGTGTGCTCGGCACCATCACAGCTGATGGCGTGGTCAACCTGACGATCGCCACGGATCTCGACTCTGATCTCACGGGATCGCTCACCAACGCCGCCAGCGTCGATTCGGACACGACCGACCCTAATCCGAGCAACAACGACGACACGGATGACTCCACACTCGAACCGGCTGCTGATCTCAGCCTCGTCAAAACGGCACCGACAACCGCCACGGCGGGCGAACCGATCTCGTGGCTCGTCGATGTCGCCAACAACGGCCCATCTGACGCCGTCAATGCCACCGTCACCGACACCCTCCCGGTGGGCGTGGCCTTTGACCCCGCAACCTCCTCAACCGGATGCACCGTCACCGCAGGCACACCAACCACCGGAGAAACGATCACCTGCACACTTGGCAACATCGCGCCGGGTGACGTCGTCAACCTCACCATTGGCGCCGACATCGACCCGACGACCACCGGGCCCATCGCCAACAGCGCAACGACCGATTCGGACACTCCCGACCCCGACTCGTCGAACAACGACGACGACACCTCAACCGACGTCGACCGCATCGCCGACTTGGCGGTCAGCAAGACAGCGGACCCCACCACCGTGACGCCCGGCGGCCAAGTCATCTACACCATTCGGGTCACGAACGACGGTCCATCGTCGGCAACGAACATCTCGGTGACTGACCCGATGGCGGCTGGCCTCACCGCAGTCTCTGCGACACCTTTGGGCGCAGGTTTGTGCACGATCACGGGAGGCGTCGTGACGTGCGACGTGGCAACGTTGGCCGTCGGCACGTCCGCAACCTTTGAGATCGTCGCCAGCATCGACAGTTCAATTGCCAACGGGGCGACACTCACGAACACCGCATCTGCATCCTCAGACGAGGACGACCCAGACGGTGCATCCGCAAGTGAAGACATCACGAATGACCGGTCGGCTGATCTTGTCTTCGACAAGGTACTCACCACCGCTGCCCCCGTGGCCGGCGAACCCGTCTCGTTCAACCTCGACGTCACCAACAACGGCTTGTCCGATGCCTCAAACATCGTCATCACCGACCCGTTGCCCGCCGGCACCACCTTTGATGCGGCGACAAGCAGCCCGCTGTGCTCGCTCGTCGGCAGCAGCATCGTGTGTTCGATCACCACGCTCGTGGTCGGCAACTCGATCTCTGTTCCCATCACGCTGATCATCGATAGCGACGTTCCTGACGGCTCGACCTTCACCAACAGCGCATCTGTGACGGCCGATGAGGATGATCCCGACACCACCAACAACGACGACGACGCGGATGTCGACGTCGAACGGCTCGTCGACCTGAGTGTCGACAAGGTCGCCCCAGCGGCGCCGCCAATCCCAGGCACGACAACGTCGTGGACGATCAACGTCGCGAACGCCGGCCCATCGGACGCCAACAACGTCGTAGTCACCGACACGCTCCCCGTAGGCCTGACATTCGACCCAGCGACCTCGGACGCTCGATGCGCCGTCAGCGCTGGCACCCCGGCATCTGGCGAAACCGTCACCTGTGTGATTCCGCTCCTCGCTGACGGAGCGAGCGAGTCGCTCCTCATCGGCGCCGATGTCGCAGCCGACCTCACGGGAGAGATCTCGAACACGGCGGCTGCCGATTCTGACGAGACCGACAGTGATCCGTCGAATAACTCAGACACCGCGTCCTCAACCGCCGAACCCTCCGCCGACCTCGCCCTCACCAAGACTGCCGTCACCGATCCGATCGTGGCTGGTGAACCGGTCGAGTACACGATCGAGATCACCAATGCCGGCCCGTCAGACGCCACCAACGTCGTGGTCGCCGACACCTTCCCATCGGTGCTGACGTTCGATGATCCCGCCTCAGATGCGAGCTGCGATCTCGTCGGAGCCGATGTTGTGTGTGCGATCGGATCCATCGCCGCCGGTGCCTCTACCTCGATCACCCTCAGCTTCGATCTCGATGAGTCGAGCATCGACGGCTCGACCATCACGAACACTGCGACGGTCGGATCTGATGTGCCGGACCCCAACAGCACGAACGACAGTGACGATGATGAGTCGGTCGTTACCCGATCGGCCGATCTCTGGATCGACAAGACCGGCCCAGCCACGCTGACCGCAGGCGGAACCGGCACCTACACGGTCACCGCTGGTAACGACGGCCCGTCAACGGCAACCGGCGTTGTGTTCAGCGACGCCGTCCCCGCAGGCCTCACTGTCACCGGCATCTCGGGCCCAGCCTTCTGTAGCTTCACGGCCTCGGCCGTCACGTGCACAGTCGGCACCGTCGCCCCCGGCACGAGCTTCACACTCATCGTCGACGTCGCAGTTGACGCATCAGTTGCCGATCTCGCCACGCTCACCAATTCAGCCAGCATCTCGGGCAACGAGCCGGACCCAGACCCAGACGACAACGACGATGCTGTCAGCTCGACCGTCGAGCGCTCAGCGGACCTCGAAACCGCCAAGACCGTGCTCACCGATCCGATCGTTCCGGGTGAGCCCGCGCTGTTCGAGATCACCGTGACCAACAACGGACCTTCTGACGCCAGCGGTGTCACGATCACCGACACCCTCGCCACCGGCCTGACCTTCCGCCCCGACCTCTCATCGGTCGACTGTGTTGCTGGCGTCACCTGCTCGCTCGCCACGCTCCCTGCCGGTACCGACGTCACCTTCATCGTCGGAGTCGACGTCATCTCGACGTTGCCGGATGGCTCGACCGTCGCAAACACGGCCGCCGCGGCCGCCAACGAGACGGATCCGGACCCCACAAACGACGCCGGCTCCGACGCAGGGCCGGTCAC
This sequence comes from uncultured Acidimicrobiales bacterium, assembly GCA_937976305.1. GTDB lineage: Bacteria > Actinomycetota > Acidimicrobiia > Acidimicrobiales > SZUA-35 > CALEWY01. The sequence goes on from CALJSB010000028.1 coordinate 24,532, forward strand.
GCGATCAGCCGATCTCGCCATCGTGAAGTCGGGTCCAGCGACGCCAGCCACAGCCGGCACCCAGCTCACGTGGACGCTCGACATCATAAACGAAGGCCCATCGGACGCCACGAATGTCGTGGTGACCGATACCTTGCCGGCCGGAGCATCCTTCGACGTCGCCGGCTCTGACAGCCGTTGCGTCGTGGCCACCGGCGCCATCGAGTGCACGATCGGAACGATGGCTGACGGCGCAACCGACCAGCTGGTGATCGTCGTCGATGTCTCGTCGACACTCAGCGACGGCTCGCTGCTCACGAACACCGCCGCTATCAGCGGCGACGAGAACGACCCGAACGCAGACAACAACAGCTCAGAACACACCGCTGACATTGAGCGATTGACCGGTTTGAGCCTCACCAAGTTCGACGTCGACGACATCGTGGTTGCGGGCGAAACGATCGGCTGGGATCTCACCGTCGAGAACCTCGGACCATCTGCTTCTGACAACGTCGTCATCACCGACACGCTGCCCATCGGCGTGACGTTCGATCCGGCCGCGTCCGATGCCGTGTGTCTCGTCACGGCGGGCACGCCGACCAGCGGCCAGACCGTCACGTGCACGCTCGGCACGCTCGATACGGGCGACACCGTCACCGTTCGGATCGGCGGCGGACTCGACCAGGCCTTGCTCGATGGCCAACAGCTCATCAATGAGGCACTTGCCAGCGGCGACAACGCCACAGACGGCACAGCGCAGGAAGAAACCACCATCGATCGAGTCGCCGATGTCACCGTCATCAAGGAAACGACGACCTCGCCGATCGTGCCTGGTGTGCCGGTGACCTACTCGATCACCGTGACCAACAACGGGCCATCCCAAGCCACCAACGTCGAAATGACGGACCTGCTCCCCGCGGGGGCGTCGCTGCTCGACATCACCGGACCGGTCACCTGCGCGACGACGAGCGGGACGGCCGTTTGTCCGGTCGGGACACTCGACAACGGCGAGAGCGCCGCGTTCACCATCCAACTCCTCCCGGCGAGCTACCTCGTCACGGGTGACGACTTCGTCAACCAGGCGTCAATTACCGCAGACGAGGACGAAGACGGTGACGCCGACGACTCGACCGAACCCATCGCCCGCTCGGTTGACCTGAGCATTACCAAGACCGCCTCAACAGCCGACGTTGCTGCCGGTGCTGGCCTCACGTTCGAGCTGACCGTCACGAACACTGGACCATCCGATGCGTCAAACGTCGTCGTCACCGACAACCTTCCCGACGGCCTGACGTTCGACCCGGCAACATCGGCCGCCGACTGCACCGCCAGCGGCCAGATTGTCACCTGCACCACACTCACGGTCGCGGCCAACACCAGCGCCTCCTTCGTTGTTGGTGTGATCGTCGACTCGACCGTCACCGGTACTCTCACAAACACGGCGGCCGTTGCGAGCGACGAGCCAAACACCAACTCCGATCCCACCGACGACGCCACCGTCGCCGTCGGCGAAGAGGCTGATCTCGAGCTGACCAAGGTTGGACCCACCACGGTGATCGCCGGCGAGAGCGTTACCTACTCATTTGCTGTGTCGAATGCCGGTCCCTCGGTCGCCCGAAACGTCACCATCACCGACATCCTCCCGGCTGAGTTGAGCGTCACCACACTCCCGAGCGAGTGTTCGGCCGCGGGCACCCCGGCCACGATCACCTGCCTCGTCGGCGACATCGCCCCTGGTGACACGATCGAATTCGAGTTCGACGTCCTCCTCGATTCGACCGCCAACTCCACGGTGCGCAACGTCGCGACCGTGTCGTCAAATGCCACCGATCCAAACCCGGACAACGACGTTGCAACCACTCTTGCCGACGTCGACCGCGTGGCTGACCTCGATGTGTCGAAGACGCTTGATACTGACGATGTCGTCGCCGGTGGCACGGCCGTTTGGACCGTCACGGTGACCAACAACGGGCCGTCATCGGCCACCAACGTGGTCGTCACCGACGATCTGCCAGCGGGTCTCACCTTTGTCGCGGGAGACTCGAGCGCTTTGTGTGACGAAGACTCGACGGGTCTTGTCAGCTGCAACGTTCCGGGTCTCGCAGTCGGCGATTCGGCTGAGCTCACGATCACCACCGACGTCGACGACACGCTCAACGGATCGATCACCAACAGCGCAACCGCTGTCGCCGACGAAGCCGATTCGGATGGCGCTGAAGCTGAAGCGACCGGTGCTGTACGCCGTTCGATCGCGGATCTCCAGATCAGAAAGAGCGTGGTTGCAGCCGACCTGACAACGAACGGGCTCACGACCTGGTCTGTCGTCGTCTCCAACAACGGGCCGGACGACATCATCACCCCGCTGACCATCAGCGACTCGCTGCCGCCGAGTGTCACCTACGTGAGCCACACCATCACGGGCGCCACCCCGTGTACGGTCACCGGCCAGCTCCTCAGCTGCACACTCGAAAACGGTTTGGCATCAGACGGCTCCATCACCCTCGAGATCGTGACCCGAACGGTCACAACAACCGACCTCGTCGAAAACACGGCTCGGGTGTCGGCGAGCGGCCTCGCCGGTGAGCCCGATGGTGTCGTCGAGATTGCTGCCGCTGCCGCCGCTCAGCGACCCGCAACGCCCCCATCGCCCTTGGCGTTCACCGGCTCCACGACGAGCACGATTGTGTCGACTGCCCTGCTCCTGCTGCTCATGGGTGGCGGAGCGCTACTCCTCAGCCGTCGTCAACGCCGAGCCGTCCGGGTAACAGCGGCAGAAAGCGCCCAACGCGACAACCGGTGATCCGACTCAGCTCGTTCAGGTTTGGCTGCACTGGGCCGATAAAGGCGTATGGGAGCGGTATCGAACGATTCGTCCCCCGCCAGCGTGTTGTCGGGGAACCCCACGGCCATCGAGGTCGTGCGGGCCGCGAGCCGACTCACCAACTCAGAAGCAAACATCGTTGTCTTCGACGGCCTGCGGGCCTCGGTCGTTGCGTCGCTCGACAGCAGCCTCTTTCAGCCTCGCCCCTATCGACCGGCTGAAGATGCCATCCGCAATGGTGACCGGGCAACAGAAGGCTCGGCGTACGTCACCGACAGCGGCGTCAGCTACCCGATCGTCAACAGCTCAGGAACCGCGATCGGAGCGCTGAGCGTCGGCCGGCACGATGCAGATCACGAGACGCTTGCCGGACTGGCACGAATTTGTTCGATGGTGGTCCCTGCGGTCCCATCGGACACGCACATCGAGGAAGCACTGATCGATTCACTGCGAGATGCCGTGATCGTGGTCGACAACAACTGGATCGTCACCTACGCCAACAAGGCAGTCGGTATCCAGATGGGGCGCTCACCCGTCGAAGTCGTGGGCACGAACGCTGTTGACCTCATCCACCCAGACGACATCCCCAAGGCACTTGAGGCGATGGAGCGCCTGGCCAAGGGTGATGAGGTCTACCGCGTCATCGTCCGAACGATGATGGGTTCAGGGGACTACGGCCGACTCGAAGTGACCGGTCGCGACCTCACCGACGATCCTCGAATCAACGGGATCGTTCTGAGCCTCCGCAACGGCGACCACGACCTGGAGCTCGAAGCTGCGCTGTCTCGCACCGAGCAAGTCGGCAACACCGTTGTCGAACAACTGCACGATGGCATCATCGCCACCGATGCCGTGGGCACCATGACCGTGGTCAATAGCGCAGCCAGGAAGATGTTTGGTCTCGACCTGGAGGTGCCACTGGCCAGCATCGAGGTCGACCACCTCGCCTTCCGCGACAGCGATTCTCGCCCCTTGAAGGGTGAGGATCACCCGATCCGGCGTCTTCTCGACGGTGCAGTGATCTTCGAGGAGGAGGCGATCGTTGTTGCCGGCGGCTCAACTCGAAACGTCACCGTGTCTGGCCGACCCGTACTCGACACCAATGGCGCACAGATCGGCACGGCAATCGGTGTTCACGATGTCACGAGCTCGAAGCGAGCCGAGCGAGATCTGCTGACCCGAGCCCTGCACGATCAGCTGACCGGCCTCCCGAATCGACGACGACTCGACGAGCACCTCATGATGCTCAGTCAGCGGAGTCGCCGAAGCGACGACAAGCCGATCCTCATCGCCGGCTGCCTCGTTGACGTCGACAATTTCAAGTTGATCAACGACACCCACGGCCACCGCGCCGGCGACATGGTCCTACGGTCGGTCGCCGACCGCCTGCTCGTCGGCCGCAGCGAGGGCGACCTCGTCGCGAGGCTCGGCGGCGATGAGTTCATCGTGGTCTTCGAAGCCGACAGCCGCGCAGAAATCGACGAGGTTGCCGAATCGATCCGAGAGTTGATCGCCGGACCCTTCAACACTTCAGAACAAGAGGTTCTGCTCACGGTTTCTGTCGGTGTCACCGTGTCAACGCCGGCCGATCTTCGACAAGACGCCTTTCTTCGATCCGCCGACATTGCGCTCTACGCGGCGAAAGAGGCCGGCCGCAACCGTGTGGTGACGTTCGACAATGCGCTGGCCCAGGCAAACCACGTTGCTGAGGCACAGCGCACCATGCTCCGTCGAGCGCTCGAAGACGACGGCCTGGTCATGCAGTTCCAGCCGCTTGTGTCGACGATTGACCACCGCCTGATCGGATTCGAATCGCTCGCCCGATGTCGCACCGCGGACGGATCACTTGTCGGACCGTCGCGATTCGTCGGCGCCGCCGCTGGATCTGGACTGGTGTGGGCGCTCGACCGGCAAGCCTTCGAGCTCGCTTGTGACGCCGCAGCCATGATCACGAACATTGCGCCCGAACTCACCGTTGCGAGCAACTTCTCCGCCTTGTCGATCCAACAAGGCGACTTTCTCGATGAGATCCAGGCATCACTCGAACGACATCAGCTGCGCCCCGAGTCAGTATGTGTCGAGATCACCGAGAGCGCGGCGTTCGAGGCCGGACCGGAAGCTCTTGATGTGCTCCAACAGATCTCCGACCTCGGGATCCGGCTTGCGCTCGACGACTTCGGGACCGGCTACTCGTCGTTGGCCCACCTGAGAGATTTGCCGTTGTCGATCGTCAAGGTCGATCGAAGCTTCATCAAGAACCTGACCGACACGTCGTCGGATCTCTCCATCGTCAAGGCCATCGTCGCCCTGGCCGCCGAACTGGACCTCGCCGTCGTAGCCGAGGGCGTGGAGACAACGACCCAGCTGCACGTCGCCAAAGACATCGGCTTCGACACCATCCAGGGCTACTACTTCTCCGCCGCGCTCGATCTCCAAACCATCATCGACATGCTGGCGAGCCAGACAAACACGGCCCGGTTCGAGTTGCCAGCGATCTTAGGGGTGGATCACTCCCATTCGATCGTGCCCGGCGGCTTCGACGTGATGTCGTAAGCCACTCTGTTGACCCCGTCGACCTCATTGATGATCCGGCTCGACATCGTTTCGAGCAGCTCGTAGGGCAATCGCGACCAGTCGGCCGTCATGACATCATCGGAGTTCACCGCACGAATGATGATCGGATGGGCGTAGGTCCGCTCGTCGCCCATCACGCCGACCGTGCGAATGTCGGCGAGCACCGCAAAGCTCTGGAAGATCTCTCGCTCGAGGCCCGCCGCTGCGATTTCTTCCCGCACGATGGCATCGGCATGCTGCAGAATCGCCACTTTGTCTGGGGTGACTTCGCCAATGATGCGAACGCCGAGCCCGGGGCCCGGAAAGGGCTGGCGCCACACGATTTCGTCTGGCAATCCCAACTCCGAGCCGACCCGTCGTACCTCGTCTTTGAAAAGGTTCCGAAGCGGTTCGACCAGCTCGAAGTCGACATCTTCTGGTAGCCCACCGACGTTGTGGTGGCTCTTGATTGTGGCCGTGGTGTCACCGGTACCGGATTCGACGACATCGGAATACAACGTTCCTTGCACCAAGAACCCCGCATCGTTGAGCCCAGCCTTGGCCTCTTCGAATACCCGAATGAAGGTCTCGCCGATGATCTTGCGCTTGGTTTCTGGTTCGACGACGCCCGCGAGCGGATCGAAGAACCGCTTGGCGGCATCGACGTGTATCAGCTCGATGCCCTGGTGTTTCTCAAACGTCTCAACGACCTGGTCGGATTCATTGAGTCGCATGAGACCGGTGTCGACGTAGACACAGGTGAGGCGATCGCCGATGGCCCGGTGGACAAGCGCAGCAGCAACGGCGGAGTCGACACCACCGGACAGTCCACAAATGGCTCTGCCGTCGCCGACCTGGGCTCGAATGGCCTCGACGGACGAATCGATGATCGACCCCATGGTCCACGCCGGCTCGATCATCGCCTCGCGCCAAAGGAACTGCTCGAGGACATCCTGGCCAAACTCCGAGTGCACCACCTCGGGGTGGTGCTGCACGCCATAGATCCGTCGCTCGGTGTCCTCAAAGGCGGCGACCGGACTGTTCGCGGTTGATGCCGTGGCACGAGCCCCCGATGGGGGCCGATTGATGGCATCGAAGTGGCTCATCCAGACGGTGAACTCACTCTCGATGCCGTCGTGGAGCAGTGACGACTCAGCGGTGCGTGTGAGCTGCGTGCGACCATACTCGCCGGCCTCGAATCGACCGACCTCACCGCCCAGTTGTTGGGCCAAGAGCTGGGCGCCGTAGCAAATGCCGAGCGTTGGAACGCCAAGCTCGAAGATCGCTGGGTCGAGGAGCGGCGCGCCTTCGACGTTCACGCTTGCAGGACCGCCGGAGAGAATCAGTGCCGATGGCTTCTTGGCGATGAGCTCATCAGCGGTGATTGAGTGGGGAACAATTTCGGAATAGACGTTGAGCTCGCGCACGCGGCGAGCAATCAACTGCGCGTATTGCGCCCCGAAGTCGACGACGTAGACAGCCTGCTCGGGTGGAGCGGCGGTTCCGTCAGCCACCGGAGATCACCAGCTCGGCCTTCTGGAGCTCCTTGACCGTTTCGTATCCCAGTGTTGCCATCGCCTGGCGTAGAGCGCCGAAGATGTTGGCTCGACCGTCAGCACGATCACTCGGTCCGGACACAACCTCGGCCAACGTGCCCGCGAGCGGCAACTGCACGACGTCGCCCTGCGGCAGCGTCGGGTGGAAGGCGGTGCGGCCCCAGTGCCACTCGCCTCCGGGGGCACCCTCAGTCGCTGCGAGTGCGGAGCCAAGCACGACGGCATCGGCACCGCACGCAATGGCCTTTGCGATGTCGCCTCCGGAGCGAAGTCCGCCGTCGGCGATCACCTGCACGTAGACGCCGGTTTCGTCGAGGTGGCGCATGCGGGCGGCACGCACGTCTGCGATCGCCGTGGCCATCGGTGAACCAACACCGGTCACGCTGCCGGTCGTGGCGGAACGACCGCCATCGACACCGACGAGTACTCCGGCGGCGCCGGTACGCATGAGATGCAGGGCGGCCTGGTAGCTGGCGCACCCGCCAACGATGACGGGAGTCTCGAGTTCGCGAACGAACTGCTTGAGGTTGAGCGTGTTGTCTGAGTCAGACACGTGCTCGGCCGAAATCACCGTGCCCGAGATGACGAGCAAGTCGAGTTCGGCTCGAAGCAACGTCTCGGCCATGGACGCAACCCGCTTCGGCGACACCGAGCCAGCGGCATAGGCCCCCTCGGCCTTGATGGCCTTGATCCGCTGGGTGACGAGGTCATGATCGACAGGAGCCTCGTAGAGCTTCCTGAGTTGTGAGCGAGCGGCGACAACGTCGTGTTCACCGGCAACCTCGGCCAGAGCAAGACTCGGGTCTTCATGGCGAACCCACACACCCTCGAGATCGAGGACGCCCAACCCTCCGAGCTGATCAATCTCCGCTGCCCGTTGCGGTGAGATCACCGAGTCCATCGGCGAGGTCAGAAACGGGAGATCGAATTGGTAGGCATCGATCTGCCACGACAAGTCGACCTTGTCGAGATCTCGGGTTCGGCGGCTCGGAACGAGCGCCACTTGGTCGAGGCTGAAGCCCCGTCGACCTGACTTACCCAACCCGATGTCGATCTCGGACATATTCGAGACTCCTCGCTCTCTGGGAAGCGTGACAGCCTAATGGGTCGGGACGGCCATCGTGGTCTCGATTCACCGGTCCCCTGGCCGAACGATCCGCTGCTCGTACGCCCACACAACAGCTTGCGTTCGGTTGATGGCACCGATCTTGGCCAAGATGCTTCGCACGTGGGTGCGAACCGTGGAAACCCCAATATGCAAAACGTCGCCGACCTCGGCGTTGGAACATCCAGTGGCCACGAGTCTGAGTACCTCGAGTTCCCGGTCGGTGAGACCCTTGAAATCAACAGCATCAGCCATCGGCTCGTCGTTCAAGGCATCAACGAGCGTTCCAATCGCGGTGGAGTTGTACACCTGCTGGCCGTGAGCGACAGCAAGAACGGCGTCAGCCAATTGGTCGGCGGCTTCGACCTTCAGCAAAAACCCTGACGCTCCGGCTCGAATGGCCGCCCGCACATCGCGATCGAGATCAAAGGTTGTCACGATGAGGACCGCCGTGTCTGTCCGTTCGAAGATGAGCTTGGTTGCTTCGATACCGGTCAACTGGGGCATGCGCACGTCGACCACGGCGACATCAGGGCGCACCGACGCCACCATTGCGACCAAATCGGCCCCGTCGTGGGCCATGCCGACGATGTCGCACCGACCATCGTGTTCGAGAAGTCGTCTGAAGTCTTGCCGAACAGAAAGGTCATCGTCAGCGATCACCACCGATGGGCGTTTCATCGCTCCGCCGCCTCGGCATCGGATTCGGCAGTCGAGTCAGGCAACAGCGGGAGCCGCGCCATCACGGTCCACCCACCTTCGCTGTTCGGGCCAACCTCGACGAGACCCCCAAGGGATTCGAGGCGTTCCTGCATACCCCGCAGGCCGAAGCCACTGCCGATGGTCTCGGTCGGCTTCGGCGGGCCGGGATCAGTAACAACGAGCCGTACCTCCTCGAGGGGTCGCCCGCCGTCGATGACCGGAACGTCCGGGCCCGTTACCAACACCACCTCGACAGTGGCTTCCGTGGCGTCGCTGTGCTGGACAACATTGGCCAGCGCTTCTTGTGTCACCCGAGACAGCGCAAGATCGGCAAAGCTGGTGAGCCGTGCCGGCACCGAGTGGTCGACATCGACGGACACCTGAAGGCCAGCCGCTCGCGAGGTTTCGGCGATTCTCTCGAGATCAGCCAGTCCCGGAGCCACAATGTCTTGTTCGTTGCGCAGGATTGTCACGATCTGCCGCATTGCATTGAGCGCTTCGTTCGCCTGGTCACCGGCGAACGACACTGCTTCGTTCATGTCGGCTGAGTTCCCGAGCTTCTCGGCTGTCGAGGTGCGCACGACGATCGACGACAGGTGGTGTGCGGCCACATCATGAAGGTCCCGAGCAATGCGGTGACGTTGGGCGTCGAGTTCCATTCGGCCGTTGGCTCGTTCGAGGCCAACCACGGCAGCCGATTGCCGACGCGTGAGTGCGACTGCCCGGCCCAAACCCACGATCAGCAACGAGATCACGATGGCTTCGATGACAGCCGGCACAACAAACCAGAACTCCTCGACGTCGCGCCACGAGCCGCCATCTTCCGCTGCCTCCTCGAAGAGCTCTGCCGCGATCTCGTTGACGGCGAGCACGGTCACGCCGATTGCCATGCTCAGCCATGCGATCGTCGCGTCCTGCCAGGCGTAGATGATCAGGGCGGCGATGAAGGCGTAGATCACACTCGTGGCGCTGTCGACGAGGAAGGGCGCGGCAATCGTGACGACGCTCGACAGTGCGACGCTGAGCGAAGGCGCCCGAGGGGCGGCCAACAGGGGCAGTGCAGAAGCCGCGCCGACAAGGAAGGCAGCGACCGGCCGATCCGTGTTGAACCCCACCAGCAGGATGACCGATTGGGTCCCGAGCACCGCGGCCACGATCGCCGCCTTCGAGCGAGTTGGCTGCAGCCAGTCAGAGTGTTTCATCGTCTCCTAGCAATGAGCCTGCGCCGGCCATTGCTGGTCCGGTGGAGCGGCGCTGGCCCGATCGGTTGGTCCGCTTGATCCGCTCGTTGAGCTCGGAGCGAACCTCGGCGCAGTCGTCGAACTCGGTGCCCATCCACCGGTCCCACCATGTGAAGTACAACGCATAGTTCCCTCGAACCCGGTCGTGGTGCATGTTGTGATGCAACGACGTGGTCTTGTAGCGAAGGATCGGCAACTTCTCCCAGAAGGTCGGCAGAAGCTCAAACCCGCCATGAGCGTAGATGTTGTTGAGCAGCGAGAAGACAAACCCTGCCACGTACCAGCGCTCATCGAGAAGAAACACCATCGGCAAGATCGCATTCGGCAACGGGATGAGGAACAGCTCGACCGGATGAAAGCGCTGCCCGGCGAGTGGTGTGACGTCCTTGCTTCCGTGATGGATGAGGTGCACCTTGCGGTACGCCCACCGATTGGTGTGAAGCCATCGATGGAACCAGTAGAACCACGCATCGCTCGCAAAGAGCATGGCGAAGAAGCCGAGTGCACCGACGAACCACGGACTCGTCGAGAGGTCGACAACGGGCGACACCGTCTCGGTCCACAGCAACGAGAGACCGAGCAGCGTCGAGCCGACCGCAGCAACAAGCGACCACCACACCTCGTCGAGCCACTGCCGAGGCCCGGCACGCTGTGTCTCCTGAATCTTGCGGTGGCGCAAAAGCGGCTTGGCCAGCACCCACAGCAAGAGGAAGGCGCCGCCGAACACAACGGAGTATTCGACTGCTTCCTCGATCAGTTCTTCGAAGATTTCGTCTTGGATGAAGTCGTTCATCGCTTCATCTCACGACAAATCGAGCCGGCTTTCATCAGCCGCAGGGCTGAACAATCGGCCCTATGGGCGGTTCAGCTCTTCGATGCGGCCGACTTCACGATCTGCTTCGCGATGGCCGAGTTGATCTGCCACACCGCCTTTGCCCCCTGCTCGGCAACGTTCTTCACCACAGAACCACCCGTTGCCGTTTCGATAGCGTCGAGCCCAGACAAGGTTGCTGATCGCGTGGTGTCTGTTGCCTTGTAACCCATCGTCGTGAGGGCCTTGACCAGTTCGGTTTCCTTCATCGGCCCCGACGACCGGGCGAGAACTTGCAGGGCGTCCTTGGTCAACTCAGCCGATTGGTTCACCACATCGGCCATGCCGAGTGGGCCAGCGATCTCGCCGTCGACAGAAGCCAAGTAGCGGCGAACTTTCTGCACGATTTCGTCGTGGGTTTCACCATCGAAGGAGAGTGTCGGCATGCGCCCGACACTACTCCAGCCCGCCACACGCCCGTTTGGCTAGCCCACCGCCTCGGCCACGGCGCCGGCGAGATCGCCCTTCTTGCCAACCTCAACACCATCGAGGCCGAGCCACTCAGCCATCTCGGCAAGGTTCTTGGCCATGGCCGGGGCAACAACATCGGGATCAGCACCGGCCTCGCCGAAAACACCCTTCGCCAGCAACATTCCGGCTTGTCGATCGGCTTTGATGTCGGCCCGGCCAACGAGCCGATCACCGTGGAGGAACGGCAACACGTAGTAGCCGTAAACCCGCTTGGGTTCAGGAACGTAGATCTCGATGCGGTAGTGAAAGTCGAAGAGGCGTTCGGCTCGGGGGCGAAACCAGCAGACCGGATCAAACGGGGTGAGGAAGGTGGAGGCCGAGATCGATCGTGGGGTCTTGGCCTCGGGGTGCAGGTAGGCAGGTTCGGTCCAGCCCTCGACCTGCACCATCTCGAGTTCACCATCAGCCACCAACTGTTTGAGGGCTGGTCGAGCCTGGGGCATCTTGAGGCGGAAGTAGTCGGCAAGATCGGTCGCAGTGCCGATGCCGTGGCTCTTGGCCCCGAGCATGAGCAAGGCTTTGAAGCTGTCTTCGGGTGTTGGGGTGGGCTGCTGTGCGATCTCAATCGGCAGGACCTCGTTTGGCGTGTCGTAGACAAGTTTGAAGTTCTTGTCTCGGTTGGAGATCATCAGCTGGCCAGTCAAGTACAGGTACTCCAAGGCGATCTTGCCCTTTGAATACCCCCACCATGGACCGGTTCGACCGCCCGGGTCATCGAGATCGCCAACCGACAAACCACCTCGTTCGTCGATCTCGGTGAGTACCGACTCGACATACCCCGGCTTCTCACGTTCGAAGTCGGCCAAGCCCTTCACCCAACGAGGGTGATGCATGCGAAAGCGGATGTTGGGCTGGTGTTCGACGCTCGTGAGTGATGCGACGTGGTTGAAGTACTCGAAGTTCTCGCGTGACTGCCACAACCAGTGATCGAGCTTGTCTCGGTCATAGGAGCCCAACCGAGCGAACATGGGCAGGAAGTGCGAGCGGCAGATGACGTTGACCGAGTCGACCTGGAGGATCGTCATCCGATCCATGGCCCGTCGGAAGTGCCGCACGTTGGCAGCACCCGTTGGTTTGGCATCGGCGAAGCCCTGCGCTCCCAACGCAATCCGTCTGGCTCGGTCGAGAGGAATGGTACGGAGATCAGATGCAGAGGCCATGAGCGCTCAGTTCCTGTCAGGAGGTGGTGGTGGCTCGCTCGAGCAGGTCACGGACCATGCGAGCGGTCGCTCCCCAAAGGGTGTCACCGATCAACTCAAAGAAGGTGATCTCCATCGCTTGACCATCGCGATGCCAAAGTTCTTGCCGGTAGATATCGGGGTCGAGAAGCTCAGCCACGGGCACGTGCAACACGTCATCGACCTCGCCGGGGTTGATCGTGGTGCTCGGACGCTCGGCCAGATGCCCGACAAAGGGGACGATGTAGGCCGGCGAAGACACGGTGGTGAGCCGGGTGATCTCACCGGCGACGGTGATGAGACTGCGATCGACCCCGATCTCTTCTTCGGTCTCCCGAAGGGCGGTGGTCATGAGGTCTGGATCGTCGGGCTCGAGGCGGCCACCCGGAAAGCTGACCTCGCCAGTGTGGTTGCGCATGTGCCAGGCCCGGCGGGTGAAGAGGATCTCGGGTCCGTCAGGGCCGGGTGAGATCGGAATGAGCACCGCGGACGGCGGCTTGCCATCGACGACGACCGCAGGCGGTGCGTCGGCCGGTGGGGGGCCAGCGCCGGCAATCAGATGTTCGACGGTGAGCACGCGCTGGTCGGCAGACAATGACGACCAAGGCGGTGGTTCGCCAAGAACTGCGTTGTCTGGGCGTGGAATGAACTGCGGTCCACCCCGTCCCGGGGGTGGATCAAAGCTCAGGACGAGGCTCCGCTGGCGTCGTCTTCTGCCGTGCCGGCGGCGGCCTCGAGGATGTCGCGCATGCCACCGTTCTTCAGGTTCTTGAGCACGGTGCCCGGCGTGGTGTCTCCCCGCTCCCACTCCATCCAGAACTCGAGGAGCTTTGCTGGGTCTGCAGGGGGTCGATCCATTGCCGCAGGCTATCCATTCTGCCTGTGGTCAGGAACGCCGGTCCCGTTCAGAGCGCAAGCTCCCACGTTTGGCCGACGAGATCGTGACCAAAGCTGTGATGAGACTCCTCGTCGACCAGCTCGAACCCATGGTGCTGGTAAATACATCTGGCGTCGGTGAGCACACTGTTCGTCCACAACCGGAGGCACGAGTAGCCGGTCGAGCGGGCGAATTCGATCACTTCGCCAACGAGACGATTGCCGAGGCCCGTCCCACGAGCCGCAGGGTCAACGATCAACAATCGCAGCTGGGCCGTGTCCGCATCGACCGCTCGACAGAACACTGAGCCAACTCGTTCGCCGTTTCGGTGGGCGATCCACGCCCGCTCGCGCTCGGCATCGAAGTCGGTGACGAACTCGGCCAGGATTCTTGCAACAAGGGCTTCGTAGTCGCCGTTCCAGCCGAACTCGCGTGCGTAGATCTCGCCGTTGGCCATCACGACCCATCCGAGGTCGCCGGGTTCGAGATGCCTGAGCTCGACCTGTTCGCTCACAGCCCCAGAGTAGGGCAGGCTTGGGCGATGGCTGGCATGACCAAACGAACACTCAGCGCCATCTGCGCCCTCGTGGCTCTGGCGCTGATCTCGGCCAGCTGCAGCTTTGGCGACACCGGCGAAGCTGAGCTTGCAACCGAAGACGCCCGCAGTGGCATCGCCGCACTCACCCAGGACACGACCGAGTTTGTCGAGCTGGGGAACTGCCCGTTCGACCCGAGCGGCACGCTCCTGCTCCAGTCGGTGGCAGATGTCGACTCGCCTGACGTCTCCGTGGCCGTGGTGGCACCATCGACTTCGGCAACCGACGTGATCGAGAACGACGTCGGGGTGATCAACCCGTTCGTGGCCTGCGATCGCGCAGGCGACACCGGCGAATCCTTTGGCTTGGTCGTTGCTGAGCCACCGGGTGACTTTGACCGCTATCTCGACGTGCTCACCGACGCAGAGGGTGATCCCGATCGCTACACGATCGAGCGTTCCGAGTCGAGCGAACACCGGGGCGGCACGTTCGAATCGTTGTGCGTCAACGACGTGAGTGAGCCGGAGTTCAGCTGGTGCGAGGTCAACTGGATCGACGAGAACCTCCACGTGACTCTCTACATCGGTGGGCCAGCTACGCGGCCTTCGGATCTCGACTCGATGCAGGCAGGGCTTGCTGGTGTGCTCGATCAGGTGGTCGCCAACCTGGTGTGAAGCTGGCAAGCTACGGCGTGTCGTTCTTGTCGAAGCTGTTCTCTGGGTTGACCAGCCAGCCGTCGGTTGTGTCGGGCCCGAGAATGTCAGGGCCTCCGACATCGTCAAACGGCGCCTCTTCAATGCACCTGTTCTGGGATCTTCCGTCTCAAGATCTCGTCGAGGTTCGCGCCACCATCGAGATCGTGGTGCCGCCGCCCGCGAACCGCTTGGTGTTCTGGGCGCTCCAGGCCAGTTTCAGCGACCGCCGGGGCCAACTCGGCGCCGGCCACTTCGGACTCCAACACCACCCCGACTACCCCGCCCGGTGCGCGATCAACTGGGGTGGCTACTACTCCAAGGCCAGTGGCCGTTCCGGTGAACTCCCCGGCTCGGCTCTTGCCGCCCCGTCGGCGTTGTCGAACCCCAACACCTGCAACTTCTCGTGGCAGGCGGGCGTGCCCTACACCTATCGCATCAGTCGCTCACCGAGGGAGGGCTGGCAGGGTTCGGTCATCGGGCCGGATGGTGTAGAGACAGTGATCCGCGATCTCCACAGCGACGGCGACCGCCTGACGAGCCCGATGGTATGGACCGAGTCGTTCGCTCACTGCGACGACGCAAGCTCAACCGTTCGCTGGAGCAACTTCGTGGGGGTCGAGTCGAACGGTGCTCAGGTGACGCCTCGGTCGGTGCGCATCAACTATCAGAAGGAATCAGACGGCGGCTGTTCGAACACGTCGATCGAACCTCTGGGCAGCGGTTTCGCCCAGCGAACGAACGCGGCTCGTGTCCACCTCTCTGGCACCCGATTGGACGTCAGCCGATGATGGTCAAGTTGGTGCAGATGCGCTTCATCGCCGGAGCGCTCGTCAGTTCGTTCGTCGGAATGGCCGTGGCCGGGTCGTCCCGCGGGTTCGGCGGCCTGCTGTTCTTGCTGGCCATCGGGTTGTGCGTGCTCGCGGCCCGAGACACCCTCCCGCCACGCACCGGTGCCGGCAACCGTGGCCCCGACCGTTTCGCGGGGCTCGGTGCGCTCATGGCGCTGGGGTCGGTGTCGCTCTTTGGGCACAAAGTCACTGCAAACTCAGCAGAGACACTCGATGCGCTGTCCCTCATCGTGGCCCCCACCGCCGGTCTCGCGACCGTGTGGTGGGCCGGGCACACCTTCTATCGAGATCGCCTTCGCTGGATGCCAACGGTGATCGGCATGGGTTGGGTGTTCATCATGGCCGTGGCCCTGCTCATCGCTGGGTGGCAATCAAACCGAGGTTTGGCCCGCATCGAAACCGTCGCTGCCGGGGTCGGCTGCATGCTGGCCTTCACGTTGTGCGCCAGTGGCCTCATCGGCGCAGTGAGCCAAGCCCGAGCCGGCCTGTCGAGCAACGACTGAGCGGCTACTCGACCCGGCCGCCTGAGCGCCAATACTCGCCACCCTCGCGATCGAGGAAGCCCTCGTCGACGAGGTAGCGGCGCAGCGTGGCAGTGTCGTCGTTGAAGGTGCGCAGCATCGAGTTGACCTGCCGTTCGCCGTACCGCTCCCCCGGCTCAAACTGCTGAGCCAAGTAGTCGAGCACGACCAGTCGCTTGGCTCGCTTGGTGGGCAGCTTCTCGAGTCGGCCATCGACAATGGCCCGGTCGAGCACTCTCTGGTGGTCTTCGGGTTCGTCCGAGTGTTGACCCGATGGCGCAACCGGGGCGGCCTCGCGGGCTGCGAGCTTGAAGGTCTCTTCGAGAATGACATACGAGCCGTCGCTCCCCGTTTCAACCAGGCCAGAGCTGACCAGGCGTGAGAGCGCGTCGATGCCTTCGCGTTTGGTCAAGCCTGCCGTCCGACAGATGTCGTCGAGCTCGTGTGCCCCGAGGATCATGGCGGCAACGACCCGGCGACGGTCGGGTTCGGCGAGCAGAGCGGCAAGTCGGCCGGCGTCGAGCATCGCGTCAGCTCCGTTCAACCACAGGGAGCAGCCGGCTGTCGGCGAGCGCGGCCGCGCGGTGTCCCATGCCAGCGAGGTACGCCTCGTTGCTGGCAAAGGCGAAGAAGTCATCGATTGAGTTCTGTTTGATGAGCATCACGACGTCCCATCGTTCGTCTGCTGGCCCGATGAACATGTGCCCGCCGTCGCCGAGGAACGTGATCGAGCCGCCCGACTCCATCAGATAGGGCCGCGTGTGTTCGATGTAGAGGTCGTAGGCCTCGTGGCCGCTCAACGGATGAGTGGGAGCCAGTTCGGGGCTCACCGAGTAGTCCGCCACCTCGCGAAACCTCAGCAGGTTGAGCATCGTGACGGGTCCATCGATACCGCGCTCGATCAGGCGGGCCACGTTGGCGTCATCGGGGTCGAGAAACACCCGACAAACCTACTGGGTCGTTCACGTGCCAGGCTGAGAGTTGATGACTCGGGACTTCACACTCACGACGGCACGGCTCACGATGCGTCGTTGGCAGGATGCTGATCGTGATGCGTTTGCGGAGATGAACGCCGACCCCGAGGTCATGGCCGATCTGGGTGGGCCTCTGTCGCGGGCAGCGAGTGACGCCAAGCTCGCGAGCTTCGATGCGGCCTTTGACTCACACGGCTTTGGGCGATGGCTCGTGCAGGGATCGCCGGGTGGCGAGCCCGAGTTCCTTGGCTACGCCGGCATCAAGCCGCACGATGCGTCGCACCCGCTGGGCGCACACAACGACATCGGCTGGCGACTTCGCCGACGAGCCTGGGGACACGGTTTCGCCACCGAAGCCGCCACAGCTGCGCTCGACGATGCCTTCGGGAGAGTCGGCCTCGACGCCGTGTACGCCTACACCGCAGCAGACAACATCCGATCTCAGCGCGTGATGGCCCGACTCGGCCTCGATCGCGCCGAGCAGCTCGATTTCACCATGCCCGACGAGGTCCTCGGCGAATGGCACGGTCTCGTGTGGGTCGCCTCGGCGCCTTAGCGCTCGTCACGGCAAGCTCCGGTGGGTCGCAAACGGGGCGAGCGCCATCGCTGCCGACAGTAACAAGAGCGCAGCTCCCACTTGCGGGTGCACCCACATGCCGACGCAGAATCCAGCGATCAAGGCAACAACGGAACCGGCCCATGAGAGCGCGCGCCAGTGCTTCATCATGCGGAGCCGATCATCCGTCAGTCCTTGGTGGCCCGCAACGAGAGCGTGATCGGTGTCGGTGCGGCACCCTCGGCGAACTCCTCGAATCGGAAGCCATTGGCCGCGAACATGTTGAGCAAGGCAGCCAAGGGGAAGTGGGACGCGCCGAGCTTGTCTCGTATCCCCTCGTTGGTCCAGGAGTCCCGGGTCCAACTGTTGTCGAGGTATCCCGGCTTGATGATCACCCCGGTTGCCGGGTCACTTGCGTCAGCGAAACCACCACAGAAGCAAGGATGCACCCCGATGTGTACCAAGACGCCACCCGGCTCGAGTACCCGGTAGATCTCTCGTAGCGTCGAGTCGTAGTCGGGCATGTCGGTGTGCGTCATCACGCTGACGACCGCCGGCACCGAGCCTGTTGCGAACGGCAACGACGCAGCGTCGCCTTGGACGACCGGAAGCCTTGGCTTGGCGTATCCCAACATGGCGGACGAGATGTCGACGCCAACGGGATCTCGGCCAAGCGATGCGATGCGCTCGGCGTAGATACCTGTGCCGCATCCGACTTCAAGACACGTGCCGGTGCCCGGACCGAGAAGCTCGGCCAGTGCTTGGTCGATGCCGAGACGATCGGAAAAGACCGCTTCGTCGCCAACGGTTCGTTGGCGGACAAGGAACTCGTTCTCGTACCAGTCGGCGATTTCGTCGTACGGCGCTGCGGTCGGCATGGCCACGACACTATTCGCCGACGGCGAAGCCCGGCGATCCGCCTACCCGCTCAGTTCGTTGACGATCGGCGCTCTTGCTGGCGCCGGCGCTCGCGTCGAGCAATGGCCGACAGGTGCACCTCGTCTGGCCCATCGGCGATTCGCAGGCCCCGCAGGTTGGCGTACCACCGGGCAAGCGGGGTGTCTGGGGAGACCCCGGCCGCGCCGTGGACTTGGATCGCTCGATCAACAACGGTGGTCGCGGTTCGCATTACCTGCACCTTGATCACCGACATTTCAGGAGCGGCAGCCTTGTCTCCGTCGCGATCCATCACGCCTGCGGTTCGCAGGGTGAGCAGCCGAGCGGCATCGATGTCGATACGGGCTTCGGCGATCCAATCTTGAATGTTGGCGCGATCAGCAACGGGCGCACCGAACGTCACTCGATCTTCGGCCCGCTCGCACAACAGGCTGAGCGCGGCCTCAGCCAGCCCAATGGTCCGCATGCAGTGGTGCACCCGAGCCGGGCCGAGTCGAGCCGGGCCGAGTCGAGCCTGGCCGATGGCAAATCCGCCACCGACATCGCCCAACACCGCCTCGGCCGGCAGACGGACTCGATCGAAGCGCAGCTCGCAATGGCCGTGCGGGTCGACGTAGCCAAACTTCGACAGGTTCCGCACCACCTCGAGTCCTTCTGCGTCTCGGGGAACCACAAACACGGTGTGACGGCGGTGCGACGATGCGTCTGCGTCGGTTTGGGCCATCACCAGGAGGTAGCCGCAGTTGGGGTGAAGCACGCCCGAGATCCACCACTTGCGGCCCTCCAGAATCCAGTCGGAGCCATCGCGAGCGGCCGTCATCGCGATGTTTGACGCGTCCGATGATGCAACGTCTGGCTCGGTCATTCCGAAAGCCGACCGAATCTCGCCGTCGAGCTGTGGCTCGAGCCAACGACCTCGCTGTTCAGTAGACCCGAATGCAATCAGCGCATCACCGTTGATACTCGACGGCGCATCGCAGTTCAGCGCTTCTTGCAGCACAGGGCTGGTGCCCATCGCTTCCGCCAGGGGCGCGTAGTCGGTCATGGGCAACGCCGGGCCGTAGTCGGGGTGGCGAACACACAGATTCCACAGCCCAGCTGCTTTGGCCTTCACCTTGAGGTCCTCCATCGCTGATGGCTGGACCGTCGGCTCAGTCTCATGCTGTTCGAGGATCGATGCCTCAACCGGGGCGACCTCCTCGCGGCGAAAGGCATCGAGCTGGTCGAGAAGCTGCTGGGCCCGCTCGCTTGGTTGATCGTTCACTGTGCGACCTCGTCTATTCGTCGACGGCCAGATAGGCCTGCGTCAGCCAATCAAGCAGCTGGTCATCAATCTCTGACACGTCCGCCACGTTGACAACGTGGTACCACAGGCCACCGCTGCCCGACCCGCTTGCGTTGATGACCTTGCGAGACAGTCGGGGCGACGTCAGCTTCTCGGGCAGCTTGAACGTGACGGCAACCCACTTCTTCTTTGGTCGAAGTTCTACGACGACCGGGCCGTTCTTGAAGAAGATGCCGACCTGCACCGCTTCGATCGTGACGTCGCCGATCGACAACAGGTGCTCACTTACGATGTCGTAGATCGGCCGTTCCCGTTCGTGGCTCGATGCGAAGAACTCTTCGAGGCTCAGCCCCGGCGCGCACATGTGGCTCTGGTTTGTCTTGCCGAACGGTCGATCACACTCCTGACACGTCCACATCTCGCCAGCTTTGCACGCCAGCCGAGCGTTGGTCGACGGCGTTGGCGATGTCGGCGGTGTCGGCGGTGCGAAAACGAGCTTGGCCGGCCCCGAAGGACCGGCCAAACCACGTTCTTGCACTGTTCTGGAGGCATGCACCGACGGAAACGCCGGTGGCAGACTCCAGAACGGGGAATCCCCGGGGGGATTTACATCATGCCGCCCATGCCACCCATGTCTGGCATGGCTGGGGCGCCTTCTTCTTCCGGCTTGTCGGCGATGAGCGACTCGGTCGTGAGTACGAGCGAGGCGATCGACGCCGCATTCTGCAGCGCAGCGCGGGTGACCTTGGCCGGGTCGGTGACGCCAGCCTGCATGAGGTCGACGAGCTCACCGGTTGCAGCGTTGAGGCCAATGTTGCCTTCGGCCTCTTCTACCTGGCGGACCCAGATGGCACCTTCGAGACCGGCGTTGTCGGCGATCAAGCGAGCCGGAGCTTCGAGAGCCTTGTGCACCGAACGGGCACCAGTCTCTTCGTCGCCCTTGAGCTTCTTGATGACCTTCTCAACAGCTGGACGGGCCCGCAGGAGTGCGGTTCCGCCACCAGCGACGACACCCTCTTCGAGGGCGGCGCGGGTTGCTGAGAGTGCATCTTCGATGCGGTGCTTCTTCTCTTTGAGCTCGACCTCAGTGGCGGCTCCGACCTTGACCACAGCAACGCCACCGGCGAGCTTGGCGAGGCGCTCTTGGAGCTTCTCGCGGTCCCAGTCGGAGTCGGTGTTGTCGATCTCAGCCTTGATCTGGCTCACACGACCGTCAACGTCGTCACGGTCGCCCGCACCTTCGATGATGGTGGTGTTGTCCTTGGTGATGATCACCTTGCGGGCGGTGCCGAGCATGTCGAGGGTGACCCCGTCGAGCTTGAGACCGACCTCTTCAGCGATGACCTGGCCACCGGTGAGGATCGCCATGTCTTGCAGCATGGCCTTGCGACGCTCGCCGAAGCCAGGGGCCTTGACCGACGATGAGTTGAAGGTGCCGCGGATCTTGTTGACGACCAGCGTGGCGAGAGCCTCACCCTCGATGTCTTCAGCGATGATCACGAGTGGCTTACCAGCCTGCATGACCTTCTCGAGGACGGGGAGGAGCTCCTGAACCGAGCTGATCTTGCCCTGGTTGAACAGGATGTATGGGTCGTCGAGGATGGCTTCCTGACGCTCAGCGTCGGTGACCATGTAGGGGCTGATATATCCCTTGTCGAACTGCATGCCCTCGGTGAAGTCGAGTTCGATACCGAACGTGTTCGACTCTTCGATGGTGACAACGCCGTCCTTGCCGACCTTGTCGATGGCATCGGCGAGCACCTTGCCGACCGCAGGGTCAGCAGCCGAGATGGCGGCGACCTGAGCGATCTCGCTCTTGTCATCGATTTCCTTGGAAGCATCGGCGATGGCGGCGACGCCAGCGGCGACTGCAGCCTCGATGCCACGCTTGAGGCTCATGGGGTTGGCGCCAGCAGCAACGTTGCGGAGGCCTTCCTTGATCAGGGCCTGGGCCAACACCGTTGCGGTGGTGGTTCCGTCGCCTGCGACGTCGTTGGTCTTGGTGGCGACCTCTTTGACGAGCTGGGCGCCCATGTTCTCGAAGGGATCTTCGAGCTCGATCTCACGAGCGATGGAAACACCATCATTCGTGATCGTCGGCGCACCGAACTTCTTGTCGAGGACAACGTTGCGACCCTTTGGGCCGAGCGTCACCTTGACGGCGTCTGCGAGCTGATTTACGCCCGCTTCGAGGGCACGTCGTGCATCCTCATCAAACTTAAGCATCTTTGCCATGTGGGTTCCTTACTTGACGATCGCGAGCACGTCGCGAGCGTTGAGAATCAGGAGATCTTCGCCATCAATAGCGATCTCGGTTCCGCCGTACTTCGAGTAGACGACTGTGTCACCGGTGCTCACATCCATGGGGATGAGGTCTCCGGACTCAGAGCGACGGCCGCCGCCGACAGCAAGGACTTCGCCCTGCTGGGGTTTCTCTTTTGCGGTGTCAGGAATGACAAGGCCGCTTGCCGTTGTTGATTCGGCGTCGTTGGGTCGGACAATGATCCGATCCTCAAGTGGTTGCAGGTTCATGCGCAGGTCGCCTCCGTGGCGTTAGCACTCTCTATGGACGAGTGCTAATGCTAAGGGGGCCGCCCCGCTGGTCCAACCTCGATTTACGCGTTCTGCTTTTCGGTCTCGAGGCGGCGGTTCTTGGCCTCGCTGAACACGACAGCGCCAACGAGCATCGCCACGATGATGGCGAGCGAGATG
This sequence comes from uncultured Acidimicrobiales bacterium, assembly GCA_937976305.1. GTDB lineage: Bacteria > Actinomycetota > Acidimicrobiia > Acidimicrobiales > SZUA-35 > CALEWY01. The sequence goes on from CALJSB010000028.1 coordinate 46,910, forward strand.
AATGTGTTGAGGTGGTACCAGCGGCTGATCGTCATCTTGATGCCGACAAAGATCAGGATGCCGCCAAGACCATGCGACAGATAGTGGAACCGCTCGCGAGCGTTGGCCAACAAGAAGTACATCGCACGTAGGCCGAGGATGGCGAAGGCATTCGAGGCAAACACGATGAAGGGTTCGTTGGACACGGCGAGCACGGCGGGAACTGAGTCGAAAGCGAAGACGACGTCGGTGAGCTCGATGACGATGAGGGCGGCGAAGAGCGGCGTGGCGTGCTTGACGCCGTCGATCACCGTGAAGAAGTTCTGGCCGTCGAGTTCTTCGGATACGGGCATGAACCGTTTCAACGTGCCCAGTCCAGCCGTTGAGGTGTTCTCGCCCTCGTCTTCTCGGTGACGAATGATCTTGAGTCCGCTCCAGATGAGAAACAGGCCAAAGAACACCAGTACGAAGGCGAACCGCTTGATCAGTTCGCTACCGATCAAGATGAAGACAAGCCGCAGCACGAGGGCGCCGAAGATGCCCCAGAACAGCACCCGGTGCTGATACTTGAGCGGGATCTTCATGGTCGAGAACAAGATCGACCACACGAAGACGTTGTCGATGCTGAGCGATTTCTCAATCAAATAGCCAGAGATGTATTCGCCGAATGCCGCTCCGCCATCGTCGCCGAAGCCGAGCAGCACGACGATTGAGAAGGCAAGGCCGAACCCAATCCACACGAGCGTTTCCATCGTTGCTTCTCGGGGAGACGATTCGTGGTTGTCGCGGTGTCGGTACAGGTCGGCTGCGAGCATCAGCGAGATCACCACAGCGAGCCCGATCCACCAGTTGACGCCTACGTCGAGATCAACGAAGTTGTCGCGTTCGGATTCAACAGCGAACATGAGGTTCGCAGCAGCGGGCAGCGGGGGCATCACCCCACCATTCTGGCCCCTCGAGCGGTTGATCGGACGGAAGCCCGCTCAGAACTCTGTCGATCGGCACAACCGGCTGCCTCTACGGTGCAGATCATGACGACAGCCTCCCCGAGTTCCGCCCCCGGCCCGACGTTCGATCCCGCAACGGTCGAGGCCGTGGTGTTCGACATCGGTGGGGTATTCACCTACCCCCACTTTGGTCCGGTCGAGGCCAAGCTGACCGAGCTCGGGCTCGACCTTCCCGGCGACCAGACCGCTTACCGGAAGGCCCACCACGTCGGCGTTCACGCGTTGGCTAACGCCACGGGGCCATTCGATGAGTTCGACGAACGGCTCCAGGATTTCTGGAAGGTGTACGACGATGCCTACGCCCGATCGCTCGGCGTTCCGGACGAACATCTCGACGCCAGTCGGGTTGCCATTCGTGGGGCCTGGAATTGGCCCCACCAAGAGAACATCGAGGCCTTCCACCGTCTGCACGCCACCGGCATGCCAACCGCCATCGTGTCGAACAACAGCGGCACAGCACCCGAGCAGATGATCGAGCACGGGGTCTGCCAGGTGCAGGCGGGCGGGCCGCTCCCCCGGGTGCACGCCATCATCGACTCATCGCTCGTTGGTGTGGCAAAGCCCGATCCGATGATCATGGCTCCTGCGCTGTACGCCCTCGGGGTCGAGGCGGGCAACGCGTTGTACGTCGGTGACACCGTGCAGGCTGACGTCATCGGCGCACGCAATGCCGGCATGCAGGTCGTGCAACTCGACCCGTTCGACACCCACGCCGACTACACCCACACCCGACTACCTGACGTCGCCACCATCGTCGACCAGCTGGCCTCCGCCTCCTGAACCAGCAAGTTCACGAACTGGCAGATTTCTGCACGAGGGCCGAGCACGAATCTGCCAATTCGGTTCAGGCGAGTTCGGGTAGTCGCAGGTTTGGCGTCGCTCCGCCGTCGAGGTCGTGCCCGCCCTCTTGGTCGAGGCGCCACAATCCGGCAGCTCCGATCATGGCCGCGTTGTCGGTACAAAACGCCCGATCAGGGATCAGCGCATCGAGATCTCGCCGCTCGGCTTCTTCGGCAAAGCGCTCACGCAGTCGAGAGTTCGCAGCCACGCCACCACCGAGGCACACGCCACGGGCACCAACCTGCTCGGCCGCCCGCATTGTCTTGGTGACCAACACGTCGACCACGGCTTCTTGGAATCCGGCGCACAGATCGGCGTCGGACGCATCGGGGTTGGCCCTCACGTAGTTGATCACTGCAGTCTTCATACCGCTGAAGGAGAAATCGAGGCCCTCGTCCATCATTCCCCGAGGGAATCGGATGGCCTCACGGTCGCCTGTGCTGGCGAGTCGATCGACAAGCGGGCCGCCCGGATAGCCAAGGCCGAGGTAACGAGCGACCTTGTCGAAGGCTTCGCCGGCAGCGTCGTCGATCGTTGAACCAAGGATGCGATAGCGACCGAGATCTTCGAGATGGACGATCAGCGTGTGGCCACCCGAAACCAGCAGGACGACGAGCGGCGGTTTGAGATCGGGCCGTTCGAGGAAGGTGGCAAACAGGTGCCCTTCCATGTGGTTGACACCGACGTAGGGAACGCCCCAGGCCAGTGCAAGGGCTTTCGCCTCGCTGACTCCGATGAGCAGGGCACCGATGAGGCCCGGACCGTGCGTGGCGACGACCGCATCAATGTCTGACCGGCCGACGCCAGCTTCGGAAAGAGCGCTCGTCAAGACCGGCTCAAGCATCTCGAGGTGGGCCCGGCTCGCCACTTCGGGCACAACACCACCGAACTCGGCGTGTTGCTCTACCTGGCTCGACACGATGTTCGAGAGCACCTCGAGCCGATCGTTACCGCTGTCTCGGTAGCGGCGGACAACGGCGACCGACGTCTCGTCGCAGCTGGTTTCGATCGCGAGCACCGTCGTGACCTCAGACATCTGACGGCTCACCTTCTGCCTCGTTTCCTTCTGCAGCTGCGGCCGCGCTCTGTGGCCCGGACGCAACGCTTTGGAGATCATGAAGCCACATCACCAGCGCGTCTTCACCGTGGCCGTAGTAGCCAGAGCGCACGCCGACGGGAGCGAAGCCCGCTCGGCGATACAACGCAAGCGCCGCCTTGTTGTCGACCCGCACTTCGAGGGTCAACGACTCTGCGCCCCGCTCCTTGGACACGCCAACGAGCTCATCGAGTAGACGACGTCCGAGCCCGTGGCCCTGCCGCTCGGGGTCGACCGCAACGTTCATGATGTGACCCTCGACGATGCGGCCATCAGCGGCGACGAACATCACGCCGCCGAAGCCGACCAGATCGCTGGTGACGCTGTCGATCGCGACCACCCAGTGGCGCTCGGCCCCCGACATCTTCAGCTCGCCAGCAAAGAGATCCTCTGACCATGGTCGAGGGCTGACCGTTGCCTCGAGGCGCGCCATCGAACCAACATCGCCACGGGTCATCTCGCGAAACGTCACGGCAGCGGTCGAGCTCATGAGTTGTGCCGTGTCTTGATGTTGATCTGCACATCGGGATCGCGCAGATAGAGCGGACGCACGTCGGGGCCGGTTTGATCCGGCCGACCGAGGCTCAAGCGACCAATCTGCTCGGCTGTCGGCTCAAATCCAATCGCATGCTCGAAGTCGAGCTCGGCAAAGACATCGGCGTATCGGTCAGCACCATCGCCGATGACCAGGTCTCCAGCATCGAATCGCTCGGCCATCGCTGCCGGCTCGCCGTAGGCCGGTTGATCGAGTTCGTTCGGCGTGCCATCACTGCCGACAGCGAAGCGTTGTTGGAACACCTCTGCTCTTCGGGCATCGATGACGGCAGCGACCGTGCGCCCCGGATGAGCAGCAGCGAGAGCTTCGAGACTCGTCACACCAACTAGCGGGCGATCGGTTGCCAGGGCGAGAGTTCGAGCCGTCGTGATACCGACTCGTAGTCCGGTGAATCGCCCGGGTCCAACATCGACGGCAAACCGATCAACCTCGTCGATGCTTACACCGCCCTCGTCAAGCACGGCGGCGACCATAGGGGTCAGTTCCTCGGCGTGGCGGCGGTCGGTCAACGACCCCATCGCGGCCAACAGCTCCGGCGCACCATCGGCGCGGCTCAGGAGCGCCACACCCACCATGGCCGTTGACGACGTGAGGGCAAGCGTCAGCACGACGCCCCCTCGCCAAAACCGTCCATCCCAGCGAGCCGTTCTTGCCACCGCGGGTCGGATGACTCAAAAGAGAGGGTTCGATCGTCGTCTGCGTCACCGAACTCGATGCGCACGACGAGATGGTCGGGCAACACGGGGTCGATCTGTTCGCCCCACTCGATCACCGTCACGCCAGATTCGAGCAGTTCGGGTAGATCGAGATCGAGCGTGTCTTCGAGTTGGTCGATGCGATACACGTCGAGGTGGTTGAGCGTGAGGCGACCGCGATACTGACTGTGGATCGTGAACGTCGGGCTCGTGATTCGATCGGCAACCTGGAGGCCACGCCCCAATCCCTGGGTGAAGCAGGTTTTGCCCGCTCCGAGGTCGCCAGCCAACACGATGAGATCCCCATCGGCGACCACCGCAGCAAGCCGCTCAGCCACCTGCTGAGTCTCGGCCGCGCTGGCAGTTCCGACGCGCAGAAAAGCCGCAGGATTCGTGGGATTGGAATCCCCTGGTTGATCAGATGGGCTCGCCACAGCCCCCAGAAGGCTAGAGCCTCCGCCTGAAATGGCCTTACCGGCGCACCAATCACACTGGTCGGTGCGCCTACCGGCGCACCTCCTACGGCCGAGGCGCGTTGTCGACGTTGGCGTCGTAGTCGATCTGCCAGAGATTGCGGCTCGTCTGCACCGTCAGGATGAGCAACGCAACGAGGTTGAGGGCGACAATCACCGGCACACCCCAGCTGAAAATCTCGGTGCCCACGAAGAACACGAAGGTGTTGAGAGCGATGTAGCCGATACGAATCTCGGTGGGCCCGATGCCGTAGTAGGCGATCTGAAACTGGTTCGTTGCTGCAAACGAGAGGAACGACACCGCCATGGTGGCGCAAGTGATCAGCAGCAGAATCAGAAAGAGGAACTCCAGCCACCACACCTCGACGAGGAATGAGTAGCCGATCACGATCGACCCGGCGAAGAAGAAGTCGAGCAGGTGATCCATGAAGAACCCCCACTTCACGAGCCCCTGCTTTCGGTATTTGCCAAGTGAACCATCAAAGGAGTCCGTGAACCACTGGCCGAACACCATGAAGGACATGGCGTGGAGCCACATGCGGTTGTCGACGGCGAGCCAGCCGAACAACACAGTGCCCGCCGACCACAGAATCGTGATGTAGGTCAGGTGATGGCTGAGGATTGGCTTGGGGATCTTCGGCACACCCCAGTCAATGAACGTGCGCTCGAGCGGCCCGAGGAGCGACTGCCCCTTCTTCTTGTCGCCGGCAAAGCTCTCAGCCATGTCCCATCCTTCTACGAACGTCAGTCATGAGTTCTGACGTCTTTCATCGGCGATCGGTTCGCGAAATCGAGCGAATGGCACCGGCGACGGCCTGCTGCGCGAGCACACGGACATGGGCTGGATTGGCTTCGACCTCTTGGGTGGCGAGCACCACGAGCGCATCACCGTCGGCAGCCGAGTGGGCCGGCAACAACGCCCGAGCCAGACCATCGTGCGCACTCTGGGCAGCAAGATGGCAGGTCACTTTGTCGATCGCTGCGTTGGTGGCAACGACCCCGATGGTGGTGTTCGCGAAGGCATCGCCGAGCTCTGCCGAGTCGGCGCTCACTGGTGGGCCGGGATCGTCGACTTCCGAACCGTCGCTGATGGCACCGAGCGCATTCACCGCCACCAAGGCGCTCACAACGAGGTCATCAGCCCGGAGGGTCGCGGAGACAATGCCGCCGTCAACCGCAGCCTCTTTGCCCCACCACTTGCCCAGCGTGGCGCCGGTGCCGGCACCGACCAGGCCAAGGGCGACCTCACCCGTTGTGGCGGCGAGGGCTGCTTCACGCCCTTCGGTTGAGCTTGGCCGCACGCTTGGGTCGCCGACTCCCAAGTCGAACAAGCTCATGCCAACCACAATCGGCACGGGCCCTACCGCCGTCTCAAAGCCTCGGCCCTGTTCTTCGAGCACACCCATCACACCGTCTGCTGCTGCAAGACCAAAGGCAGAGCCGCCGGACAAGACAACCGCATCAACGTGGCCAACCGTTCGGGTGGGGTCGAGCAGTGCAAACTCTCGAGTCGCCGGCGCACCGCCCCGAACCTCGCCCGAGCCGATAGTGCCCGGTGGAGCAAGGACGACCGTGCAGCCGGTCCGAGCCTCTGTCTGGGTCCAATGGCCAACGCGGATGCCCGCGACCTCAGTGATCACGGGCCGAGACTAGCTCCGGCACGCGGCGCTGAGCCGGGCATCGAGTTGCGGGCCCACCTCGCGCCACGAGAAGCGCTGCATCGCGTCGGCAAGACCAACGCAGTTCGCATGGGCTGCCTCGAAATCGCTGACCACCTGCTCGAGTCGGGTGCCAAAGCTGCCGGGCTCGTAGAGAGCGTCGGCGTGCCACGGCTCGGGCACGATCTCGGGATAGGCCAATGCGTGCGGCAGAACGGGCACGCAGCCAGCAGCGATCGCTTCGACCATTGCGACGCCGAAAAACTCATGCTTGGCGCAACTCACCACGATGTCGCTCTCGATCAAGAGATTGCGATAGCGGCTGCGATCAAACGGGCCGACAGCAACCGCCCAGTCGTCGAACTCTTCGAGAATCCTCGAGCGAACCTCTGATGGCACCACCGACTCTCGGCCTGCCAGCGCAAGCCGAACCCGATGCCCACCCTGGCGGAGCCGCCGCAAGGCCGAGAGGAACGCCGCCGGATCCTTGTCGTTCTCCCAACGATGGGGCCACAGGACCAACGGACCATCAGGAGACGCTGCCACCGGGCCGCCCTCACGATCAGACGTGGGTTCCAACTCAACGCCGACGGGCATCACTTCGAATCGGGCGAGCACTTCGTCGAGGGCAAAGAGTTGGTCGGCCTCGGGGCGCTGGTAGAGGAACACCGGGAGCGTGTCGATCACCGCTTGGCGGTGGAAAGCCGAGTTGAAGAGCACAACGTCGGCACTGCACCACGACATCCAGTTTCGCAACACCGCTTCGGCGTCGACGTTGCCCGAAGTAGTCGGATAGACGATCTGGCTCTCGTGTTGGAACACCACGACGGGAGTTGACGCCAGATCACGCCGACACAGGCCCAACAGCTGAGCGACGTCGACAAGCCCGCTGACCAGCAGCACATCGGGTGCACCGTGCTCGGCCACATGACGGCCGATGTCGGCCGACAACGGAACGGCTCCCGCCCGAAGACGCCAGCGCCACGGGCCCTCCGAGAGCGACACGATCGAGACGTCGTGAGCGCTCGCGTGCTGGTATCCCTCGGCCCATCGCCGGTGCGAGCCGCTGAACCAGGGCTCGACGAGCAACACATGTGCCATCAGTCAGCGCCAGCTGCATCGGTCGGGTCACGAGGGTCGTCAGCCTGCGCCCGCTCGACCAAATCGACGATGAAGTCGTTGACTCCATCCGGCCGTTCGAGCATCAGCTGGTGCCCGGCATCGGGGAGCACCTCGAGCGTGGCTCCGGTGATCGAAGCGGCCAGAAGCTCGCTCTCTTCCGGCTCGGTCACGAGGTCTCGGGATCCCACCGTGACACCGACCGGAAGGTCGACAAACTGCAGCCGCTCGAGCACATCGTGGTCAAAGATTGATGGAGCAATCGTCAACAGCTCTTCTGGTGGCAACGCCTCGAATGCCAACGCGGTTTCTCGCACGTCATCAGGATGAGCGGCCAGCCCAAACGTGGAGCGCACGGCGATCTCGCCGAGGTCCGAGGGCGGAATCTTGGCGATTCGGGCGGCGAGCGCCGGACGGGAACGAGCCAGCTTGCCGAGCCGACCGGCAAGTGGGGCAAGCAAGCCGGTGGGCACGCGAGCCGGATTGCGACCGGCTGACGACACAAACCCGGCCGAGCCGACACGATCAGAAACGATCTTCGGGTGATCAACGAGGAATCGACCGAGAACCATCCCGCCCATCGAGTGACCCACGATCGTGGCCGAGGTCAGGTCGAAGTGCTCGAGGATGGTCACGAGGTCACGGGCGTTGGCGGGCAGCGTTGGGCCGTCAGTGCCCGCGACCGAGTCACCGTGGGCCCGAAGGTCAACGGCGAAGATCCGATATCGATCTGCGAGTTCGAACTGGTGGTGCCACACCGTGGCCCGCAGAGTGACGCCGTGCAGGAGCACAACCGGGTGCCCCTCCCCCGCCTCGATCACGTTGATCTCGCCACCGTCGTGTGAGGTCAGGCGATGTTGCGTGGCTTCAGCGAGGAGCATCTCAGGGCCGGTTTCGCCGAGCTGTTCGAGGTCGTCAGCTGCAGAGCCTCGGAGCTTGCGAAGTGTGAGCCGTTCGACGCCGAACCCGAGAGCGATGCCAGCGGCCAGAGTTCCGATCTTCATCGGCTACAACAGCCGATCGAAAACATCACTCAGCTCGCCTTCGGCAAGGTGCACCCCGCCCACGAGCGTGAGACCAAACACCACCGGTTCGCTGGCGGCCCAGGCCAGCACCTGTTCCCGCTTGTCGGGTACCGCATCCCACGCCTCACCACGCAGCCCGTCGAGAACGAGGGCGGCCAAGTGTCGGGCTGACGGTCCATCGAGATCGGCCAGCCACGGCTCGAGCCAGCGCACCAGCGGCTCATCGGTTTGGGCCAATGCTCCGAGTACTGCGCTGGCGGGTGGGGTGTCTCGACCAGGTTCGGCCTCATCAAGGGCCAACGTCGTGTGCCACCACGCATCGAGCACATCGATCACAACCTTGCGCTCCGACCCTCGCTCAACGAGAAGGGGGCGCAACCGACGAATGAGCCCGTGAGCGCCATCGCGCCCTGCCTGCCCTGAGACAGCCAGCTCCAACAGGCGGGGAGCGGCCGCAGTGAGTTCACCCGTGTCAGCTCGGGCCACCACGGCATCGGCGTCAAGATCCGGCATGAGCGACTCGCGATCACCCAACTCATCCCACGCCACCTTCAACGCTGCATCGACCGGACTCGCCATTGTCGACATTCTCTCACGTTGCGGGCTCCTCCCAACTAGATGACACTCTGGCGTCCGCATCAGAAAGAGAGCATTGCCATGACGCCAACCGCAGCAGACGAGTCGGCGACCCGGGGCCGAGTGGCCGGGCGGGTCGCTCTCATCACCGGCGCGGCATCCGGTCTCGGCAAAGCCGACGCCCTTCGCTTGGCCGATGAGGGTGCCCGAGTCGTCCTCACCGACGTGAACGAGCAGGCAGGCCGAGACGTGGCAGATGCCTGCGGTGGAGAGTTCGTTCTCCAAGACGTCGCAGACGTGACCACGTGGGTGCCGCTGATCGAACACGTCGTGGACGCCTACGGAGGGCTCGACATCCTTGTCAACAATGCGGGGATCGCGCCGATTGCCAACATCGAGACAACGACCACAGACGAGTGGCGACGAGTGATGGGTGTCCACCTCGACGGCACCTTCTTCGGATGTCGAGCGGCCATACCAGCGATGGCCAGCAGCGGTGGCGGGTCGATCATCAACATGTCCTCCATCGCGGCGCGAGTCGGCCTGTCGGAGCACCTCACCTATTCCGCGGCCAAGGGCGCCATCGCAGCAATGACGAGATCGATTGCAGTGCACTGTCGGCAACAAAAGAACCTCGTTCGCTGCAACGCGCTACAGCCCGGGAGCATTTCGACGCCGATGGTCCACGCTGCAGTCGAAACAGTCACGGGCCTGAACATGATGGATCAGCCCGACCCTGAAGCCTTTCGCATAGCGATGGGGATCGGCGAACCGATTGACGTCGCCAACATGGTGTTGTTCTTGGCCTCCGACGAGTCCAAGCACATCAACGGCGCCGAGATCGTGATCGACAACGGCGATTCAGTGGAGTACTCGGTGAGTTCATCATGACCATCACCGGACTCATCCACGTCAACATCAACTGCAGCGACTTCGATCGGTCACTCGCCTTCTACGAACTGCTCGGGTTTAGCAAGGCCATCGACGTGCCGCCCACGAACACCCCGGAAGTCGCTGCTGCAGTCGGCATGCCGCCATACCGGGTGAAAGGGGCCCTCCTGGCCCTCCCAACCCCGACTGGCGTCTTCATGCTCGATCTCCTTGAGTGGCAGGAACCCAACGATCTGTCGCCGCCCTATCCCCACCTCTACCACCTCGGGATTGCTCGCATCGCTCTCGCCACCGACGATCTCGATGGAGACATGGCGCGCCTCGAGAAGCACGGGGTTGTTTTTCTTTCCGAACCCGCCGCTGTCACCATCGACGACCGACCAACGGTGCGCTTCGTGTGCTTTCGCGACCCAGACGGCACCGTGCTGGAGCTCGTCGAGCAAGTGAGCTAGGAGACGCTCAGCTCGGCGGTGGTGAGCACCACGGCAAGGGCGGACAGGTCGCTGTGCGACAGGGTGATGAGCCAGTTCGACACGCCGCGGGACTCGGCCAGCTTTTTGGCCCGGCCGGTCACGATCAGCTCGGGCTGGCCAGAGTGGTGCTTGGTCACCTCAAAGTCGTGAAAGTCGGCGCCGCCGAGTCCCACCCCGAGCGCCTTCAACCCTGCCTCTTTGGCCGCAAACCGGGCGGCGAATCGTTGTGCTGCATCAGCGGCTTCCCGGCAGTAGCTCTGCTCGGCATCGGTGAAAACACGGCTGACGAAGCTCGGACGACGGGCCACGATCTGACGCATCCGGTCGACGTCGACAATGTCGGCACCAACCGACAGGATCGGCGCCCCAGCGGCCAGCCCGATCAGCGGGGTCAGGTCTGGGTCCACCGGGCTGCAACGTCAGAAATTGGGGCGGTGAGCAGCTCGACCGTAGACACGTCCGCCAACAGGTCTTCGCGGAACGACGGCTCGCGCTCGGTGACAACATCGACGAGCTGGCGGTATCGGTTGCGGTAACCCTGGAGGATCGAACGAGCGGTCGGCACACCGAGATCGTCAACAAGCGAGACGTGACACAGGGTAAGACCCGTCGTTGTCCCGTCTTTCACCTCGGGAACGATCATCACGATTCGTCCGTCAGAACCAACCGTGACAATCGGTACCCGTTCGACGGCAACCCGATGCTTGTTACCTCGCAACGTCGGATCCTTGTCGGTCCGCGACCGCATGTTCGTGGCGATGCCGCCCTTGTCGGCCACGAAGATCTGTGCACCGTCGCCGACGTCTCCTTCGACCCGGTAACGGGTGAAGCCAGAGATCTCGCCAATGGCGGGTGTGATCGCCGCCAGGGTTCGCAACGTGCGGTAGGAGAGCCTGTCTCGAGGGCACCCAGTGGCCAGTACACCCTGGATGAGATCAGACTGCAGCAAACTCTCATCAGCTCGAGAGATTCCAACGGTGACGGTCTTGGCCTGGTGCTTGATGGCATCGACTGGTCGGGTGAGCTCTTCGATCGCCAACGTCAACGCCGCGGCAAGATCCTCGACGATGACGCCAGGAGTTCCGACCTTGCCGAACTCGACTTGGTAGGACTCAAACCGGGTCGAACCGCCAGCGAATCGTAGAAGCGAAGCAACCCGTGTTGCGGTGGAGGCCTCCAAGTGTCCGTTGTACTGACCGACACGCAACGAATCGAAGAATCGAGCCGCGTGGGTTTCGATGTTCTTGCCGAACTCAACGAACCAGTTCGGCCCGGCGGCGCCGACGTAACTCTCGATGACGGCGCGGATCTCACGAAGTGGTCGGGCCGACGCGTCGATCGACAGGGCGGCTTCGTATCCGAAGAGGTGACCGACAACGGTCGACAGCACGAACGCCAGCTGCGGGTGAGTCTCAGGAACGCCGATGACCTCGAGAGCAGAGCTGAAGCGGTTCTCCCCTTCGGTGGCGATCACAATCGGGGCTGCTTTGTGGGCCCGGAAGATGGCAACTTCCTTCGCAACGTCGTCGGCATTGGAGCCGACAAGGCCAGCAGCGCACACCAGGATCATCGGCTCAGACGAGAGGTCGATGTGCTTTTTGTCTTCGGTCACATCGCACGCGATCGACTTGTAGCAGAGCTCAGAAAGCTTGACCCGCAGCTCACGGGCGGCCACGACATTCGGACCGTTGCCGACCATGGCCCAGTAGCGGCGGCTTTGGGCGTGTCGTTCGGCGGCCCGAGCGATCTCTTCTCGCTTGGCCAGCGTGCCTCGCATGGCATCGGGAAGATCTCGCAGCGCAGCGAGAAGTGCCTGGTTCGCCTCATGGTCCATGACGACGTTTGGCAGAACCTCGGCGACACCGATGGCCAACAGGTTGCCGGCTGCAATCTGGGCGTAGAACGCCTTGGTGGAGGCCACGCTCATCTCAACGTCACGACCATCAGAGGTGTAGAGGACGCCATCTGACTTGTCGACGAGGTCGCTGCCCCGCCGGTTGACGATCGCGATCACGGTGGCGCCGCGGCCGCGGATGAGATCGACGGTGCGGTTGGTGTCTGTGGTGGTACCGGACTGTGAGATTGCGACCACCAAGGTGTCGCTCATGTCATCTCGCAGATGGAACCCAGAGAGTTCGGTGGCCGTGATGGCTCGAACGTTCACTTCGGAGTTCACGAGCGCCGACTCGAAGGCAGCAGCCACCGCTTGGCCCGCGATCGCTGCGGTGCCCTGCCCGATCACTTCGACACGACGAATCTGTCCCGACTCGAGATCCGCCCTGACTTCAGCCGTGAGCGTCTCGGAGGGGAGGCGAACATCGAGATGATCACCCTTGTTGACCAGCCGTCCACGAAGGGTCTTCGCAAACGAAACCGGTGACTCGCTGATCTCTTTGAGCAGGAAGTGCGGAGCGTCTCCGCGATCGATGTCTCGGGTGGTGACAGCGGGCGGCAGCCACTCATCTGAACCAACCGGCAGCTGCGTGCCGTCATAGGCGAAGCGGCTGACACCGGCGTCGTCACCGGCCTCGGCGCCCGAAATCCGAATGATCTGACCTTGACTGGCCACCGGATTGTCTGGATCGGCCGGCGTCTCGCCATCCATCCGCATGTACTGCGTTGCATCTTCGACAACGCCGTAGGGCTCAGAGGCCACGACAAAGGCGTCCTCGCATCGGCCGACGAACACACCCTGGCCGCTGCCGCGAAGGCAGAGGTGAAGATCTTCCGGAGCCGACGTTGTGCTCACGCCGATGGCGACCGACCCCTCGAACTGAGCGACGGCACGCCGCACCGACTCATCGAGATCGAAACCTTCGGCGAGGCCACGGCTGACCAGCGTCGGGATCACCTTTGCGTCCGTGGTGATTTCGCCCGCGATCGAGAGCTTCTCGGCTGCGATCAGATCGGCGTAGTTGTCGACATCGCCGTTGAGCGTCGCTGTGACGTACGGACCCTGCACACCGAGCGTGCGCTCGGTCTCATCGCTATTGACCGGGTGAGCGTTCGGTTCGCTGATGATGCCGACCGAGGCCCAGCGGGTGTGGCCCAGAACGGTGATCTCTGCCTCTTCGTTTTCGAGTGCCTTGTGCAGGAGGTTGTCGGCCACGATGGCGGATCGCATGGCCGCGGTGTTGTCGCCGAGTTCGCCGATCTCCGCTGCGGCCTTGTAGACGAAGCTGAGGTAACCCTGGGGTGTCCGAATCGCTCCGTTGGTGAACAGTCCTCCGCCGTTTCGCTCGTTGAGCAATGTGGCGATGCCGGGGCTCTCGAGATCGAGGTCGTGGTTACGCACGAGCAGATGAAGGCCAGCCGAGTCACGACCACGCACCTCGAGGCGATCGATCGCGCTCAGAGCCTGCTGGACGCTCAGGAGCCCTGCCACTGCCGCCGAACTCGGATCGGGACCCGCAAGCGCCGCCACTTCACGAGCGGTCCGCAAACGGTCGCGTTCGATCGCCCACGTCGCATCCTTGGCCGCAATCAACGCCGCATTGACGGCTTCGAGATCTTCGACTCGATCACCCTCGGCTTCGAGCCATGCTTCGATCGCAGCCAAGCTCTCGTTGATCTGATCGAGTCGGCTGGTCAGCTCTGCTGGCAAGGTGGAATCGGCCAGCAAGGCAATAAGCCCGGGCTCACCACGAAGGCTCAGGTCGACATCGGCGAGCTTGTTCGCTCGCTCCAGCAGAACAGCTGAAAGCCCGGCAGATCCGGCCGTCGGGAAGTCGCGAAGCGCGTCATCGACTGCTGACAGAATCTCCGCCGTTGTTGGGGGCCGCCGAGTGGACCGGCGACGCGTGATGGCGATGATGCCGCACATGTAGTGATTGACTCCTCGTCAGGACTGGATCAACTCGTGAACCCGCTGGATCAGTTGATCACAGATTGCATCAGCGGTGGCGGCGTCAACGTGTTCGACCATCACGCGCATCAAGGATTCGGTGCCAGAGGCTCGGACCAAGATTCGGCCGTCGTCCCCCATTGTCTTTTCGGCCGCCTCAACATCGAGTTGAAGACGGTCGACGAGCTCAGGATCGCGCTCGGGCAAGCGCACATTCTTCAGTACTTGCGGAACGGTGGTCATCGCCGCAGCCGCAAGGTCGGCAAGCGACGAACCGGATCGCGCTACGGCATCCATCAACTGCACCCCGGCGAGGACACCGTCGCCGGTGGTGGCGAGATCGCGGCAGATCACGTGACCCGACTGTTCGCCTCCGAGCGAGAACGGCCCGTCGTTGAGCGCTTCGAGCACGTAGCGGTCACCCACACCAGTGGTGACGACGTTGACGTCGGCCGACGCCATCGCGCGATGGAAACCCAGGTTCGACATCACTGTGACAACGACGGTGTTTGCGGCGAGGCGACCGGAGGCTTTCCAATCCAAGGCGAGCAGAGCCAAGACATGATCGCCGTCAACGATCACTCCATTGCCATCAACCGCGATCAGCCGATCGGCGTCGCCGTCGAAGGCCAGCCCGGCGTCGGCCCCGGCGGAGATCACGGTCTCGCAGAGGGTCTCTGGCGCTGTGGACCCAAAGCCGTCGTTGATGTTGGTTCCGTCGGGGTCAGCGCCGATCAAGGTCACCGTGGCGCCGAGCCGTTCAAACACCGGTTGGGCTACGGCGTGCGCCGAGCCGTGGGCTGCGTCGAGCACGAGATGCATGCCATTGAGAGCGCTGGGGCTGACGGAGCCAATGACCGACTCGAGCCAACCATCGCTTCCCGCACCGGTGGTGATGGCACCAACCGCTTCACCGGTCGGCCCGTCGTCGGCGCCGTCGGTGAGCAGTTCGGCAAACCGAGCCTGCACCTTGGCCTCGATCTCATCGGTGAGCTTCAGACCACCAGCAGCAAAGAGCTTGATGCCGTTGTCGCCAAAGGGATTGTGCGACGCCGAGATCATCGCGCCGGTGGTGCTGTCGGCACCAGCGGCCCATGCCACCGTCGGCGTTGGCACGACGCCGAGGAGCTCGACGTCAACGCCGGCGGCGGTGTAACCAGCAACGAGACCAGCCTCGAGCATGTGTCCGGAACGACGAGTGTCACGGCCGATCACGGCCCGCGACCCGCCCAGCACTTCGGCGGCAGCCCGACCGAGCGCGACAGCAACCTCAGGAGTGAGCGCGACATTGGCAACACCCCGGATGCCGTCGGTACCGAAGGAGGGGATCTTGGCCATCGATGACGTTCTACCGCGTTCGCCGAGCGAACCGGCGGCAGAAGGGTTTAGCGCTTCGAGTACTGCGGAGCCTTACGAGCCTTCTTGAGGCCGTACTTCTTGGACTCCTTCTTGCGATCGTCACGAGTGAGCAGGCCTTCGGCCTTCACTGCCGGACGATGCTCTTCGTCGATCTCGACGAGGGCTCGGGCGATGCCGAGACGAAAGGCGCCAGCCTGGCCGGAGAGCCCGCCACCGTGGAGGGTGACGTCGATGTCGTAGGAACCTTCGAGGTCGGTGACCCGGAGCGGTTCGGTGATGACCTGGCGGTGCACGGCGTTCGGGAAGTACACCTCGAACTCAGAGCCGTTGGCCGTGATCTTGCCTTCACCTGGGGTCATACGGACCCGGGCAACGGCCCGCTTGCGGCGACCTGTAGCGATTGTGGTGCTCATACCTTGACCTCACGACGGGCGCCGGGACTCTCGAGTGTTTTGGGGTTCTGTGCCTGATGGGGATGCGTGGGTCCGGCGTAGACCTTCAGCTTCGTTGCCATCTGGCGGCCGAGACGATTCTTCGGCAGCATGCCGGTGATGCTCTTGCGGACGGTGTCGGCTGGACGGCGAGCCATCGAGTCGGCGTAGGTTCGCGTGGTGAGACCACCTGGGTACCCGGAGTGGGTGTGGATGAGCTTGCGCTCAGCCTTGTCTGACGTCAGCACGATCTTGGAGGCATTGATCACGATCACGTGATCGCCCATGTCCATGTGTGGAGCGAACGTTGGCTTGTGCTTGCCCCGCAGAATGCGTGCAATTTCGGTAGCCATACGGCCAAGGGTGAGACCTTCGGCGTCGACGACATACCAGTCGCGCACGATGTCTGCTTTTTTCGGGCTGTAGGTCTTCACGGGTTCCTATTTCTCGGCCACGAAAGAGGGTGACCTGTTCAGGGTCGGCCTGGTCACAGGCCGACTGGCAAGCATACGCCCGCCACGAAGCCACTCCAACCGGCCGTCGGACTCGATGAGGGAATCGAGCCCGACGGCCGATCATGGCGCGAGCCTGACCGATTTCTCGGTCCGCCGAGGACTCGCATCCGCCACCACGGGACATGGCGACGATCTTGGATTCGGCGCTGCCGTTCAGCTTTCGCCAAACCCGCTGTCTGAACCAGCTAGTGCTGGCCTAACCCGCTCTGCTGACCTAACCCATAGTGCTGGGCCAACAAACTGCGCTCGTTGGAGGTCAACACGTGGGTTCCACTCGCCTTTGGAGCCGAACCGATCATGCGCTGGTCAAACGGGACGACCAGCTTGTTGGTCACCGTCGCGTACGACCCACGAACCGGGACATACCTGGCAGCCCGGAATGGGCCCTTCTTGACCACCAACCACGTGGGTTTGGCATCGGTGCCTTCAAACAGCACGTCCCGGACCTTGCCGAGTGAGTTGCCGTTGGTGTCGATGACCCGACGCTCGCTGTACACGATCGGCAGATCGGCCTCGTGAGTGTCTGTGTCGAGCTCGTCCGGCGCTGCCCGTTTCGCAGGCTCGAACTTCGGCTGCACGGGAGTTGCAGCCGTGGTCGGCTCGACTGGCTCAAACAACGGTTCCCGAGCGGTACTCGGCGGCGGTTGCGGTGGCTGTGGTCGCCGCTCGTCGGTCTGCACAGCGCCGGCCCCGAACGAATGTTGGAGCTGTTCGCCGACCGTTGGCCTGCCCGCTCGATCCGCATCGATGCGGGGCTTTGACGAGCTGGATCGTCGATCCTGCTGCGCCTGTTCGGTAAGATTGATGTCGGACATGGTCACATTGACCTCCTCCGCCGTCACGCATTCGTTACATTAGCGTCACCGATCCGTCATGTCCAGTGCTTTTGTGTAGTGGCCTCAACCGCCCTCTGGCCGGGTCGCGACAACCAGCGCTGAGGCCGGCGTCACCGAACCGTCCCCCATCACAGCTCGTACCGAGAACTCATAGTCCGTCGCTGCGTCCAAACCCTTCGCCGTAAACCACACGCCCGACGACGAACCAACAACCTCACCATCAACCAAGATCTCGTAACTCTCAGCGCCGACCAAACGATCCCACGTCAGCACCACCCGCTCAGCAGTCTGCAACGTCGAACGCAGACCCAGAGGCGCCACAACAGCATCACGCGGAGAGAACCGGGCCAGCCCTTCGATCACGCGGCCTGTGCCCGAGTCGCTTTGATATTGGCCGCCCATCCAGAGTCGGCCGAGGCTGTCTTCGAAGATCGCATAGCCGCCGGCCTGACCGCGAAGATTGAACGTCAGCGGGACGAGCTCGTTGCTTTCGATGTCGAGGCCGTAGCCGGCGTTGACTCGCTGCTGACCAAACTGATCAATGTCTCGAAAGTCGAGAACCCACTGCCGGTATTCGTCGTACGTTTGCAGGCCATCAGGGTCTGCGATGTACTCGCCGAGGGGATACCGACCGACTGATCCCCAGCAATGGCAACCCGACCAGACCGTGTCCTCGCCGACGAAGATCACCTGCGTGTCTCCACCGGCGTAGGTGTCCCCGACACCTCGATTGGTGAAGAACGAGTGCTCCGGTGTCAACGTGTCAGCATCGAGCGTAATCGTCTGATGACCCTGACCGCCGATGTAGACCTTGTCATCGTGCCACTGCACATCCTGCATCCACATCGAGAACGACTCGCGATGATTCAGAATGGAGCGAGGAATGCCCTGAGGCACGTCCGTGCGAAGCGATCCGTCATCGGGGTCCAGCGTTGCGAAGTAGCTCGCCGTGTCGTCACCGTTGATGCCGCCGAACTTGCCAACCACATAGATCCGATCTCGAGCAGGGTCTGGCGAGATTGCCCACACCAGACTGCCTGCAAGGCGAGGGGTCCCCGTGTCGAGGTCGGCGGTGGGAAGCCACGCCAGATCGAGCGCACCGGTCGTGGTATCGATCTTGGCGAGATTGCGAAGATCGGTTCCCTGCGCCTCGGTGAATGATCCGCCGATGTACGCATCGTTGCCGACCAGTTCGACGTCGAACACGGCCGGTGGTCCCCAGCTGTTCATCAAATCGGGGTCGAAGGACGTGTCCCGTTCACCGGTTGCGATGTCGTAGGCAGCGACGCCACCGGTGAGCTCACCGGCAACAAAGATTCGGCCGTCATCGCTGATATCCATCGCATAGACCGCACCATCGATCACGGGACGAAACGTCGGATCCCATTCGCCAGTCTCCAGATCAAACGCGGCGACATAGGGCTGATCGTGCAGGGTCCCGTCTGGCGCCTTCACGTTGAGGAACTTGCCAACGACAAACATCCGACCCTCGTGCTCCTCAAGGTCCCAGACCAGGGCACGAATTCGGCCGGTGTGCCGAACGGAGGTATCCGCTGTGGTGACGTCCCAAATCTCGTCGGCTGAGGGCGCCAATTCCGCTGCTTCGATCGCAGCCGCTGGCTGAACTCCGAACATTGTGCTGGCGAGCAACGCAAAGAGCGTCACAACCGAGAGAATCCGCGTGTTGGCCATGCAACAGCGTGCGAGAACTCCGGGCATTGCGAAAGAGCAAAAGGCGCCGAGCTAGTGCTCCGGACGACCCATACGGTTGGACATCAATCGCCCGTCAATACTGCACATCCACCAAGTGCAGGCCGTGAGGCGGCGCCGGTTGTTCGGCGAGCTGGCGATCACGGGCTCGCAGTACGCCGAGGATCTCGCCGGCGGTTCGCTTGCCACGACCGACGGCGACGTGAAAGCCCACGAGGCTCCGCACCATCTGATGACAGAACGCCGAGCCCGAGATTCGAAACTCGAGCCGCCCCTCACCGACTTCAGCCCACGAGGCCAGCTCGACTCGCCGAACCAGCGAGAGCGGTTCATCGCCCGGCGACACCTTGGGCCGCCGACAGAACGACGAAAAGTCGTGCTCACCGATGATGGGGTCACACGCCAACCGCATCAACGCAAGGTCGAGCGGCTCCGCGACATGCCAGGCGTAACGAGCGGCGATCGGATCAGCCGATGGCTGGTTGGTAATCTGGTAGCGATACGAGCGCCCCGTTGCATCAAACCGAGCACTGAAATCAGCAGGGGCCAACTCGACCGCGCTGGTCACGATCTCGGGACCGAGCCGGGCGTTGAGCATGCGCTGCACTCGCTCGAGGTCCGTTTCGCCAGCGACGTAGTCGGCCGGTAGATCGAGCGACAGCACCTGGTGTGCTGCGTGAACCCCGGCATCGGTTCGGCCCGACATCACGATGTCAGGCTCGAATCCAACCGCGGCAGCGAACACCTGTCGGATCTCCCCCACCACCGTGCGCACCCCGGGGTTCGGGGCGAGTCCACGGAAGTCGGTGCCGTCGTAGGCGATGACCAGGCGAACGCGAGAAACCGGACCCACGGGTCCGGTTTCGTGCATCTCAGCCGAGTCGCCCTCGACGTCGAAGAGTTGTCGTTCGTGCACCCGAGAAGGGAGCTAGACGAGCTCGATGCGAGCCATCGGCGCGTTGTCACCAGCTCGTGGACCGAGCTTCAAGATGCGGGTGTAGCCACCCGGTCGCTCGGTGTAGCGAGGGCCGACATCTTCGAACAGCTTGGTGGTCATCTCGACATCGCCGAGATAGGCCAAGACCTGGCGGAAGTTGTGCAGGCCGCCCTTCTTGGCCTTGGTGATCATCTTCTCTGCCACCGGGCGCATGGCCTTGGCCTTGGCCTCGGTGGTGACGATGCCCTCGGCCGCAACGAGTGAGGCGACGAGGTTTGCCATCATCAGCTTCTGATGTTGTGACGAGCCACCAAAACGGCGGCTCCGTGTTGGACGTCCTGGCATTGTCAGCTCCTCGAACCGCGGAGGGTGAGTCCCCGCTCGTCCAGCTTCATGATGACCTCGTCGAGGGACTTCTGACCGAAGTTCGTGATGGCGAGGAGGTCGTCTTCTGTCTTTTGCAGCAGCTCACCGATGCTGTTGACCTGAGCGCGCTTGAGGCAGTTGCGAGGACGCTCGGAAAGATCGAGGTCTTCGATCGGCAGGTCGAGGTCGGGCGAACCAGAAGCGGCAGCCGGGGCCTCGCCGAGGGTCAGGCCCTCGGGCTCATCGCTCATCTCTTCGACGAGCTGCACCAGGCCACGAAGGGTGGCACCAGCTGATGCGAGAGCATCGCGGGGTGTCATCGAACCGTCGGTCTCGATGTCGAGAATGAGACGGTCGAAGTCGGTGCTCATCTCAACACGAGTCGGCTCGACGTCGAGGGAGACACGGCGGATGGGGCTGAAGATGGCGTCGATCGGGATGACACCGATGTTGGTGCCACTCACACGCTGTGAGCTGAGCCAGCCTCGGCCACGCTCCACGGTGAGATCAATGGCAAGACGGCCTTTGGCGTCGAGCTTTGCCAGGTGGCATTCGCCGTTGAGCACCTCGACCTCGGTGGGGCATGAGATGTCGCCAGCAGTGACGTCGCCGGGTCCGCGAACATCGAGACGAAGCACGACGGGCTCGTCCGACTCGCAGGTGAGGACGATGTCTTTGAGGTTCAAGATGACGTCGGTGACGTCTTCCACGCATCCGGAGATGGTGTCGAACTCATGCAGGGCGTCGTCGAAACGCACCTGCGTGACCGCAGCGCCGGGGATGGACGACAGGAGCGTCCGGCGAAGCGAGTTACCGAGGGTGTGACCAAAACCAGGCTCGAGCGGACCAATGGCGAACTGACCGTGGTTTGATTCACCATCGTCGAGTTGCTCCACGGTTGGGCGCTGCATCACCAGCATGAGATTTCCTTCCGACCCGGTGCATCGGCACCGAGACTCACGTTTTTGGGCTGACTGGGCTGAACGTTTGGGGTGTGATTACTTGCTGTAGAGCTCGACGATGAGCTGCTCACGGAGCGGCACATCGATCTGCTCGCGAAGTGGTTCGGTGTAGACCGAGACAGAGAAGCCGTCGGACGACCGATCGAGCCACGCTGGAGGCGTGCGATCGAGCACGTCTTTGTTCCACTGGATGATCGGGTTCTCGCGGGTCTTGGCCTTGATCTCGATCACGTCGTCCTTGCGGACACGGTACGACGGGACGTTGACCCGCTTGCCGTTGACCTTGAGGTGGCCGTGGCTCACGAACTGGCGAGCCTGCGCACGAGTGGCGAAGAAACCGGCCCGGTAGACGACGTTGTCGAGGCGAAGCTCGAGGAAACGCAGCATGTTTTCGCCGGTGACGCCAGGGCGTCGAGAGGCTTCGTCATAGATCTTGCGGAACTGGCGCTCGTTGAGGCCATAGGAGAAACGAGCCTTCTGCTTTTCCTGCAGCTGGAAGAGGTACTCGGTGTTGTTGTTGCCGCGGCGACGGGTTTGCCCGTGCATGCCGGGAGGAAACGGACGCTTCTCGAGTGCGATCTCTTCGCCACGAGTGCCGAAGATGTTGGTGCCGAGACGGCGGGAGATTCGGGCCCTGGGGCCGGTGTAACGAGACATATCTCTGCTCTCCTACTCAGACCCGGCGCCGCTTGGGAGGGCGGCAGCCATTGTGGGGAACGGGGGTGACGTCTTTGATGCCGGTGACTTCGATGCCGGCGTTCTGAATCGAGCGGATGGCGGTCTCGCGGCCGGAGCCCGGACCCTTCACCTGCACGTCGACCTTGCGAACACCGTGCTCCATGGCTCGGCGAGCGGCTGCTTCAGCAGCCATCTGCGCTGCGAACGGGGTGGACTTACGGGAGCCCTTGAAGCCCACGTTGCCAGCCGAGGACCAAGACAAGACATTGCCCTCTTGGTCGGTGATCGACACGATCGTGTTGTTGAAGCTCGACTTGATGTGAGCAACGCCGTGCGTGACGTTCTTGCGTTCCTTCTTGCGAGGACGACGTCCTCCGGCAGCAGGCTTAGCCATTACTTGATCACCTTCTTCTTACCGGCGACGGTCCGCTTCGGACCCTTCCGGGTGCGAGCGTTGGTCTGGGTGCGCTGGCCGCGAACGGGCAGGCCCTTACGGTGACGGATGCCTTGGTGGCAACCGATCTCCATCTTGCGCTTGATGTCTTGGGACACCTCACGACGAAGATCACCTTCGGTCTGGATGTTTGCGTCGATCCATGAACGGATCTTCAGCACCTCCGCCTCAGTGAGATCTTTGACCCGTGTTGCGGGGTCGACCTCGACTGCCTCGGCGATTTGCTTGGCCGTTGAACGACCAATACCGAAGACGTAGGTCAGTGACACCTCGAGCCGCTTTTCGCGGGGGATGTCAACACCAGAAATACGAGCCATTTCAGCCCTGCCTCTGCTTGTGACGGGGGTTCGTGCAAATAACCATGACCCGACCCCGGCGTCGGATCACCTTGCAGTTGTCGCAGATTTTCTTGACGCTGGGTCGAACCTTCATGATTAGTGAGAACCACTCTTCTTGACGATGGAGTTGCCGGACTCAGAGACACACGATCGAACAACGATGTGGTCGCCGACTCACGACGGACGAAACGGAGGCCACGGCACGGGGCCGGACCAATTGGCACCCCTGCGGGCTGCGGGCGGAAACCGAACTGCTACTTGTACCGGTAGGTGATGCGGCCTCGAGTGAGGTCGTACGGTGTCAACTCGACCTGGACCCGGTCACCCGGCAGGATTCGAATGTAGTGACGGCGCATCTTTCCCGAGATGTGGCCGAGCACGCTGTGGCCGTTCTCGAGTTCGACGCGGAACATGGCGTTCGGCAACGACTCGACAATGGTGCCTTCAAGCACGATTGCATCTTCCTTGGACTTTGGCAGAACAGACTCCTTGCGCTTCCTGCAGGACAACACCCGGCGGGTGTCAGCCTTCATTTGATCGGCACTACGTTTGGCCTTGTGCTGTACTGGGCTTGCGCTCAGAGCAGGACCAATCGACCTGGCGGACACGAGTCCACACACGGCCAACATTCAAGGCTAACGAGCAACTCACACGACGCCAACCTCCCCTAGCTCCGGGCCTGCGGGCCTGCTGCCGACGCACACCTCTGCTGCGGCGTCCGCTTCGCTTCCGAGTCCTCGCTCGAGGTGCTCTCCCGGGCTCCGGGCCTGCGGCTGAGGCACACCTCTGCTGCGGCGTCCGCTTCGCTTCCGAGTCCTCGCTTGAGGTGTACCTCAGCCTTCGGCCCTCGTGCGGGTCAGGCACAGTCGACCGAGTTGTGAGCGTCAGCGAACAACTCGCTTAGCGAACGAAGTGAGCGGCATGCACAGAATCTTCACACGACATGCAGGAACTCGGGCCACACGTTTCCTAGCGTGGTCGACATGGCGCCGGCATCATCTCCCGCTCACATTCTCGTGGTCGAGGACGAAGCCGTCATCGCAGACGCTATTGCTTCGCGCCTGAGGAGTGAGGGGTACAACGTCACCGTCGCAAGCGATGGCCCCGAAGCAGTTGCAGCCGAAGATGAGGTTCGACCAGACCTGATCGTCCTGGACCTGAACTTGCCGGGCTTCGACGGGATCGAGGTGTGCCGGCGAGTGCAGGGACACCGGCGGGTACCGGTCATCATGTTGACGGCCCGCGATGACGAGACCGACATGCTGATTGGTCTCGGGGTCGGCGCCGACGATTTCATGACCAAGCCGTTCTCGCCGCGCGAGCTCGTGGCCCGCATCAAGGCGGTGCTTCGACGGGCCGAGCATTCGGCTGGGCCGTCACTCGAGTCTGGTGCCATTCAGATCGATCCCAAGACACGACAGGTGACGCTGTCGGGCAAACCCGTGCACCTCACGCCGACCGAGTTCGACCTTGTGCGGTCACTGGCTGAAGCCGACGGTGGGGTCCTCACCCGCGATCAACTCCTCGCCATGGTGTGGGGGTATCGCGACGGATCAGGCCCACGGACTGTCGATAGTCACGTACGGTCTGTACGGCGCAAGCTCGGGGATGAGATCATTCGAACGATCCACGGAGTCGGCTACGCGTTCGGCTCCGGATCTCAGGTTGTCGATGAGGAAGGAGAGAACGTATGAACGAGTCCGAATTGTCCTCTCTCGACCGCGAGGCAAACAGCCAAGTCGAGCGGCAGGTCCACCGTCCTCACCCACTCTCCGCCATCCGATCGATCAAAACCAAGTGGTCGATCGTGATCTTGGCTGCGGTTGGCGTCACGGCACTCATGAGCCAGATTGGCGTGCAGCTCGGCTGGCCCATCTGGGTTCGGCCCATCGTCGCCGGCGCACTCGCTCTTCTCGCCGTTCAGTTCTTGGCTCACGGCACGACGTATCCCCTACGACGAATGGCCGAAGCATCAAAGGCAATGGCGCGGGGTGACTACAGCCGCCAGATCACCACCTCGAGCCGCGACGAAGTCGGCGATCTGGCCGACGCCTTCAATCAAATGTCATCTGAGCTCGCCGAAGCGGACCGACTCCAGAAGGAGTTCATCGCCAACGCCAGCCACGAGCTGCGCACGCCGGTCGCCGCGCTACAGAGCACACTTGAGAACCTCGTCGACGGCGTCGGTCGAGCCGATCGCGAGACCCTCGAGCGGATGCTCGCTCAATCGGAGCACCTGGGCCGCCTGGTCACGCAGCTCCTCGATCTGTCACGGCTCGAAGCCGGATCTGACCGGCTGGCGCAGAACCAGATCGATCTCGGTGACCTCCTCAACGAGGTCACCACCGAACTTCAACTCAGCCACCCGCTCGCCATCATGGAAGTCAAGGCGCCCATGGGCTTGCGGGTCGAAGGCGACGATCTCAGGCTGCGGCGAGTGTTCACCAATATCGTCGGAAACGCTCTGCGCTTCTCCCCCTACGGCAGCCCGGTCACGGTCGTGGCAAGCCGTCACGAGGGCAGCGTGAGGGTCGCCGTGCACGATCTTGGTCCTGGCATTCCTGTCGATGAGCGCCAGCGAGTTTTCGAACGCTTCTGGCAAGCCGATGGCTCAGCACCAACCGGTGGAGGCGGCGCGGGGCTGGGCCTCGCCATCTCGAAGCGAATCATCGACCAGCACCTGGGCGAGATACAGATTCGAGACAATCAGCCCAACGGCGCCTGCTTGGTCGTCACCCTGCCAGGGACCTGACCGGCCAGGTTGGCCCTTGCGTTCACCTCGAACTGGAGTGCCCAGTCAGCAAAAAGGTCGCCTGGAGACTCCAGAACGGGAGGTTAAATCGGTTCTGGAGGCGTCAGTCAGCGAAAACGTCGCCTGGGTACTCCAGAACGAGGAAGGCTGAGAGGGGAGAGTTAGAGGCGTTCGTCGATGGCGGCGAAGAGGCGTTCGCTGACAGCCTCTTCGTCTGCGAATCCGTCGACGGTGACCAGCAGCTCGCGGGATGCGAACCAGTCGAGCACCGGACGAGTCTCTTGCTCGTAGAGCTCGAGCCGGCGGGCGATGCCTTCGTCGGTGTCGTCGTCTCGTCCACGGGCTTTCATCCGGACCGTTACTTCTTCGAGCGGTACGTCGAGATCGACAACAGCGTGGAGCGAATCGTCACCGAGAATCAGCGTGAGTGCTTCGGCCTGTGCCGTCGTCCGTGGGAACCCATCGAGGACAAACCCCGCTGACGTCGCATCGTCTTGCGCCAGCCGCTCTCGAACGATGCCAACCATGATGTCGTCGCCAACCAAATCGCCGGCATCCATGACCGCCTTGGCCTTCAAACCCAACTCGGTTCCATCGGCAACAGCGCTGCGCAACATGTCGCCAGTGGAAATGTGGGCCACGCCAAACCGCTCGACCAATCGAGCACACTGGGTGCCTTTCCCGGCACCCTGACGTCCGAAGATGACGAGGCGGATCGGATTCGACATTTTCACTCTCCTGGGGGAGCGCTCGGCCACTTTGCTGAGCGCACGGGGGCCTCCAACGTGGCAGATCGAGACCCCGCTGTAAAGACAGCGGGAAGCATCACTCAGCTTGCGGTTGGACTACTTGAGGAAGCCTTCGTAGTTGCGGCTCATGAGCTGCGAGTCGATCTGTTTCATCGTCTCGAGACCAACACCGACAGCAATCAAGATCGACACGCCCGAGAAGCCGAGGATGTTCGAGGCTCCGCCACCACCGCCGATGGATCGAGCCAGGACTGCGGACGGGATGAGCGCAACGATGGCGAGGAAAATCGACCCGGGCAGCGTGATGCGATTCAGAATCTTGGCGAGGTGGCGTTCGGTCTGGATGCCGGGACGGATTCCCGGGACGAAGCCACCCGACTTGCGCAGCTCATCGGCCCGACGAACCGGATCGAAGGCGATCGAATTGTAGAAATACGCAAAGCCGACGATGAGCAAGCCGAAGACGACGATGTAGCCCAAGTTGTCGGGCTGGAACAGGTTGTTGCTGATGAACACGCGAACGTTGTCGCCCCAGTTGTAGAGGTCGGGATTGGCCTGCCCGCTGGTTGGCAAGACGTTGACGAGCAACGACGGCAACTGCAGCAACGACGAAGCAAAGATGACCGGGATCACGCCAGCCTGATTGACCTTGAGCGGAATGTAGGTGTTGTTTCCGCCGTACTGGCGACGCCCAACGACTCGCTTGGCGAAGTTCACCGGGATGCGGCGTTGACCTTGCTCGACAAAGACGATGCCTGCGGTGAGGAAGGTAAGCAGGAAGAACGCAATGACGAGAGCAATCCAGCCCCGAAGCGCCTCGATCTGAATGATCAGGCTCGGCAGAGTCGACACGACGGACCCCATGATCAACAGCGACATGCCGTTGCCGATGCCCTTTTGCGAGATCATCTCGCCGATCCACATCAGCACGGCGGTGCCCGTCGTCATACACATCACCGCGAGAATGATGCGGAACGCGCTCCCATTGGGGAACAGATCAATCGCGACCCCAAAGAACTGCTCAGGGTTTCGGTTGATCAAGAACACGATGCCGGTGCTCTGCACAACGGCGAGAGCAATCGTGATGTAGCGAGTCCACTGACTGATCTTGCGTTGACCAACCGCACCTTGCGCCTGCCACTCTTCGAGCTTCGGAATGGCGACCGTGAGGATCTGAATGATGATCGATGCGGTGATGTAGGGCAGGATGCCGAGCGCAAAGAATCCGAGCGAAGCGATGCCGCCACCCGAGAGCAAGTTGAGGTAGCCGAAGATGCCACCGGTTGTCTCGTCAGCGGAGGCCCGCAAATCCTCGATCGCATCGAGGCTGGTGCCCGGCGCTGGGATCTGAGCCCCAAGCCGGTAGATCGCGAGCATCGCAAGCGTGAAGAGGATCTTGTTGCGCAGTTCCGGCGTCCGGATGACGTTGCGGATCGTTGACACGGGCAGTCCCTTGTGAAGAGGTGATGATCAGGCCAAGAGGCCGTCAGACCAAAGCGATGCTAGTGGAGAATGTCTCTCCCCTAGCGGCGCCTCGATCGTTAGCGATTCATGTGTTGGTTGCCCGAAGACGGGGGTCGTACCGAGAACGGAAGCGGCAGCTTCTCGACGGTTCCGCCGGCAGCCGTAATGGCTTCTTCGGCAGACTTCGAAAAGGCGTGAGCCTTGACGGTGACCGCTCCGCTGAGCTCACCACGACCAAGCACCTTCACCAAGACGTCCTTGCCGATGAGGCTCTTGGCGTAGAGCGCCTCAGGCGTCACCTCGGTGAGGCCTGACTCGGCAATGGTGTCGAGGTTGATGGCTTGGTACTCGACCCGGAATGGGTTGTCGAAGCCACGAAGCTTCGGCACGCGGATCTGCAGTGGCAGCTGACCACCTTCGAAACCCACGCGCACCTTGCCGCGACCGCGTGAATGCTGGCCCTTGGTACCGCGACCGGCAGTCTTGCCACCTTTGCCGGCAATACCGCGGCCTTTGCGCTTGGCTCGCTTCCGTGAACCCTCATCGGGTTTGAGATCGTGAACCTTCATGTCAGCTCTCTTCTGCTGGAACAACGGTGACGAGGTGGGGAACGCGGGCGAGCATGCCCTGTAGTTCCGGCTTGTCATCGAGGATGTTCGACTTGCCGATCTTGCCGAGCCCAAGCGCCCGCAACGTGCCTCGCTGCTTTGGCTTGGTGCCTATGGCCGACCGGACCTGGGTGACTTTGAGACGCGCCATCAGCCGGCCTCGACAGGTGCTGGGGCGTTGCCGCCGCGCTTGGTCTCGTTGTACGCGTCGAGCAGGCCCTTCGGGGTGAACTCAGACGCATCGAGTCCACGCAGACGAGCAACCTCGTCCGGGCGACGAAGCTTCTGGAGCGCATCGATGGTGGCCCGAGCGACGTTGATCTGGTTGGCGGAACCCAGCGATTTACAAATGACGTCGCGGACGCCAGCTTCTTCGAGGATGGCACGAGCAGCACCACCGGCGATGACGCCAGTACCTCGAGCAGCGGGCTTCAGCATGACCCGACCGGCGCCGTTGATGCCGATGATCGGGTGGGTGACGGTGCCGCCAGCCATGGCGACGTCAAACATGAGCTTGCGGGCCTCTTCGGTGCCCTTTTGGATCGCCAAGGGAACTTCCTTGGCTTTTCCGTAGCCCAGGCCGACTCGGCCGTTGCCGTCTCCGAGGACGACAAGTGCGGTGAAGGCGAAGCGACGTCCGCCCTTCACGACCTTGGCAACTCGGTTGATGGTGATGACTCTGGACTCACGTCCATCGCCACGATCGTTTCGTTCGTTGGCCATGACGTCTCCTAGAACTCGAGCCCTGATTCGCGAGCAGCGTCGGCAAGCGCCGCTACTCGTCCGTGATACCTGTTTCCACCGCGGTCGAAGACCACAGCGGTGATGCCTGCAGCTTTGGCTCGCTCACCGAGGCGAGCGCCAACTGACTTGGCGCCATCCACGGTGCCGCTGCCGCCGCGTAGGTCACTTTCATAACTTGACGCGGCCACGAGCGTGACGCCCGTGGTGTCGTCGATGACCTGCGCACTGATGTGCTTGTTCGAGCGGAACACCGCGATGCGAGGGCGCTCGGGTGTGCCGTTGATCTTCTTGCGAACGCGATGTTGGCGTCGCGAACGGTGAGCGAGACGGGGATTGGTCTTCGATCCCATCACTTACCTGCCTTTCCGGCCTTGCGTACGACGCGTTCGCCGACGTAGCGGACACCCTTGCCCTTGTAGGGCTCAGGCTTGCGGTAGGAACGGATGACCGCAGCCACCTGACCAACCGCCTGCTTGTCGATACCGATGACGCCGATCTTGGTCGGCTCCGGCACGTCGAAGGTGATGCCCTCAGGGGCCTCGACCTCAATGGAGTGGCTGTAACCGAGGGACAACTCGAGCTTCGAGGGGCCCTTCGCATTGGCGCGATAGCCGACCCCGATGATCTCGAGATCTTTGCGCCAGCCGTCGGTGACCCCGACGATCATGTTGTTGATGAGTGACCGGTTGAGACCATGGAGAGCCTTCACCGGGCGGTCGTCGTTTTCTCGCGTGACGTTGACGGTGCCGTCGTCGACGTTGGCCGAGATCTTTGCAGGTAGCTCAATGCTGAGCTCGCCCTTGGGACCCTTGACCGACACGTTGGCGCCGCTGACGTTGACATCGACCCCGCTCGGGACCGTGATGGGTGCACTACCGATTCGTGACATCTCGACCTACCAGACGTAGCAGAGGACTTCGCCGCCGATTTTGCCCTTGCGGGCTTCACGATCGGTGACGAGTCCTTTGCTCGTAGAGAGCACGGCGACACCAAGGCCACCGAGGACACGGGGAATCTGATCTGACTTCGTGTACACCCGCAGCCCGGGCTTCGACACCCGCTTGATGCCGCTGATGACACGCTCGCGCTCGGGCGAGTACTTCATATTGATCGTGAGGGTCTTGCCCACACCGGAGGTGTTCTCCTCGGCGTCGAACGAGGTGATGTAGCCCTCGTCGAGCAACACGTTGGCAAGCGCCAGCTTGAGCTTCGACGACGGCATGGTGACCTCGTCGTGCATGGCGATGTTGGCGTTACGGATACGCGTGAGCATGTCCGCGATTGGGTCGGTCATCATGATGCGTTACCTCCTCACCAACTGGCCTTCGTGACACCGGGAATCTCGCCGGCGTGGGCCATCGTGCGAAGGCAAACCCGGCAGAGACCGAACTTGCGGTACACGGCCTTGGGGCGACCGCAGCGCTGGCAGCGGGTGTAGCCCCGCACCTTGAACTTCGGTGTCTTCTTTTGCTTTTCGATCAGTGCTTTTTTCGCCATTACTGGGCCTGCCCATCACGTCGGAACGGGAAACCGAAGGCTTCGAGAAGTGCCTTGCCTTCGGCGTTTGTCTTCGCTGTGGTCACGATCGTGATGTCCATCCCTCGGGTGACATCGACCGTGTCGTAGTTGATCTCAGGGAACATGAGCTGTTCGTTGAGACCAAAGGTGTAGTTGCCGCGGCCGTCGAACGACTTCGGGCTGAGGCCGCGGAAGTCACGGATACGGGGAATGGCGAGCGACTGCAGCCGGTCGTAGAACTCCCACATGCGGTCGCCTCGAAGGGTGACCTTGCAACCGATGGCGTTGCCCTCACGGAGCTTGAAGCTCGCGATGGACTTCGTGGCCTTGGTGATCACCGGCTTTTGACCGGCGATCAAGGTGAGATCAGCGACCGCACCTTCGAGGAGCTTGGAGTTCTGCAGGGCCTCGCCAACACCCATGTTGATCACGATCTTTTCGAGTCGTGGGACCATCATGATGTTGGTGAGTTCAAGCGAACTCTGGAGTTGGGCGACGATCTCGTCTTGGTACTTGGCCTTCATGCGAGGCCGAGTGTCAGTAGCCGTGCTCATTCGTGGTTCTCCGGAATCTCTTCGCCGGTTCGCTTACACACTCGAACCTTCGAGCCGTCGTCGAGCACCTTGTAACCGACGCGGGTCGGCTTGCCGTCTGACGGGCTGAGCACCATGACGTTCGAAACGTCGAGGGGCATCTCTTTGTCGAGAATGCCGCCTGGCTCTTCGGCCGAGATCGGCTTGGTGTGGCGCTTGGCGATGTTGTAGCCCTCGATGGTCACCTTGCCGGTGGCAGGGAAGGCTTGGGACACAACGCTCTCGCGCCCTGCGTCCTTGCCGCTCATGATGCGGACTCGATCACCTTTTCGGACCTTCATCACAACACCTCCGGAGCGAGGGAAACGATGCGCATGAAGCGCTTGTCACGCAGCTCACGGCCAACGGGGCCGAAGATGCGGGTGCCTCGTGGCTGCTTTTGCTCGTTGATGAGCACTGCCGCGTTCTCATCGAAGCGGATGTAGCTGCCGTCTGGACGACGCTTTTCCTTCTTCACTCGAACGACGACGCAGCGGACGATTTCGCCCTTCTTGACGGCGGCACCGGGGATGGCGTCCTTCACCGTTGCGACGAAGACGTCGCCGATGGAGGCATAGCGGCGCTTCGAGCCACCGAGCACCTTGATGCACAGCACTTCGCGAGCGCCAGAGTTGTCGGCCACGCGAAGGCGTGATTCCTGCTGGATCATCGTGCACGCTCCAGAATCTCGAGGAGACGCCAGCGCTTCAGCTTTGACAGCGGCTTGGTCTCGACGATGCGAACCCGGTCGCCAGGATTGAGGGTGTTCTCCTCATCGTGGACGTAGTACCGCTTATGGGTCTGCACGGTCTTGTTGTACTGAGGATGGCGAGAACGGCGGGTCACTTCGACGACCACGGTCTTGTCCATCTTGTTGGCCACGACGTTGCCTTCTCGCACCTTGCGGCGAGGGCGTGCTTCTGTGGTTTCGGTCGTCATCACGACTCTCCCTTGCTGGCAGCAAGCTCACGGCTTCGTTGCTCGGTTCGGATCCTCGCCACCTGACGCTTCACTTCAGCGATACGAGAGGTGTTTTCGAGCTGGCCGGTGGCGAGCTGGAAGCGCAGGTTGAACAACTCGCGCTTGCCTTCGGCCAACGACTCGACGAGCTCGGCATCTGATTGGTCTACAGCGGCAGCATCAGCCATCGAATCCGTCCTCTCGGGTCACGACCCGGCACTTGATTGGCAACTTTTGGATCGCACGATCGAGTGCTTCCTTCGCCACGACTGGCTCGGGGTAGGACATCTCGAAAATGATCCGGCCCGGCTTCACAACGGCGACCCAATGCTCGGGGTTGCCCTTGCCCGAACCCATGCGGGTTTCGGCCGGCTTTTGCGTCACTGGCTTGTCGGGGAACACGTTGATCCAGACCTTGCCACCACGCCGGACGTGGCGGGTCATGGCAATACGTGCTGCTTCGATCTGGCGAGCGGTGAGCCATCCTGGCTCGAGCACCTGGATGCCGTACTCACCGAAGGACACCGACGTGGCGCCCTTGGCTTGGCCAGTGCGGCGACCGCGGTGTTGCTTGCGGTGCTTGACTTTCTTGGGCATCAACATCAGTCCGCATCCCCTTCACGGAACTTGTCGTCGGACACCTTGTCTTTGAGGCTGGCCTCGATGGCCTCTTCCTCAGCAAGAAGGCGCTCGAACTCGGGGTCAGCCGGCTTGACCAGTGGTGCTGGCTCTTCGGTTGCGGTGTCGGCGGGAGCTGCTGCCTCGGCTGCAGGAGCGGCCTCTTCGGCCTTGGGGCGGCGAGACGATGACACAACGGGCATCGGGGCTTCGCCGCCAACTTCGCCAACCGCCATCGCAGCCTCTTTGGTGGCCTTGTCGGTGGTTGCCTTGTAGGGCAGGATGTCGCCCTTGTAGAGCCACACCTTGACGCCGATACGACCGGCGGTCGTGTGGGCCTCGCGAAGTCCGTAGTCGATGTCGGCACGAAGGGTGTGCAGCGGCACTCGACCTTCGCGGTACCACTCGGTGCGACCCATCTCCGCGCCGCCGAGGCGGCCGGAGCTCTGGATCCGGATGCCCTTGGCGCCGGCCTTCATGGCGTTCTGAACGGCACGCTTCATGGCCCGGCGGAATGCCATACGACCAGCGAGCTGATCGGCGACACCCTGGGCAATGAGAGCAGCGTCGAGTTCGGGCTGCTTGATCTCGATGATGTTGAGCTTGACGCGGGGGTTGCCCGTGATCTTGCCCAAACCCTGACGAAGGCGATCGGCCTCGGAACCCTTGCGGCCGATGACGATGCCGGGACGGGCGGTGTGCACGTCGATCTGGAGCTTGTCACGGGTCCGCTCGACCTCGATGCGCGAGATCGCTGCGTTTGGCAGCTGCGCCATGAGGTACTTACGAATGTCGGAGTCCTCGATGAGGTACTGCCGGTATTCCTCGCGATCGGCGATCCAACGCGACTTCCAGTCGGTGGTGACACCGAGACGGAAGCCGTACGGGTTGATCTTTTGACCCATTACTCGGCGTCTCCCTGCTCGTCAGATTGAGCTTCGGCGGCTTCTTCCTTCTTCTGCTGTGACTCGGGCTTGGAGAACCCGGCAGCTTCAGCAGCCTCATCGCTGGCGAACCAGACCTCGGCCTTGGTACGGCCGTAGAAGGGGCTGTCCTCGTTGTGGTACAGCTTGGAATCGGCGTTGCCCTTGACCGGGAAGCCCTCGGGCATTTGGTCGGGATCACCGTCGATCAGTGCGTGGCTGCCGTCGCCGTACGGACTCTCGTCGGTCGCGTTGGCTTCGCCGTCGCCATCGGAATCGATGGTTTCGCTGTCGGCTTCGCTCTCGCCTTCAGCTGCGGCATCACCGTCGCTGCTGTCGTCGGCGTCGCCGTCGGTGTCGACGGCCTCGGTTGCCGCTTCGGCCGTGGCTGCAGCCGCTGTTGCTTCGGCGTCACCTTCGTCGGTGGCGACGTCTTCGGTCTCGACCTCTGGCTCGTCTGCGACCTCTTCACCGCGGCTTGCGGCAACACGCTCACGACGCTTGGCCGCAGCATCAGCAGAAGCCGAACCGCTGGCACTCGACTTCTCACGGAGACGATCGAGTTCTTCGGTGGAGAGCCGGCTGACCACCACGGTGACGTGACAGGTCTGCTTCTGGATGCGACCAGCACGGCCTCGAGCCCGGGGCCGGAAGCGCTTGAGGGTCGGACCTTCGTCCGCGAAGCACGCCGAAACAAAGAGCTCCTCAGACGGAATCTCGTCGTTGTGCTCGGCATTGGCTACCGCAGAACGGAGCACCTTGTGGATCTCTTTGGCGGCCAGACGCTCGCTGAACTGGAGGATCTGGCTGGCCTCGGCAACGTGCTTGTTGCGGATCAGGTTGAGTACAACCCGAGCCTTCGAGGCGGACATCCGCAAGTAGCGAACCTGGGCCTTGGTGCCCGGACGCTCGTTGGTCTTGGTGCTCATCGACGACCGACCTTTTCCTGACCAGCGTGGTAGCGGAAGGTACGGGTCGGTGAGAACTCACCGAGCTTGTGACCGACCATCGACTCGGTGATGTACACCGGGACGTGCTTACGACCGTCGTGAACGGCGATCGTGTGGCCGACCATGTCGGGGATGATGGTGGAACGTCGAGACCATGTCTTGACGACACGCTTCTCGTTGCTCTCGTTGAGTTCGTCGACCTTCTTCAGAAGATGGTCGTCGACGAATGCTCCCTTTTTCAGACTGCGCGGCATTGGTTACCTCCGTCCGCCACGGGTGCGCCGACGACGAATGATCTGCGCATCAGACTTCTTGCCCTTCTTACGGGTTCGCCCTTCGGGCTTGCCCCATGGCGACACCGGGTGGCGTCCACCCGAGGTCTTGCCTTCGCCGCCACCGTGGGGGTGGTCGACGGGGTTCATGGCCACGCCACGAGTCTGGGGGCGCTTGCCCTTCCAGCGTGAGCGTCCGGCCTTACCGATCTTGATGAGCTCGTGCTCAGAGTTGCCGACTTCACCAACGGTGGCTCGGCAATCAATCGAAACTCGACGCATTTCCGTCGATGGCAGACGCAGCGTGGCGGTGTTGCCTTCCTTGGCGACGAGCTGGACGCTCGTGCCGGCCGAACGGGCCATGCGGGCGCCGCCGGCCTCTTTGAGTTCGACGGCGTGAACAACGGTGCCGACGGGGATGTAGCGCATGGGCAAGGCGTTGCCGGGCTTGATGTCGGCGGTGGAGCCGGAGCTCACTTTGTCGCCAACGCTCAGACCCCGGGGGGCGAGGATGTAGCGCTTCTCACCGTCGTGGTAGTGCAGCAAGGCGATGCGGCAGTTGCGATTGGGGTCGTATTCAATCGAAGCGACCGTCGCTGGCACGCCGTCCTTGTTGCGACGAAAGTCGACAACGCGATAGCGCTGCTTGTGGCCGCCACCGCGGTGACGGGCGGTCTTGCGACCGTAGTTGTTGCGGCCACCTGTCGACGACTGCTTTGCCAGCAGCGACTTTTCAGGCGTGGACCGGGTGACTTCGGAGAAATCAGAGCTGGTCTGGAACCGACGGCCGGGGCTTGTTGGCTTGCGTTTGCGAATACCCATCTGTATCGACCTCAGCTCGTGAAGAGCTCGATCTCGCCCTCAGAGAGGGTGACGATCGCTCGCTTCTTGTCGGGGCGCTTGTGCACGGTGTTGGTGCGTCGGCTGCGGACACGCTTGCCCTTGCGGTTCAGCGTGTTGACTCGGGAAACCTTGACGCCATCGAAGATGGTCTCGATGGCGGCCTTGATCTCAGGCTTTGAGGCCGATTTGGCGACCTCGAAGGTGTAGGTGTTGGACTCTTCGACCTGGACGTAGGTCTTTTCTGTGACGACCGGTCGGAGGATCACATCGTGCGGATCTTTCATGACTCGTCTCCATTGCCTTGGTCAGCCGACGGCAAGGTCTGCTGTGAGAACACGACGCAGTCGTTGACCAGCACGTCGTAGGTGTTGAGCTGATCAGCTTTGAGCACATGAGCTTCGGGAAGGTTGCGGAAGCTCTTTGCCGCGTTGGTGTCTTCGCTGTCGATCACCACGAGCACCTTGCCCTCAGCACCAAGATCACCAAGGGTCTTGACCGCTTGCTTGGTGGAGGGAGCGTCGAAGTTCCAGTCTTCGACAACGATGACCTTGCCTTCAGCGGCTCGGTCAGAGAGTGCGGAGCGAAGCGCAAGGCGCTTCATCTTCTTGTTGGTGCGCTCGGCGTAATCGCGAGGCTTGGGTCCGTGGGCAATACCGCCGCCGATCCAGATCGGTGAGCGACTCGAGCCGGCTCGGGCTCGACCGGTGCCCTTCTGCTTCCATGGCTTCGCACCACCACCGCGCACCTCAGAACGGGTTTTGGTGCTGTGGGTGCCGGCTCGACGTGCTGCGAGCTGAGCGGTGACGACCTGGTGCATTACACCAACGTTTGGCTCGATGCCGAACGTTTCGGGGTCGAGTTCGACGGTGACCTTCTTGACTGCCATCAGACCTGGACCTTCCTGCTCTTGACAGCATCACGGATGATGACGGTGCCGCCCTTGGGGCCGGGGACCGAACCCTTGACCAAGATGAACTCCTGCTCGGCTTCGGCCTTGACGATGGTCAGGTTCTGGGTGGTGACCTGCTGGCCACCTGACCGACCTGCCATCTTGGTGCCCTTGAAGACTCGGGCCGGTGTCGCACACTGGCCGATCGAGCCGGGCATGCGGTGCACCAAGTGGGCACCGTGGGTGGCTCGCTGACCGGCAAAGTTGTGGCGCTTCATGACGCCGGTGAAACCCTTGCCCTTGCTGGTACCGACAGCATCGACAACATCGCCGGCCTCAAAGGTTTCGGCCGTCAATTCTTGGCCCACCTCGAACTCTGAGACATCTTCGAACCGAAGCTCGACGAGTTCACGACCCGGAGCAACGCCGGCCTTGGCGTAGTGACCAGCCTTTGGCTTCGACAGCTTCTTGGCGTCCTTGTCGCCAATGGCAACCTGGATCGCGGCGTAGCCGTCATGGTCTGCGGTCTTGACTTGTACAACACGGCATGGGGTGACCTTGACCACCGTGACGGGGACAATCTTGTTGTCCTCGTCCCACACCTGTGTCATGCCGACTTTTTCGCCGACAATCGCCTTCTGCGTCATGATTCGTACTTCCGTCAGCGGGCCACCATGCAGCAGCCGTTCACGTGAATGTTGTTGAGTTTGTTCGGTGCCCGTACGCGCACGCTGTTCTTGACAAGCAGCGGGACGAGTGGGCGGAGACTTCTGCTGAGGGGTACTCGACGATGATCGTCATCGAGCCTGCTCAGACCAATGAACATCCGGTGCGAACCGGACCGGGTAAACCTATCGGGCTCTCAACGTTCCTCCACCCGTCAACAAGATTCCCCTCACCACCCCAACAACGACCCGGTTCTGGAGGCCGTAGAGCACGTTTTGGTGTCCTCCAGCCTCCAGTTCGGAGCGGGAACGACAGAACCCGGGCCGTGAAGCCCGGGTTCTGATCAGTACTGCATGTGTCGGCGCAAAGCCGAGATCGGCCCAAGCAACCTCTACAGTTGTTGGATCTTGATCTCGATGTCGACGCCGGCTGGCAACTCGAGGCGCTGGAGTGAATCCACCGTCTTCGGGTTGGGCTCGAGGATGTCGATGAGGCGCTTGTGCACCCGCATCTCGAAGTGCTCGCGGCTGTCCTTGTCCTTGTGAGGTGACCGGATCACGCAGAAACGGTGCTTCTCGGTGGGGAGTGGGATCGGGCCGCGGAACTCCGCATTGGTGCGAGCGACGGTCTCGACAATCTTCTTCGTCGACTGATCCACGATCTCATGGTCATATGCCTTGAGGCGGATGCGGATCTTCTGCTTGGCTGCCATAGTCAGGCTCTCTACTTGACGATCTTTGTGACACGGCCAGCACCAACAGTGCGGCCACCCTCACGAATAGCGAAACGCAAGCCCTCATCCATCGCGATCGGGTTGATCAACTCAACCGACATCTCAGTGTTGTCACCAGGCATACACATCTC
>CALJSB010000029.1 GCA_937976305.1 uncultured Acidimicrobiales bacterium
CCGCGCTTTGGTCGGTCTTCGACGAACCGAAGCAGCCCCAGCTCCTCAAGCGCTCGCACGTGATAGTTCACCTTCTGGCGGGCAAGCCCGAGCTCGGCCGCCACTGAACTCGCGGAGCCAGGTTCGGCCAACGCAGCCAAGATGCTGGACCGCAACGGATCGAGCATGGCAGCGGCGACCGCCGGCTTCTCAATGACATCGACCTCGTGCACGCCTCCCATTCTCGTATTGACAATACAATCTGTCAATTAGCTTCGAAGTCGTTTCATTCTCCGCTGCGACCTCCGCGCGGCACGCCCGACCGTTCACGAGCCAGAGCTAACGTCAGCACGATGACAGCTGGTCCCGACGTCCCTACGGGACACAAGAACCGCTCAGGCAATCGTCCCGAACGTCAACTCTCTCGCGACTGCACTGCGGGAACTCGGCGGCCACGTCGCCTGGGTGGTTGCGGAGTCAGCGCCCCCAACCAAGCTCGACATCGAGTTCTACGGAGAAGAAGTGGCAGCTCGGTACGCACACTCCGGCGGCAGTGGTTTGCCCGCCGAGCGAGTCTGGCCAGGCCTAGCTGTCAGCAACCAAGACATCGCCGTTGGCAAGACCGGACCAAGCGCATTCTTTCCCGGTCGATGCTCACTCCACGACGAACTGCAAGCCCGACACGTCGACACCGTCCTCATCGCAGGGACCGTGGCCAACGTCTGTTGTGAGTCGACAGCAAGAGACGCACGCAACCAAGGGCTGCGCGTGATCATGGTCGCAGACGCCATATCCGCCCCCACCGACGCGATGCTCAATGCAACGCTCACAACGATCTACCGATCCTTCGGCGACGTTCGCACCACACCTGAGATCCAGGCAATTTGTCGCAACAACGTGAGCGCGACCCAACAGCAGGAATAGGCGTCGGCTGCTACGACTCGGCTTTCCGGCGACTCTCATGGCTGACAGACTGAGGACTATGAATGCTCTTGCTTCGTGGCTCCGTAGTGCTTTCCGCCGGGTCCGCGAACGGCGACTCAAGCAGGCCATCAACGCCCGCGAGCATCGATCAACGACAGGTGGCGTGAATCACAAGGTTCCGCCCGAACATACGAATCGAGCAACAGGCGGCTAGGCCTTCAGGACCCGGCCCCGGCAACTACTTGATTCGGATACCCGAGATCGCCCTGCTGATCACGAGCTGCTGAATCTGCTCAGTTCCTTCGAAGATGTCGAAGATCTTTGCGTCACGGTGCCAACGCTCCACCGGGTACTCACGGGTGTAGCCGTAGCCACCAAGAATCTGAATGGCTCGCTCGGTTGAGTGCACGGCAACTCGGCCGGCCTTGAGCTTGGCCATCGAACCTTCGGCGTTCTTGAAGCCCTTTGACTTGCCGAGCTGAGCGGCACGCCAGGTGAGGAGGCGGGTGGCCTCGATCTCGGTCGCCATGTCGGCGAGCATGAAAGCGATCGACTGGTTCTCGATGATGGCCCGACCGAATGCCTTGCGCTCCTTGGCGTACTCGAGTGAGTACTCATAAGCAGCACGAGCGATACCGAGCGCCTGAGCAGCGACAGCGGGCCGGGTTGCTTCGAAGGTCTGCATGGCAGCCTGGGAGTTGCCCGGCTTACCTTCACGAACCCGAGCGAGACGCTCGTCGAGCTTCTCTTTGCCGCCGAGCAGGCAGCTGCCCGGAATGCGGCAATCGTCGAGCACGACCTCGGCCGTGTGGCTGGCCTTGATGCCGTGCTTCTTGTATTTCTGACCCTGCGAGATGCCCTTGGTTCCCGGCGGAACGATGAAGCTGGCGTGGCCCTTCGAGCCGAGCTCGGAGTCGACCACGGCAACCACAACGTGCACGTCGGCGATGCCACCGTTGGTGATCCAGGCCTTCGTGCCGTTGAGCACCCACTCGTCGGTGGCTTCGTCGTACTTGGCCCGCAGGCGGTAGCCGCCAACGTCAGAGCCGGCATCGGGCTCAGAAGCGCAGAACGCTCCGAGGGCGATCTTGTCGGCCGTGCCATAACACTGCGGCACCCATTCCATGACCTGCTCTTTGGTGCCGGATGCGGCAATACCAGCAGCCGCCAGTCCGGTGCCCATGATGGCCATGCCGAGCCCGGCATCACCCCAGAACATCTCCTCGAGCGCTACTGGCGTCGAGAGCCCGGTCTTGTCATTGATCATGATCTCGGCCATGAACTCCCAGCCATAGAGACCAATTTGCGCTGCCTCTTCGACGAAGGGGAACGGAAACTCTTCACGTTCGTCCCACTCTTCTGCGATCGGACGCATCGAGTTCTCGGCGAAATCGTGAATCCACTTCTGGAGCTGAAGCTGATCTTCGTTGAGTGTCATTGAGTGCTCGGTCATGGCAAGCGCCTTCGTTTGGTGGCTGATGGTTCATTCGGCGTTGTCGGGGCTGATGTAAGACAAACACCGAGCTTGTTACCAAAGAGTAACTTGTACCTTACGGCAAGTTACTGACTGGTAGCAAGGGAAACCTGACAGGCCTGAGACCGATTCCTCACAAGCGCTGAAGACTCGTTCACATCTCGGCGATGAGTGCCGCGATCGCCGCCATCACCGTGTCAGCGTTTGCCGCGTGATCATCAGAGTCGAAAACGATCAACTCTCCGGTACGCACGCAGACCTTGGGTCGAGGCAGCGCCACCTTGGGAGCCGAACCGCGTGGCCACACCTTCTCGGTGTTCTTGAACGCAATCGGCAGCACAACCGCATCAGCCGCACACGCAATACGCGACACGCCGGGCCGAGCAGGGCCGACGCCATCAACCCACTCTTCTGGCTTTACCAGCCGCCCCTCCGGCATCACACCGACGAGCTGACCAGCCAACAACGTCTCGACTGCGGTGGCTTCCGCTGCCTCGCGGGTGTCCTTGTCGGCGGGAATGCAGCCAATGCCGTGCAGGAAGGTTGCGCCAGGTCCTGACTCCATCAGGTCGGCCCGAACCAGGAAACGAGCGGACAGACCGAAGCGATCAACCATCGCCATCGCAATCGCCAAATCGAGCAGCGATCGATGGTTCGCGGCCATCAGCACCGGACGGTTGCTGGCGAAGGTGACCTTCTCAGGAAGGTCAAGAGCACCGCCGAGTTGAGCCAGCCGTTTCAACAAGATCGCGCCGCGACGGAAGTTCTTGTGTTGGGGGATCGGCTGCACTGCTGGAACACTACGGCAATGACCACCGATCT
Organism: uncultured Acidimicrobiales bacterium; assembly: GCA_937976305.1. Taxonomy (GTDB): domain Bacteria; phylum Actinomycetota; class Acidimicrobiia; order Acidimicrobiales; family SZUA-35; genus CALEWY01. Next base: position 3,200 of record CALJSB010000029.1, read on the forward strand.
CCCTTTTCACCTTCGCGGCAACTACGCCCCTGTGAATGAGGAGGTCACCGCGCTCGACCTGCAGATCACCGGGTCACTTCCCGCCGAGCTGAGCGGTCATTACCTGCGCAACGGGGCAAACCCGAAGAGCGGAACCTCGCCCCACTGGTTTGCCGGCGACGGGATGATCCACGGTATGCGCCTGCGCGAAGGCAAGGCCGAGTGGTATCGCAACCGTTGGGTGCAGACCAGGGCGCTCAACGAGCCAGACGCCAAAATGATCGGAGAGACCGGCGACGTCGATCGCACGATCGGGGTGAACAACACCCACGTCGTGTCGCACGCCGACCGGATTCTTGCCCTCGTCGAGTCGAGCTTTCCCTGCGAGTTGAGCCCCGAGCTCGAAACGCTTGGCGTCTATGACTTCGACGGCAAGCTCAACTCGGCCATGACGGCCCACCCGAAGATCTGCCCGGTCACCGGCGAGATGCACTTCTTCGGCTACGGCTTCTTCGAACCGTTCCTCACCTACCACCGGGTCGACGCATCAGGTGCGTTGGTGCAAACCGAAGTGATCGACGTCCCAGGTCCGACGATGATTCACGACTTCTCGATCACCGAGACCCAGGTGATCTTCATGGACCTTCCGGTGATCTTCGACTTCGATCTGGCGATGCAGGGCGGCATGCCCTACCGCTTCGACGACGACTACGGCGCTCGTGTCGGCGTGATGGAGCGAGGTGCCGTCAACACCCAGCCCACCTGGTTCGACGTCGACCCCTGCTACGTCTTCCACCCGCTCAACTCATTCGACACGACAAACGATGCCGGCGAACACGAAGTCGTGATCGACACTGCCCGTTATCCCGAACTCTGGCGGCAGGGCTCCACCAACTTCAAGAACGATGCCCAACTCCATCGATGGACGCTCAACCTCGACACCGGCGCAGTGTCCGAAGCCGGCCTCGACGATCGTCAGATCGAGTTCCCCCGAGTTGCCGAGCACCTCGTTGGACTGCCGAATCGCTATGGCTACGTCGACAGTTCGTTCGACGACCAGAACGCCATCGTGAAGTACGACCTCGAAGCAGGCACTGCCGTCGGACACGACTTCGGTCCCGACCAGATCCCCGGTGAAGCAGTGTTTGTGGCCGCAGACGACGCAACCGCTGAGGATGACGGCTGGCTGATGACCTTCGTCTACAACAAATCGACCGACAGCTCAGAGTTCGTGGTGCTCGACGCGACAGACATGACCGCCGACCCCGTCGCATCGGTCGCACTCCCCCAGCGCGTGCCCTTTGGGTTCCACGGCTCGTGGATCCCCGACAAGGACTGACTCACCCAGAGATCAGATTGCCGAACCGGTGCAGCGTTCGGCTCACCGCTTGCTCTCGCAACAAGTGCAGTAGCTCGACTCGCCCATCACCGACAACCGGCTGACTGGCGACGTGAATGCCAGCTGCGTTGGCTGCTGCGACAACTCCGGGCTCGAGGCCGCCGACAACCCGAATTCGATCCACGCCAAGGTGTGCGATCCGACGCACGAACGCCTCGGCAGATTCGGTCGCGGTATCAGAACGAACAATCTCGGTACCGCAACGAAGCGCACCAGCGGCCACTCGTTCGACCTCGAGCGGATCAGCCCCAGGCCCGATACGGAGCACAACCCGCTCCAGAGGTCGGTAGCGGAAGATGTTCGCTTCGCAGAAGAGGTCGGTTGGGTCGTGGTCGGCTGAGAAGTGATCGTTCCACGCAACGATGTCGCTGCCGAAGGCGGCCTCGAGCCAGGCCTGATCGCGGGTGCGAGTGTCGGTCACGGTGCCGAGCTGGCGAACGTAGTTCGGTCCGCCAGCCTTCGCGCCCGGACCCACGGCAGATCGTTTCCAGCCACCGAAGGGCTGCCGGTTGACGATGGCACCGGTGATGGCTCGGTTCACATAGGCGTTGCCCACCTCGACCTGTCCGAGCCACCGCTCGATTTCGTTCGGGTCGAGCGAGTGGATCCCACCCGTGAGACCGAAGTCAGAGCTGTTCTGGATCTGGATGGCCTCGTCCAACGTCTTCGCCCGCATCACACCGAGCACAGGTCCGAAGCACTCGGTCTGGTGGAACCATGAACCGGGCGCAACGTCGAGCCGCACCCCTGGGCTCCACAGGTTTGTCGAGGGGTCGATGAGCCGCGGCTCGACCAACCATCGCTCGCCGGCGTCGAGCTTCGTCAGCCCTCGCTGCAGTCGATCGTTGGCTGGTCCGATCAGGGGCCCCATCGAGGTCTCCGGGTCGGACACCTTTCCGATCGCAAGGCTCTCGACAGCATCGGTGAGTTGGCGAAGGAAACGAGGCGAGTCGGCCAATTCGCCAACGCAGATCGCCAGACTGGCGGCGGAACACTTCTGGCCCGAGTGACCAAACGCCGAAGCAACCAGGTCGGCGACGGCAAGATCAACATCGGCGTTCTCGGTGATGATGAGGCTGTTCTTTCCAGACGTTTCTGCGAAGAGCGGGAGATCGGCCCGCCAGCTACGAAACAGATCTGCGGTCTCGCTCGCTCCGGTGAGGATCACGGCATCGACGGACGTGATGAGGTGTTTGCCGACCTCGTTCTCGGGTGTACGCACGAACTGCAACGCGTCCCGCGGCACCCCGGCGGCCCAGAAAGCTTCGGCGACGATCTCGGCGCAACGAGGTGATTCCGGCGCTGGTTTGAACACGACGGAGTTGCCAGCCGCAAGAGCCGAAGCGACACCTCCCGCCGGGATGGCAACCGGGAAGTTCCACGGCGGCACAACGGCCACGACCCCGAACGGGGCGAAGTGATGACCAACCGGCTGCGATTCGAGCTCGCCGGCCCGCACGCCGTAGTAGCGGGCGAAGTCGATGGCTTCGGACACTTCCGGATCGGCTTGGGCGAAGGTCTTGTTGCCCTCGTGCATCATGGCGTTGATCAGATCGCCGCGGCGTCTGGCCAACTCGTCGGCAGCACCATGCAGCGCCTGTCGGCGTTCTGTGGCGCCGAGCCCACTCCAGGCGGATGCCCGGGCCGTCGCAAGGATGCTGTCGACGGCACTGATCTCGGTTGTCTCTGCCGTTGTCACCGGAGTGAAGCGATCGATGGCACCAACGTCCCGGGCCCACGTTCGGCTCGACGGCAACACCGGGTCGGTATCGGGTTCGTTGACGAACTCATCGGGCGCCAACCCCTGAATTGTTGCGTGCGATGCAGGAGCGGGGCGGTGCTGTTGGCGCCGGGGACCAACAAGCGGCGCCGCCCGATCTCTCACCGATGCTTTGAACCGGTCGGCCTCGGCTGCAAACGTTGGCCTGCCTGGCTCGAGTGAGAACAGCGAACGCATGAAGTTGTCGGCCGCAGAGTTCTCTTCGAGCCGACGGAACAGGTAGCTGATGGCAACGTCGAAATCGGCCTCGGCCACGATCGGCGTGTAGAGCAGCAACCCGTCGACGTCGTCGCGAACCACCCGTGCTTCAGCAGGCGCCATTCCCTGCAACATCTCGATCTCGATCCGATCGCCAACGCCCCGAGCGGCAGCGGTCAGGTGAGCCAACGCAACGTGGAAGAAGTTGTGGCTGGCAACGCCGACCCGTACCGACGCAGTGTTCTCGGGCCGCACGACCCAGTCGAGGCAACGAACGTAGTTGGCGTCAGTGTCAGCCTTCGAGCCATACGGCGCTTGCTCCCAGCCGTGGATCGCTGCGTCGACTCGTTCCATCGCAAGGTTGGCGCCCTTGACGAGGCGGATCTTGATCTCACCACCACTTCGCTCGTGTCGCTTGTTCGACCAGGCAACCAGCTCACGCAGCGCATCGAAGGAATCGGGCAAGTACGCCTGGAGCACGATGCCGGCGTCGAGGCTGGCGAACTCGGGAAGGTCGAGCACCCTCGTGAAGGCGGCGATCGTCAGTTCCAGGTCGTGATACTCCTCCATGTCGAGGTTTATGAACGTCGGTGGCGAGGCGGCAGCCGCCCTCCGAAACAATTCGACGAGCCGCTCGGCAATGCGATCGAGCCCTTCGTCCCACGCCCACGGTTCGAGCTGAGAGGCAACAGCCGAGACCTTGATCGAGACGTAGTCGACATCGGGCTGGGTCAGAAGCTCAGCCGTTGCTTCGAAGCGTCTGGCCGCTTCGCGCTCGCCCAGCACTGCTTCGCCCAACAGGTTCACGTTCTGCTCGAACCCTCCGCCTCGTCTCGCGGCGAGATGGGCGGCAAGAGCCTCGGGCTCAGCGTCGACAACCAGGTGGCCAACAAGCTGACGCATGCGTCGGCGGGCCAGTGGCATCACGACACCCGGCAGCACCGGCCCAACCAGCCCACCGGCTCGGAGCAGCAACCGATCGAGCGACGACAGGAAACCGGGGAACTTGCGACCGCTCCGCGTCAGCGACGCCAGCTGCGATGCACCAACTCGGTTCGCCTCGGGCCGCACGACCCGGTCGACGAATCGCATGGTGAACGCCACACCGTCGGGGTCTTCGATGAGTTCCTTGAGGCGGCCCGTCACCTCACGGTCGTCGTCGGTCGCGCCGATCGCGGCCTGACGCAACCACCGTTCAACGAGCTCGATCGAAGGCGCAACAAAGGCGTCGATCCCGTCGTCTTGCGTGTTAGTCGGGAGCGAGCTCATCACCTCATTCTGATCGGCAGATCGGCACCCGTCTTGTACGATCCCGCCGCAGATGACGTCCGATAGCTCTTCAATCGTCCCCAACATGCAGGACGAACTCCTCGAGCTGTTCGACGCGCTGGTCAACGTGATCTTTGTCGTGAAGGGCCGCAACGGTCGCTACACCGCGGTGAACCAGGCCTTTGTTCGTCGCACGGGTCGATCGTCGAAGCGAGATGTGATCGGCCACACAGCGACCGAGATCTTCTCACCCGCCCTGGCCGAACGCTACGAAGACCAGGACGAGACGGTGTTCCGCACCGGCAAGCCCCTGCGCGATGAGTTGGAGTTGATCCGGCGGACCGACGGCAACCTCGGCTGGTATCTCACGATGAAACTCCCGGTCGTCGAAGACGGCGAGGTGGTCGCCGTGGTGAGCATCTCGCGCGATCTCGAGGTCCCTCGTGCGGATCGGGTCGAGATGGAAGCCCTCAGCCGCGTGGTCGAAGCAGTGACGCAGCGCCTCAACGAGACGATCAGAGTTGCCGAACTCGCCGAACTGGCTGATTGCTCACCACGACAGCTCGAACGAAGGATGAAGCGAGTGTTCGGGCTCACGGCGACGCAATACGTGCTGCGACGTCGGGTCGACCGTGCCGCCGAGCTTCTGACCGAGACCGAGCTGCCGCTTGCTGAAGTGGCGACGACATGCGGCTTCTATGACCAAGCCGACTTCACCCGACGCTTCGCCCGGCTCACCAACGAAACTCCAGCGGAGTTCCGCTCCAGTCGGCCCGCCTAGCGACCAAGGTCGGCCACGTAGGTAATGCGATCAGCGACTGCTTCTGC
>CALJSB010000030.1 GCA_937976305.1 uncultured Acidimicrobiales bacterium
GCAGGCGGGGGAAGATACGATCAACGTCATGACAACCCCTGGATTGCCCGTCGCCGATGGCGGCGCCCCGAGCGGCTTCGGTTTCGACATCTACCAGCAGCTCCTCAGCTCACGAATCGTGTTTCTCGGCCAGCAGGTCGATGACACCATCTCGAACGCGATCGCTGCCCAGATGCTGTATCTGGCCGGTCAAGATCCAGACAAAGACATCTGGCTCTACATCAACTCTCCGGGTGGTTCGGTCACCGCAGGTATGGCCATCTACGACACGATGCAGTTCGTGAAGCCCGATGTCGCCACCGTATGCCTCGGCCTCGGCGCCTCAATGGGCCAGTTCCTGTTGACGGCAGGTGCACCGGGCAAGCGATTCGCTCTGCCGCACGCTCGCATCCTCATGCACCAGCCGAGCGCTGGCGTGCAGGGCCAAGCGACTGACATCGCGATCCAGGCCGAGAACCTCGTGCGCATCAAGCGTGAGATGGCTGAGCTGATCGCAGAGCACTCTGGTCAGGATGTCGAGACGATCGTTGCGGACTCTGACCGCGACAAATGGTTCACCGCCCAAGAGGCATGCGACTACGGCTTGTTCGACAAGGTCATCCAGCGGGCCGGCGAACTCACCGCCGACGAGTAACCGCCGCTCACAACTCGCGCGTGACGTTTTGTACCTGACCCTTATGGAGGGTCGGAGGTCGAGGTACACCTCGAGCGAGGACTCGGAGCGAAGCGACGCCGCAGCAGAGGTGTGCGTCGACCGCAGGCCCGGAGACGGGAGAGTCCGCGTGACGTTTCAGACCTGACCCCTAAGAGGTCCAGGCGTCGAGGGCGAGTTGGCGGAGTTCGGTGATGGCGGCGGCTTTGCCGTCTGCGTGCTTGAACATCCACGAGCCGCTGATGAGCACGTTGGCGCCCGCCGCTGCTGCGCCACCGACCGTTGATGAGCTGATGCCGCCGTCGACTTCGAGATCAATCCAGTGGTCGGCCTGATCAAGCAGCGAGCGGGTCTCGCGGATCTTTGGCTCCATTGTCGAGATGTAGGCCTGGCCACCAAAGCCGGGGTTCACGGTCATTACCAGCACCATGTCGAGCAGGTCGGTCACATGGGCAATGGTGTCAACCGGTGTGTGCGGGTTGAGGGCAACAGCAGGCGAGGCGCCCAGCTCGCGGATCATTGCCAGCGTCCGATGCAGATGAAGGCAGGCCTCGGCATGGACGATGATGATCTGGCAACCAGCCTCGATGAAGTTGGGAATGAGGTGATCAGGTTGTTCGATCATGAGGTGAGCTTCGAACGGAACCGACACCGCAGACCGACACGCTGCGATCACGTCGTGCCCGAAGGTGAGATTCGGCACGAAACGGCCGTCCATCACATCCCACTGAATCCGGTCGACACCGGCTTGTTCGAGTTCGACGCATTCATCACCCAGGCGGGCGAAGTCAGCGGGAAGAACCGACGGGGCGATCTTGATCGACGGGATCTTGGATTCGGAGGTCACGGCCGCCCATGATGCCAGAGCCCAGCGATCAAGATGGCAACGACAGCCCCGATATCCACCCGACGATCGGAATCGATCGGGTGGCCACCGGCGGCAACGGCGTCGGCCGCTTGGTCGACGGACGAGTTGCGTTCGTGACTGGGGCCCTTCCTGGCGAAACCGCCCGAATCTCCATCGACCGCGAACGAAAGCGCCACGTCGAAGCCACGGCAATCGAGATCGTGTCGGCCGCCCCGGCTCGGCAAGCTCCGCCCTGCCCACATGTTGCCGATGGTTGCGGCGGGTGCGACTGGCAACACGTCGAACACCTCACCGCCCAAGAGCTTCGCCGCTCGGTTGTTGTCGATTGTCTCGAGCGCATTGGTCGATTGGCCGACCCACCAGTCGTCACCGGTCCAGTGCTTGACCCAAGCGGATACCGCACCATCGTTCGGGCAGCAGTCGTCGACGGTCGAGCGGGCTTTCGCATGGCTCGGGCCCACGATGTCGTCACACTCGACTCGTGCCTCGTTGCTCATCCACTCGTGGAAGAGCTGCTGACCGACGCTCGGTATCCGGGAGCCAGTGAGATCTCGATCAAGGTGGGGGCCAGAACCGGCGAGCGACTGGTCTTGGTCGACACGACCGAACGATGCGCTCTACCGCCCGATGTCACCGTTGTCGGCGCGGGCAACGATGGACACATCCACGAAGAGATTCACGGCCGGCGGCTGCGGGTGTCGGCCCGTTCGTTCTTCCAGTGTCGGCCGGACGGCGCCGAGGCGCTCGTCGACCTCGTGGGGCAATCGGCTCGATCAGCACTTGGGACGTCGTTCGACTCGGGGGGCTGCCACATTGTCGATGCGTATGGTGGGGTCGGCTTGTTTGGGGCGACGCTCGGTGCTGGTCACCGTGTGACCTCGATCGAATCGTCTCCATCGTCGTGTGCTGATGCGCAGATCAACCTCGCAGCCAACGGGGTTGTCGAACCTTCGGTGGTGCAAAGCGACGTCGAAGCGTGGGCATCCGAATCCGCAGATCTCGTCATCGCCGATCCGTCACGAAAAGGACTTGGCGCAGCGGCGACCGATGTTCTCACTCAGTGCCAAGCACCTGTGTTCGTTCTGGTCAGCTGTGACCCAGCGGCCCTCGGGCGCGACGCTCGTCTACTCACCGACGCTGGTTATGAGCTCACGTCGGTCACGACTGTTGATCTCTTCGGCTACACGGCCCACGTTGAAGCAGTGAGCACATTCGTGAGGCGGTGAGCCCGACGGTTCGTGTCAGACGCTGGCGGTGGCGATCGCTCGCCCGACGAGCTCAGCGACTTCTTGATGGAAGGCGTACTCCTCGTCGCACGGACGGTCGTTTGTGGTTCGCATGATCTCGACAAATCCGACGACCTCGTCGCCGTCGACGACAGCGGTGGTTGCGAGGCTTGCCCAATCGGACGACTCATCACACTTGGTGTGACCTGACATTGCGTCGATCGCTGTGTCGTACTCAAACACCGGGCGGCGCTGTCGTGCCGCTTCGGCAAGGTTCGGAGCGAGGTCGTCGAGCAGCGCAACGGGGGCGCCGCCAAACCTCGTCGAGAATGAACTTGGCGCCGAGTTGCTGGTGACTGCCTGGAGGATCACATCTTCAACGACGTGTACCACGATCCCGGCGCTTCCAAACTTCCCGTGGGCATCATCGATGACGGCTCGCACGGCGCGCTGCAGATCTCGCGCCGGTGAACCTGCTCGTTCGTCAGGCGCCACGCTGCTTGCGCAATCATCGCCACGGCTGTTGCTAACCACCTAGTGATTGTCGGCCACTCTGGCCGAACTTCGCATATCCGCCACCGAAATTCGGGGACGCTGAGGTGATACTTGGCCAATTGGTGGGTTTCTGTGGCCGTGAGACCCCGCTACGTGGTGGCTTCCCGGAACTCCTGTTGTTGCTGGCGCCGTGCGTCGCCTGCGGCTTTGAGCGCTTCGATGTTCGATTCGTCGACCCGCATGAAGTTCGCTCGCCACTCATCACTGCCCCAGCGCTGCGGCGCCTGGACAGTGGTGCGGGACGCAAACGCAGCCTCCGTCAACTCGAATGCGAGCTCGAGAACGGATTTCTGCATGGCGACGTCGTCGGGCTTGCCAATCGGGTTGCCGAGCGGGAAGTCGACGAACAGGAACCGAGGAACGCCGGCTTCCTCGACAATGTCGCGGGCGCTGCCGATGACAACGGTCGAGACACCGGAAGCCTCGAGGTGGTGGGCGACCAGACTCACGGTCTGGTGGCAGACGGGTCAAAGCGGAATCAGCAGGACGACATCGACACCATCTTCGGCACACCACTCGGCGATCGTGTCGGCATCGAGGCCGGTTCGGCGCTGGCTGTAGTCGGTCGGCACACCAAAGAACCGGTGATTCAAACTACCGATGCGACCGTTGTCGGCCATCGCTCGCAGATGATCGAGCGGAAGGAACGTGCCGAGGTCGTTGGTGTGGGTGGCATCTTTGTCCCACGAGAGGTCCATGGTGAACATGCGCTCGGGCTGGGGATCGGTCGGACGGTGGTAGACGACCTTGCGTTTGCCGGCCTCGGGCTCGGCTCCGCCGTCTTCGTGATGGGGGAACGACGTGGTCACGACGGCCACGTTTGCCTCAGACAACGGCTTGCTCAGTTTGGTGAGCGGTACTTCGTCGTACGCCGCCCATCGATACGGCTGGCCGTATCCGTGAGCGGCGTAATACTCGCGCGATTTGTCGATGTAGCTGAGGTACGTGCGGTGGGCTTCTCGGCGCTTGGGCTTTTGTGCCATGAGCGCACACTAGATGCGACGACACCGGTCGGGCACGTTTGTTGGCAACGTGCCCGGCCAGTGACCCGCCCTAGGCAGCGAGCTCGAGTGACTCGTCACTCGGTGCCTTGATGGCGGCGAACCACACGATGAGCAGGCCAACCATGCCGATCGTGGCGGCCGTGATGTTGCCGGCAACCCACAGCTTGATGGATGCCGAGACGATGCCAGCCGCCACCATCATCGAGACGGGCCCACCCTTCCAAGCCACTCGGGGAGCCAGGAGTGCACGCTGTTCGAAGCGAGCAACGATGGCCACGATGGCGGCAAGGATCACGAGCGAGAGTCCAATGAGCGGCAGCTTCTGCACCCACCAGTCAGCGGTGCCAACAGCAGCGGTCGGCAGGTTGCCGGTGGCGTACATGATCGCACCGGCGGCCGATGCGGCCGTCATGTGCCAGAGGTAGACAGACATTGCGATGGTGTTCGCTGCGACGACGCCGGCCCAGGCCCTTGGGCTATTGGCGAGCCAGCGATTGATGGCTGGCGCAAGAGCAAGTGCGGTGGCTGAGTAGGCGGCACCGAAGAGCATGAGCGCGAGGGTCGGCGGGTTCGCCGGTGAGTGCTCGATTCCAGCAACGTTCACCATCGTGGTGGGGTAGGGGCCAACAGTGACGGCGGCCAGTGCGGCGACCCAGAGCCCGCCAGCGGTGAGCAGCAGATTGCGGCCGGTCGGCAAGAGGCCATCTCGCCATGCAAACCCTGCGACCTGGAACAGCAGCCAGCCGAGCACCCAGTTGAGCTGGGGCAGGTAGGGGACGCCGGCGAGGCGAACGATCTCGAGCAGACCAAACAGCGCGACTCCGCCACCGGCGACAAGACCGGGGTTGCGGCGAAACGCCGGCAGCACGTAGGGGGCGATGGCGGTATCGATCGTGTAGTTGGCGAGGAACCACAGCGGAATGGCGGCAGCGACGGCGCCGGCGGCGGCGAGGTGGCCAACACCGGCTGCGCTGGCAATGGCGAGGATGCCGACCCAGGCGCCGGCGAGGATGACCGTCGGGGCGACCATCCGGCGAAGGCGGGCGACGACCCAGTCTTGCGGGCGACCGTCGTTCTTGGTGTGGGCATCGAGTGACATGGCCGAGGAGAAGCCTCCGACCACGAAGAACAGTGGCATCACCTGGAAGAGCCAAGTGATCCACGACATCTGTGGCGCCTGCTCGAGGGCGTTACCGCCAATGACTTCACCGTCGGCGTTGATGGCAAGGGCAACGGCTGCCCAGTGGCCGAGTGCGACGGCGCACATGGCGACGGCTCGGTAGAAGTCAACCGCACGGTTGCGGTCTGACTTGGCTGCAGCAGCCATCTCGGCCAGGTTGGGCCGATTCGTAGAAACCGGCTCGCTTGGCCGGGTGGTGGAGACGAGTGTCGAGGTCATGGCTCTATTGAGCCTGAGAAACCGCTTCTCGTCTGCTGGGGTTGGCCCCCAAACGGTCGTGGGGGATCCCCCAGAGCTCTGGGGAACGCTGAGCCTTGGCTCTAGCCGGCGAGCGAGCTCCAGTCGGCACGATCAACAGCGAGCGGCTGGGGTGAACGCACGACGATGGTCAATGTTTGAGCCGAACCCACCACTTCGATGCCAGTGATTGGCTGAGCGGGGGCAGGGCTGGCCAGATCTGCACTCCAGAAGAAGGCGAACGTTGACGGAGCGAGATCTCGACCGAGGAGGTTCTCGACTCGGTTGCCAGCTCCATTGAGGAGCCATGCTTCCCAGTTGACGGTGCTGCCGCCGAGGTTCACTCCGTAGACATCCACGTGACGGTGCTCGGCCGCAGTAGCAAAGCTTCCCGTGGCGCACGTCCAGACCGTGCCTGCGGGATACCACGAGAAGTAGCCGGCAAGTGGTGGTTCGGTGTTGGTGGTGACGACGTATTCCTTGCTCTCAGAGAACAACAGCATCACGTTGCCGCGAGAGAACTCGCCGGAATCAAGCCTGCCGACCCAGAACTCGAAGCCGCTTGGCTCGGCGGCACGGCCGAGAACGTTGCGGTAGACGAGCCGCACGAAGTCGGCGTTCGAGAGTGTTGAGTAGCGAGCGATGAACTCGTCAGAGCTGGCGAAGAAGTTGGACATCGACACCATGTCCCATTCGCCGGAGGCGAAGCCGTCGACCCAGAAGTCGAAACCAGCCTGGTCAGGGCTGCGGAGGAAGTAGGCCGAATACAGACGGTCGATCGAGTCCGTCATTTGCGGACAGGTTGACGAATTCGCAGCCTGGGAAAGCACCGGAAGGGCTTGCGCCGCAGCGTTGTCGGACTGTGCCGCGCTGTCAGAGAGCGCAGCGTGGTTCGCTGCTGCTGCATCAGCACCACTCGGGTTCGAAAAGCCAAGCAGGCTCAACAGCAATGCACCGACAACAAAGATCCCACGCGCCACGGATCCATGATCTCACTGTTAGCGCGAAAGCACTACGGGTAGTTCCACTCCCCTTGGTTTCAGAGGAGCGCGTTGCTGCCGCATCGCAGATCGAGCAGCTCCTGCGTTAGGTGAGATACATCACCCGGAGCGTGTCGGTGGCCCGAGTCGAGGTGGAGTTGCCGGAGATCACCACGACGCGGTCGCCGGTCTTCATCCATGGCAAACGCTTGGCGTGGTCGAGTGCGTCTTGGATCATTTCGCCCGCTTTGGCCCGTTCAGGGGTTTTGACTGCGGCGGATCCCCAGCTGAGTGAGAGCTGGCGCACGGCGCGCAGATCGGGACTGAATCCGATGATCGGAACCTGGGGCCGGAAGCGGCTGACCGAACGAACGGTGTAGCCAGTTCGTGACAGGCAGAGAATCGCTTTGGCGCCGACCTGATAGGCGATGCGTTGGGCCGCCATCGTGATCGAGTCGGTCGTGAGCGCGCCAGGGTCGACGTCGCCGTCGCTTTCTCGGACGGCACTCATGTTGCTCACCCAGTCGCCGTGCGGGAACTCCCGATCGGCCCGAGCACAGATCTCGGCCATGGTGGCCACAGCGTTGTTGGGATCGACGCCGATGGCGGTTTCGCCAGACAACATCACCGCACTCGAACCGTCGAACACTGCATTGGCGACATCGCTCGCTTCGGCCCGTGTGGGGGTCGGCGCGTAGACCATCGACTCGAGCATCTGAGTTGCCGTGATCACCGGCAGGCCGCGGGCAATGCAGCGTTGGATGATGAACTTCTGCAGGTGGGGGAGTTCTGAGAGCGGATAGTCAACACCAAGGTCGCCACGAGCGACCATGACCGCGCCAGACGCTGAGATGATGCCCTCGAGGTTGTCGACAGCAGCCTGGGTCTCGATCTTCGCGACAACGAGGGGCCCTCGCGGTGCGGGTTCGACACCGAGCGACCGCACATCGTGGCCGCTGCGAACGAATGAAATTGCCAGCATGTCGACGCCTTCCGAGATGAAGGCATCTGCGAAGCGAAGATCCTCATCAGTCGGCGAAGTGATCCGGAGGCGATCCGATGGCACTTGCAAGCCCGGCCGACCCTGCACTCGTGCGCCGCGGATCACTCGGGCGATGAGCTTTTCACTGGTTTTGTCCTCGACCGTGAATGCGATGTTGCCGTCGCCGAGGGCCAAGCGATCGCCAACCTCGACGTCGGCAACAAGGTGCTCGTAGTCGGTGGAAATCGTGTTGCCGTCGCTCGACGCTTCGCCAGCAACGAACTCGACTGCGTCGCCGTCCTCAAACATGACGCCGCCATCGGGGAACGGAGCACAGCGCACCTTGGGCCCGGGAAGGTCGGCCAAGATGCCTACGTTGGCGTCGAGTGCCTTGGCTGCTTCGCGGATGCGCCGGTACTTCTCGAGGTGTTCTTCGAGTGTCCCGTGAGCGAGGCCGATACGGGCAACGTTCATGCCGGCGTTGATCAGACCCTTGAGCGATCCTGGATCGTCGGACGCAGGGCCAATTGTGGCCACGATCTTGGTGCGACGCATGTGATCGCCAGCTGTGTCGGTGCCACCGGGGACATAAGACAACGGATTCTCCTGTTGCAGCGGGTCGGCTCCACAGAGATACCGACGGAAGCGAGAGGCAAGCTGGAAGCGTCGGTGATTCCGTTTGCGATGCAGAGGCTATCGCGGCCCCAGCTGCACAGCGTTGATCAACGCTGTCGATAGGGGCTCCCGGCCCGGGTTCAGCGCCCACGAGCGACTGGCTCTGCAGGGGCGTTGAGAGTCCGCTGGCAAGGAGCGGAGGGAATGCCCCCTACCAACGGACAGTGTAAGACTACTGGCGGGTCCTGCCTTTGGGAAGTCGCAACGGCAGATGCGACGGTTTCAGGCGCCTACATCCACCAAAATTGGGGATATGGAGTCGCTGTCGGGGGAAACGACCTGAGTTACATCCCGTTGTGCGTCGCTGACCGCGTCGATAAACCCCAATTTTGGGGCACTTTGGCCAACGCTGAATGAGACTGTGACAGCATTCAAACCAGGCGCTCATCCAATCGCTGTGTGGCTTGTCCCTCCTATTCACACAGCGGGCGACGATCAAGCGCCGCATGTCATGGTCCGACTCCTGGGCGGCAATATGGGAGTCGGACCTTATGCGTTTTGCAGTCGAGCCCGATTGCAGTGCCTTTTGCGGTGCTGTGGGAGACGTCGTGCTACCCGCCGCAGCGGGCTTGTACGAACGTTTCGAGTGCGATCTCGTTCGCCGTCGAGTCTGCGAAGTCGGCTTGAAACCGCTCGAAGTTGATTCGCGTTGCGTCGCCATCAGCCTCGATGAGGACCTGCTGCAGCGTCTGCCAAACCGGCAGAATCTCAGCAATGTTGTCGGCCCATGATGCTGGCGCTGCGGCTTGGGCCGCCGTGAGGTAGCCGATCTTGGCCTCGGCGAGCGGGCCTAAATCAGTGCCAGCAGCAGTGATCGCAGGCTGCCACTGTGTGAACGTGGCGCAGAGCTGTTCGACCGACCCGGAACCCCCGCTGCTTTCTTCGGCAGTAGCTGTTGGGTCGCCGATCGAACAACTCGTTGCGACAAGCGCGAGGCACACGGCCCCGAACGTGGCGGTGCACCCTGTCGTGCGGCGTCGTGCATTGACACGGCGCTTGTTCGTGCGGCGTGCAGCGACGCGGCGTGCAGTGACTCTCATGACTGATCCCTCCGTTTTCCCAAGGGAGTGAGAATCGCAAAGGCCACGACGCCACACCCGAGGGACGACCATAGTGTCGTCGGGTAGCCGGCCTCGTCAATGATTGCCCCCATCAGCGGCGGGCCGATCAACCCGCCGACACCGGCTGCGGTGTAGATCAGCCCAAGAACGCCTCCCAGCCCAACGGGTCCGAAGATGTGGGCTGCGACCGCTGGTGACAGCGCGATGAAACCGCCATAGGCGACGCCGAGCACGACGGCGAACACCACCAGCATTGCGTAGCTATCGCCAGCAGCGAGCCAGATGGCGAAGCTCAATCCAAGAACGAGCACCGAGGGGCCGTAGAGCGCAGTTGCGCTCGTTCGGGCCGCGATCGCACCCATGCCGAGTCGGCCGAGCACGGAGGCAAGGCCGATGACGCCGACGATGAGCCCCGGTGAGCCGCTGATCTCTCGACTGGCCATGTAGTCGTCCATAAACACAAAGGGCACAAACAGGGCGGTTGAGAGGGCGAGGGTGCTCAGGTACAGAATCCAGAAATCGCGCGATTTCGTGAGGTTGCCGAGGGACGGCATCTCGGCTGCGCCGCCCTGTGACCCCGGTGGACGATGAGCCCCGATCGCGGCGAGGCAGAGCAGCACGGCGCTGGCGATTCCGAAGATGACATAGGTGTCGCGCCAGCCGTAGTTGTCAACGAGTCGCTCAGCAGTTGGAGCCACAACGAGGGTGCCGACGCCGATGCCGGCGACGGCGATTCCAAGCGCTGTCGTGCGCCGTTCTTCGAACCAGCCGCCGACCGTGGCAACCATCGGCACATATGCACATGCAACTCCGATGCCAACCCCGACGCCGTAGGTGAGGTAGCCGGCCCAGAGGGTCTCGACCTGTGACGTGAGCACCAAGCCGATTGACATCGCTGCAGCGCCGGCAAGCAGCACGGGCCGGGGGCCGATCCGGTCGGCGATACGCCCGGTGCCGACACCCAGAAGGAAATACAGGAACGTCGTGATCGAAAAGAAGAGTGCCGTGGTGCTTCGCTCTGATCCGAATTCGTCGGCCATCGGCCGGAAGAAAGCGCCAAAGCTGTAGGCGACGCCGAAGACGGTGAACGTGGACAAGAACGTGGCAGCAACGACCTGCCAGCCCCGCGCCGACTCCACGCCATCGGCGGCCGCAGCCGCCGGCGCCTCGACCGTCTGCGACTTCACGCGGTGTTGTCCGATGGGTCGCGGCCGGTCAATGAATCGTCGTCAGCCAATGGATCGTGCCCATTGCCGAATGTCGTCGACGAACATGTCTGGCTGCTCAAACGCCGCAAAGTGTCCGCCGCGATCCTGTTCGTTCCAGTACGTGATGTTCGTGTAGTTCGGCTCCATCCAATGTCGCACCGGCGTGACGATCTCCTTGGGGTGCACCGTGACACCAGTTGGGATCGTCACTGGCTCTCGTTTGATCGACCCGAAGCTCTCCCAGTAGATGCGAGCGGATGAAGCGCCGGTTCCCGTGGCCCAATACAGCATCAGATTGTCGATCAGTTCGTGCCGGTCGAGCACGTTCTCGGGGTGACCGTCGCAGTCAGTCCAGGCCCAAAACTTCTCGAGCACCCACGCCGCGAGCCCGGCGGGCGAGTCCACCAAGCTGTAGCCGACGGTTTGAGGACGCGTGCGCTGCTGTGTGGAGTAGCCAGAGTCCCACTGTTGGTAGAAGGTGGCGCCAGCGATGGCGCGCTGCTCCTCTTCGGTTGGCTCGCCGTCGATGGCTGGACTGGTGCCCATGGCCAACGTGATATGGATGCCGTCGCAATGGTCAGGGTCTTGCCACCCGATCGAGGTGGTCACCGCTGATCCCCAGTCACCGCCCTGAGCGAGGTAGTGGTCATAGCCCAGGCGAGCCATCAGTTCTTTCCACGTCAGCGCGATCTTCTCGACGCCCCAGCCGGTGGTTGTGGGTTTGCCTGAGAATCCGAAGCCGGGCAACGAGGGGCAGATCACATGGAAGGCATCGTCGGCCGAGCCGCCGTGGGTGGTTGGGTCAGCCAGCGGCTCAATGATCTTGTGAAACTCCACGATCGATCCGGGCCAACCGTGTGTGATGAGCAGCGGTGTTGCGTTCTCATGAGGTGAGCGCTGGTGGACGAAGTGGATGTCGACACCGTCGATCTCGGTCACGAAATGATCGAAGCGATTCAGAGCAGCTTCGCGAGCCCGCCAGTCGTAGTCGTTTGCCCAGGTGTTGCACACGTCCTTGAGCCAGGCGAGCGGCGTGCCCTGGCTCCAGTCGTCAACCAGTTCGGCCTCTGGCCAGCGGGTCGCCTGGAGGCGGGCTTTGAGATCGGTGAGAATCTCGTCGCTGACAGCAATCTCGAACGATCGAATATCGGTGGATGACCCCATGGGGTCGCAGCTTTGTGCATCACGACCAAGCCGTCCAGATTGAACGGTCTCGCTGCGCTCTTCTCAGTTGCGCAACTTCCGGCGTGACCACCAGCCGAGAGCGCTTGAGGTCGACTCGAGGCGCCGGCGCAGATCGGTCGCTTGTGCTCGATGGCGATCAACTTCGAGCGCGTGGCGGGTTCGTTGCTGGTCCAATTCTTCGTGCATCTCGTCGATCTGTATTGCTCGTTCCTCAGCGAGTGCCTCAGCCACCTTCAGGCCGGTGTTGGCCTCAGCAAGGTCAGCGACGACCCTGGTCATCTCGGCCTCTTGGCCTTCGATCACCTTGTTGAGATCGATGATCTTGGTCTCGTGCTGGCTGATCGTTCGTTCGTGCGTCTCAACCTTTTGGAGCGCCCGTTCCTTCTCGATCACTGCGTCGGTGAGATCGCTGCTCATCGTGAGCAGCCGTTCGAGTAGTTCGTTCAGGCTGTCGTCGAGTCCGGAGAAGATTGACTTCGCCTCACCGTTGCCGTGGGACACAACGAGTGTGTCTTTGTTGTCGGCGCCATTGCTTGCACCCTCGAGATCGGGATCTTCTGCAGTTGCCTCGGTATGCGAGTCGTCGTCCGCCGCGGCCACGATGTTCGTGCCGTCTGTGTTGGTCGTTGCCATGGGTTGTGTTGGCGTCTCCTCGACACCGGGTGCCGCCCCTTGGTCAGTTGCTTCTTGTGGTCGTCCGGGGGAGGCGGAAGGGTGTGAGCTCACCGCCTCGTCGAGATCTCGAAGGTCGATGACCCACCCCTCTCGCTCTGCGATTGGGGCGAGCGCGTCTCGGTGAACGACCCATTCGGTGTCGTCTGAGTCGTCGAGCTTGATGGCCTCGGGCAAGTCACCACGCTTGATTCGCCGATCAAGCGCATTGATTGTTACCCCGAGCATCTTCGCGACGCGTTGAAGTTCGAAATACTGGGCTCCGCCTCCCATCGCCCCGACACTATCGACCCGATGGGCAAATCTCCACGCCGTCCATCAACAATGCCGTGTCGATTCTTTGAGTGACGCGAATGTGGCCTGAGTGGCTAACGCATCGAGCCTGGGTGATGTCACAATCCGCAGGTGACTGCGGTGTCGGAGGGACGGACCACTACCCGCCTTCCTCTGCTCGTCATGGGGGTTGTGGTGTTGTCGTGGGGTGCTGGGCCCCCATTCACCAAACTCGTGACCGCGTCGCCACTCGTCGGCGTGTTCATTCGCTTCGGCATCTCGTTTCCGCTGTTGTTTGCCATGGTGTACCTGCGGGGTGGCACCGTGAGCCCTGCGCTGCTCAAACGCACAGCCCTCCCAGGGATTGCGTTCGGCATCAACCTGATCTTCGTATTTGCGACACTGCAGGAGGCAACGGTGGCGGTGTTGTCGACGATGGTTGCCGTGCAGCCCGCTCTGCTGCTTCTGGTCGGTGGCCCGATCTTCGGCGAACACGCGACACGGAAACAGATTCTCTGGAGCGGCGGAGGCATTCTCGGAGCCGCCATCGTGATTATTGGCGCCGGGGCCGAGGTGAGAGCTTCGACGCTCGGACTGGTGCTCGCATTCGCCGCCATGCTCACGTTTTCGGTGTATTTTGTGCTCACTCGATTGGCTCGTTCGACCACAAACGTCGATCCGATCGAGTGGATGGCCGGTATCAATCTGTGGGCGTTCGTGGCTGGCGCTGTGCCGAGCATCTTCTTCGTCAGTCGCAGCGACTGGGCTGAGTTCGGCGGCCTCGACTGGTTGTGGATCGCCATCGTCGCCTATGTCACCGGCGTGTTCGGTCACGTTGCTATGAGCTGGGTGCACGGGTACATCGAGGCCGCTCGGTCATCGCTGTACCTGCTCGGGATGCACCTCGTGGCCGTTGGGCTGGCCTGGCCGATCCACGATGAGCCCTTCACGCTGTTGCAGGTCCTTGGCGGCGTTGTCCTTCTCGGCTCGGTCACCGCCGTCATGCGTCTCCCGAATCGCACAGTTGCTGCGTCCTGATGCCGAGTCATCTCGCGGCGCGGGTGTGGACGGGGGCGAGGTGGCCTGAGTAGCGTTCGGTCATGGCCGACGATGTGTTGACTGCCGCCGCCCGCCCACAACACCGACTCGATGACAGCGCCATCACGTGGCGCCAGTTTCCGGGATACGAGGGGCTGTATTTCTGGGTGCTCGGCGTGAACGAAACCCGCCAGAAGGTCGACTTGTATTTCCGGCTGCTTCCTGGGGCTCGCTGCCCGAGCCATCGCCACGTTGGACCAACCGACACCCTCGTGGTCGAGGGAGAGCATCGGACGTGGGCCCGCGTTGGCGACAAGTGGGAACTCGATCAAGTGCGGCCTCCGGGGTTCTTCGGCGCCAACGAAGGCGACCACCTGCACTCAGAAGAAGGCGGCGAAGAGGGAGCGATCGTGTTGTTGTCGATGACAGCGGTCGACGACGTGATTTGGGAGACGTTCGACGACGCCGGCGATCTCGTCGACACGGCCACGCTCTCCGACTTTGCCCGGGTGCTCAGCAAGCAGTAGCTGGGCACCAAAGCCAGGCCAGCAGGCGAGAACCGACGCGCCAAGCGCCTAGTACGTCGACGCAGTGACGATGTTGTGGGGCGTTTCGCCGCGCTCGATGCGTTGGATGTTGGCGCCGATCACTTCGGCTGCGGTGTAGGGGTTGGTTTCACCAGCGATATGTGGCGTGACCGTCACCCGCGGGTGGTTCCAAAGAGGGGAGTCGGCTGGGAGCGGTTCGGTGTGGAAGACGTCGAGCACCGCACCGCGTAGACCGGAAGACTCGTCGTCGACGCCATCGTTGGCGAGCGCGGCGAGGAGCGCGCCGTCGTCGACCGTTGACCCTCGTCCAACGTTGATGAGGGCACCGGTGCCGAGCGCGGCGAGGGCGTCGGCATCCAAGAGGTGTCTCGTCGCATCGCTCGCTGGCAACAGATTGATGACGACGTCGCATTGATCGAGAAACCGGTGGAGCTCGTCAGCCCCGATGAAGTGCTGGCCGAAGCTGGTCTGTTTGGCGCTGCGGCTCCACGTGATGATGTCGTGGCCAAACCCGGCGATGGTGTCGGCCACGACGGACCCGATGGCGCCAAAGCCGAGAATGCCGACGATTGTCTCAGGGTTTCGAGGTCCGATGGTCCAGTCGGCGTTGGGTTGCTGGCGCTGGTATTGATCAAACGAACGGCTGAAGTGCGTGACCCAGTGCAGGCAGTATTCGGCAATGTCCTGCGACATTGCCGGGTCGACCAGACGTACGACGGGCACGCCATCTGGGACGAGGTTGAAGTCGACCTGGTCGATGCCAGCGCTCACCAGCATCAGGCCCCGCAGATTTGGATAGTTGGCCAGATCCTCCCAGTCATGCTTCCAGACGCAGAAGAACTCGACAGCCTCAGGGTCGACCGGGTCCGGCCAGAGGGTCACTTCGTGGTGGGGGAGTGCCCGGTGAAAGGCGTCGACCCAACGATCACGATTGCGGGTTGTCCGAAGAAGAATCATCCGCCCCCAGCCAATCGCATAGGGGTCAGGTCTCAAACGTTAACAACGCGAGCAGCTAGCGGAGTTGGGGGAGGACCTCGGTCGCGAGGCGTTCGAGGTTGGTGGCCATGAAGCTCGGGTCGATGCCTGGCGGTAGGCCAGATGAAGCGATGTCGGTGATGCCGTAGTCGTCAATGAACGAGCCGAGTTTCTCGACACACTCGTCGACCGACCCGACGATCACGCCTTGGGGAATCGCGTCTGGGTCGCCCCATGCATAGGTGTCAGGCGTGTCGGCCATGAACGTGTCGTACACGCTCATGCGGAAACGCTCGGCCGCTCGCAGCATGGGCCAGTCGCGCTCTTTGTCGTCGGTGACGTAGATCGAGCGGATGATGCCGTAGCGCTGCTTGGCCGGATCCCGCCCGTCAGCCTCGAGGGCCTCGCGATAGGGGTCGAGCACCTCTGATCGTTTTCCCTGAGGGAGCAGGTGGGTGCCGAACCGGGCGGCCCGCATGGCTCCCGGCGTGCTCATCGCCGCGATCCACAGCGGCGGCCCACCCGGCTGGACAGGCTTGGGGTGCACGTCAACATCGGTCAGCGTGTAGCGCTTGCCCTCGTAGCTGAACGGGCCGTCTCCCCACGCCAGACGCAAGATGTCAATGCCTTCTTCGGTCATCGACACCCGATTCTTCAGCGGCACACCGAACGCCTTGAACTCGGCTGGCACGTATCCCATGCCGATGCCGAGCTCCATGCGCCCGTTCGAGATGTGATCGAGAATCGCCATCTCTTCGGCCAGCCGGATGGGGTGATACAGCGGAAGCAGAGCGATGTCGGTCGAGATGCGGATGTTGTTGGTGCGGGCGGCGATCGCGCCGGCCAACGGCTGGAACGCTGGCAGGTAGCCGTCTTCGAGGAAGTGGTGTTCGGTGAACCACACGTGGTCGAAGCCGAGCTCGTCGGCCAAGACGGCTTGGTCGATCGTGGCCGCGTACACGTCGGTCATCGACAGAGCGCTGTCTGGCGTGCGACGGCAGTCGTACATCACGCCGACGCGAAGCCCCGGCGTGTCGTTGTTCGCATCGTGGTTCCCCATGGCTGTCTTCTTACCGCGCTGGCTGACGCGGGTGTACATTCCCGGCTATGGGGACCAGCGAAGAAGATTCGGCATTCGATCTCAACGATGCCTATGGCGTTGAAACCCCGGACGACAACCGCGAGCTGTACCGCCGCTGGGCGAGCTCGTTTGACGATGGATTCGCTGCGAGCCACGGCTATGTCTACGACGACAACGTGGCCAAGGGGTTGGCCGACCGGTCGCCCGACTGGTCCCAGCCGATTCTCGACGTTGGCTGTGGAACCGGCCTCGTAGGGCTTGCGCTCTCGAAGGTCGGCGCTCGAACCCTCGACGGCATCGATCTGTCACCCGAGATGCTCGAGTTTGCGCGAGCCAAAACCGTTGACAGCCAGCCGCTGTATCGCGATCTGTTCGAGGCCGATCTCACCCAGCCGATCACGCTCTCGCCTGGCTCGTACGGATCGCTCGTGAGTGCTGGCACCTTCACGCATGGCCATCTCGGCCCCGAGCCGATTCCTCGCCTCGTCGAGCTGATCGCTCCCGGCGGCACGGGTGTGATCGGCGTGAACTCTGATCACTACGCCAGCGCCGGGTTCGCGGCCACGATCGATGGCCTTGTCGAGGCGGGCACCATCAAGAACCTCGAGCTTGTGGTCGTGCGGGTGTATGACGCAGCGCTCTACACCGCGGCAGACGTCGA
Source organism: uncultured Acidimicrobiales bacterium (assembly GCA_937976305.1). Classification (GTDB taxonomy): domain Bacteria; phylum Actinomycetota; class Acidimicrobiia; order Acidimicrobiales; family SZUA-35; genus CALEWY01. The sequence continues at coordinate 17,062 of CALJSB010000030.1, forward strand.
ACACATCGACTCAACGTCAACGTTGGTCGTCTTCGCAAAGAGCTGAGCAACGTCACGACGGCTCTGACCCTCGCACGATCCGGACTCCCCGACCGCGCACGATCTCAATCACGTCGTTGGACGAGGATGTTTCGCGCAGGCGTGCCCGCAGGCGCTTGATCAGTGCGGTCACGGAATCGTCGGTGACGCCGTCGGCAGCAGCATCCTCCCAAACCTCAGCAACGAGATCGGGCCGTGACACGATGGCTCCGTCGGCCCGATCGAGCACCTTGAGTAAGCTGAGCTGGCGAGCCGACAGAGGTGGCTCGACAAGCCGAGCATCGAGCCAGACATCGTCGTTGTCCGGATCGATCCACACCCCCGCCAAGCGGCCGAGGCGGGGCACGGTTGGGGTCGCCATCGGATCCGAGAACGTAAGTTGGATCGTTCCGCCGAGCAGGATCTGATCTCCATCAACGAGTCGACGTTTCGCACCTGGAACCAATAGCTCTCCGTTGACCGCCGTGCCGTTGCGGCTCTCGAGGTCGGTGAGGATGGCCTGACCGAACTCGAACTGAAGCTCACAGTGGCGCCTCGACACTGCGTCAACGGCGATGGTGATATCTGCCTCGGGTGACCGCCCGATCGACGTCGACTCTTGCAGCTTCCACGACTGTTCTGACTCGACGAGTCGGAGTTCTCCGAACACGGCCATCAGCTAGGACCCCACACCCAAAAGTGAATCGCACGCCGGATCGCGTTCAGCGAAGACGAGCTCGTCAGCGATGAGGACGCCTCCCGAGTCGTCCTTATAGAGACGAGTCACGGCGAAGGCTGCTTCGGCGGGCGCTGATGGAATCTCGAGAACCGCTCTTCCTGGAGCAGCAGGCAAGAGGTCCACCACAATCGGTTCTTGATTGATCGGTTCGAACGCACTGGTCAACCAGACAACAGACATCTCCGCCACGAACGGACGCTCGGTGAACTCGACGCTGGCGACAAACACGTAGTCGGCATTGGGTCGAACGTCGACAACTGATCCAAACGCTCCGAACTCGCCGTCGCGGCCGATCGCAACGGCGTTGCTTCCATCGATCCCGGCCCCCGGCTCCAATGTTGCTCGTTCGACGTCCGTTGGGTCATTCCAGAAGTTGTTTGGCAACGAGTTTCCTTCGAACCCGGGTGTCGTTAACAAGTTGCACTCGAGTTCACCAGCGAGGCCGGCGGGCCACGTCGTTGTGGGTGAGCTTCGTTCAGTCACGGTGGGATCGGGTACGCCGGTAGTGGTGGGAGATGCTGCGGCACTTTCAGGTTCGTCGCCGCCGGCTTCTCCGCCACTGACGAGTCGAGCGCCGATGAAGATCGCCGCTGTGAGTGCTCCTGCGGCGACGAGCGCAGTGAACACGCGCTTGCCCCCGCTCGCCGAGACCGGAACCGGCTGAGTCGAAAGGGCAGCGTCGGCCAAGCCTTGTATCGAACTGAACCGATCCTCTGGCTTCTTCGAAAGTGAGCGAGCGATGGCCGAGGCCATTGGCGCTGGGACGTCTTCGACCTTCTCGCTGATCGGGATGGGTTCGGACGAGAGATGATGGTGGAAGGCTTGCCCGACTGAGGTCGACTCGTCGAACGGCCACACGCCGGCGAGAAGTTCGTAGGCGAGAATTGCGGTGGCGTACTGATCGCTCGATGGCGTCGGCGCAGCGCCTTCGAGAAGCTCGGGGGCCAAATAGCGGGTCGTTCCCATCAGCTCTGTCGTTGCCGTGATCGTGTGCAGGTCGTCGGCTCGGGCGATGCCGAAGTCGATGAGCGTGGGGCGATTGTCGCTGTCGATCAAGACGTTGGCCAGGCTCAGATCGCGGTGCACGATGCCCTGTCGATGAACATGCTCAAGGGCGTCGCACAGGGAGATGAGCACGCGTCGGACGGCGGCAACATCGAGCGGGCCCGCTCGTTCGAGCCGTTCGGCCAGCGTTTCTCCCTCGATCCATTCGGTGACGAGGTACGGGTTTCCACTGCCCAGATGGCCGTAGTCGATGAGGCTGGCAATGGACTGGTGATTGATTGAAGCGAGAATGCTTGCCTCACGCTCGAAGCGGGCGGGTTCGATCTCCGCGTTGAAAACCTTGATCGCCACTGGTTTGCCGTCTGCAATGGCGCGGCCCGGGTAGACGGTCGCAGTGCCACCGCGCCGAGGTGACCCGTCGGGAACGAATCCGACGGCTCGGATCGCAGCGGCGATATCGGCAGCGTCCATGCCCTCCTATCGGCAGTCAGATGCTGGTCCCTAGGTTACGGGACCCTGATCGACCACCAGCCGACCGGTTTGCGTCCGGTTCGTCGAGCTTCGGCTTTCTACGTTCAACGGCATGGATCATTGTCAGCCAACATCATCACAACGCTCCCGACCTCGACGCAGCATCTCGTTTCGCACGTTGGCCCCCGTGCTCGCAGGAGCGGCGCTGGGCGCAGCCGTCATCGCTCCGAGTGCCCTCGCCGCCCAAGAGGCTGAGCCGACCTGGGCGTTCGAAGAAACCTTCGACGGGGATCCGTCTTCGCCTTCCCAATCCGCATTGCCTCGAAGTCTGGACTACGTCGTCACGCATCGAACGCATCCGAAGGAGCACTTCACGACCAATCTCACGTTCATGGCCGATCATGGCGACGATTGTGCTGGACCGAACCCAGACGTCAGCCCGCTGCCATCTCACTTGGTGACCACCGATCAGCTCGGCAACGGCGCTGCTCCTGACGAGAGCTTCTTCATCTGCAAGAACCACATGATGTCGTCGATGGGTGACGTGGGCGCCTACTCCGTTGGAGCGTTTTGGCCCCGTCAGCAGTTCAACTTCGCAGACGGGGGCGTCCTCGAGTTCGACGTCAACATGAACCTCGGTCATGGCAACCGCAGTTGGTGGGAGATCATGATCGTGCCGGCCGACCAACTGCGGGTTGCGTCTGGTCCTGTCGACTCCGCCATCGATGAGACCTATCCCGAGGACCGGATCGTTCTTGACTTCCGCCGACAGGTTCGGCGCATCAAAGTAGGCACGGGTGACATCGCACCCAACGGGTGGATCGCCAACGAGCGGCAGTTCGGACAGTACGACTGGGCTTGGTGGAGCGATCTCTACCCAGACGACCCTGCCTTGCAGGATCGTCGCGTGCGCCGAACGATGCGGATCGAGATTCTCGATGAGGAGATCGTCTGGAGCATCGAAACCGAGGACGGGTCCTTTGACGAGTTCGCCGTTGACGTGCCCGGGGGCATGCCCTTCGAACAGGGGCTCGTGGTGTTCAAGACGCATGCCTACACCCCAGAAAAGGATGGCAACCTCGACACCTACACCTTCCACTGGGACAACCTTCGATTCGACGGACCGGTGATCGAGCCGTACAGGGTCTCCTACGCGAACGATGTGGTCTACCTGCAGCGCAACGGTGACCGTCCGATTGGCGACACCGAAACCGTGACCGTTGATCTAACGGCTGATGAGATTGCGAACGATCCCGTGCTGTTCGGGCAGGTGCATCAACACAAACATGGCCAGGTTCTCTTGAGCATCAATGGTGGGCCCGATCTTGCTGTTGACCCCTACGAGTTCGATCCGAACGGGTGTTCCAACGGTGAGTGGAACGACTGGCGAAGCTTCCGTCTCGACCTCGACCCGTCGATGCTGCAGCCGGGGAAAAACACGCTGACCTGGACCGTCGGCCCCCGACCGAATTGTCCGACAGGGAGCAGCTTGTGGGATGGCTTCTCGATCAAAGCTCTGCAAGTGCAGAGCTTCGGCTCGGGTGCAGCAGCCCCCTCAACCCCGCCGGCGTCGCTTCCAACAACGAACCCACCAACGACCGCCGCAACCACCATCGCAGTACCCACCACCGCAGTTCCAACGACAACTGAGCCGCCTACAACCGCTCAACCCCACGATTGCCCCGATCATGACTGAGGCTCAGCTAGTTCTCGATGAGGAACTGGGCGCCGGGGCCGCCCTCGGCTGCCTTGTCGTCTGGGTTGAAGACAAGACAGCTGTCGAGTGACTGACAGCCGCAACCGATACACAGCGCCAACTTGTCGCGAAGTCCGACGAGGGTGGCGATCTGGGTGTCGAGCCGAGGTCGCCATTGCTCGGCGATGCGTTCCCACTCCGCCTTTGTAGGTGCTCGGTCGTCAGGCAGGTCGCTGAGCGAGTCGCTGATCTCGCTCAGCTTCAGGCCCACACTCTGCGCCGCCCGGATGAAGGCCACTCGACGAAGAACATCGCGTGCGTAGCGTCGCTGTCCGCCTGGTGTGCGGGTGGAGGTGATCAGGCCATTCGTCTCGTAGAAGCGCAGGGTTGAGGTGGCGACACCGCTTCGGGCTGCTGCCTCACCGATGGTGATCTCGTCGGCCTCGGCTCGAATGGGATCGGCCGGCGTTGATGTCACCGAAGGATCCGAGCCAGCCATGAACTTCAACAATAGTTGAAGATCGAGTGGGCGTCTCGGTCAACCTCGGGGAACAACCCAGAGCGAATCGGATCGGGCCAGCAACGTTCCTTCGGCGTCAAACACGGCGCTGCCGGCACCTCGCTTGCGGCCGTCCCACGCTGGCTCCCATCGTCCGTGCCAACTCACGATCACGTGATCTTGGTCGGCGATCACCGGCTGGAGAACTTCGACCTCGTACTGAACGGTCAACGCGCCTCGAGCATCGGGCCCGTCATCGTTGAGTGGATGGCCAGAGACGTAGAAGCCGGCGGCGCAGTCAAGAGACGCCCACAGCGTGGTTGGCGCGACATGCCCGTGTTGGTCACCAGTCCAGGCTGGCGGACGCCAATCAGTGGCCAGCCGACCAGTGCCATCAGCCAACGCTGACGGGTGCACATTCATCGATTGAGGTCCGATCCCACACGAAAAGCAGTTGGGAGCCTGATGATCATCTGGGCTCGTGTTGAACCGTTCTCTCGCCGCCCGGGCTTCGGCGACGTCGACGGCCGCAGTTTCTCCAAAGCTCCGAAGAGGCGTGACGCCTTCCATGATGATCGCGTCGCCGTGCATGAGGTGCCAGGAGTCCTCGGAGGGCACAACGTCGAGCGGTACGTCGAGCGGAATCGGGGCCCGAAGATTGAGTCTGAGGGGCAGACCCACAGCCTCGACGAATCGAGCAGATGTCCAGCCGCCTTGGCCGAGGCCAGTGACGCCCTGGCTTGTTTCTGGCACGGTGATTGTTGCTTCGACGGGGCTCATGGCTGTTCGCCAGGTTGGTGAGTTGCAAATGCGGGGTCAAATCCTGATCGTCGGCACGAGAGGCGAACGTCGACTCGATCGTGGGATCCCTTCGTCGGTTAGCCTGGACTCATGGTCGCTGATCATCCTCGCCGACGGGCCACCGATCATGAAGGCCACGACCACGCAAGCGCTCACGGCCACTCTCACATGGTGCACCACCACCGTGACGTGCACGGAGGCGCTGCTCGTGCCGCGGTCTTTGGCATCAGTGATGGCCTCGTCTCCAACGTCGCGCTGATTCTCGGCGTCGCTGCCGCAGCCTCGACGTCCGACTCGGTCCTCGTCGCTGGAGTCGCCGGGCTGCTGGCTGGCGCCACGTCGATGGCCGCAGGCGAATATGTCTCGATGCGAGCCCAAACCGAACTGGTCGAACGCGAGCTCGAGATCGAGCGTCGCTCGCTCATCGAGAAGCCCGAGGCCGAGACCCGCGAACTTGCTGCGATCTACCGGCAACGGGGACTCGACACCGAGCAGGCCGATGCCGTTGCGTCCGCCGTCATGGCCGATCCCGAGGTGGCGCTCGAGGTGCACGCTCGAGAGGAACTCGGCGTCGACCCGCATGACGTCGGCGATCCGATTCAGGCTGCGATTGCGTCCTTCGTCGCCTTTGCCGTCGGTGCAATGCTCCCCTTGATTCCCTGGCTCATCTCAGAAGGCAACGGGGCAGTTGTCGCCTCGGCCGTGATCGGCCTCGCAGCATCGGCGCTGGTCGGAGTCGCGTTGGCTGTCTTCACCGAACGATCCAAGCTGCGCACCGCAGCTCGTCAGGTGGGATGGGCCAGCGGCGCATGCGCTCTGACGTGGGTCATTGGTTCGGCTCTCGGCACCGCCATCGCCTGACGCCGAAGCCTCACCGCTGCATACTTGTCGGATGCGAATCCGCCCGAAACTCTCCGGCGCCCCACTGGCGTACACCTTGGCCCAGGTCGAGGGAACCGACGTCTACAGCGATTTTGGCAAGGCGCTCTGGCGCGACGAGGGCGCTGTCCCGGCCGCCGTGAAGGAACTCGTCTTTCTCCGCACCTCCATCGTCAACCAGTGCCCCACGTGAATTGATGGCCATGTTGTCTCGGCGAGACAACGAGGAATCACCGACGACCAGCTCGGTGCGTTGGAAGAGAGAGATCAGTGGACTTCGGTCTTTGATGATCGAACTCACGTCGCCCTCGAGTTGGCTGACGCGATGTGCGGACCCACGAGTGAGCTGTCGGCCGAGCTCATCGCTGAGCTGCGGTATCACTACGAAGAGGCCGAGATCGCTGAGCTCGTCTTGGTGTGCGGACAGGCGAACTTGAACAACCGGGTCGGCAACGCAGCGAAGCAGCTACTCGGCGAGTAGCTCGGTGTTGCAGGCCGCCGGTATTCCCTAGTTCCGGGGTAGTTCCTTGAACGGCGTCTCTTTTGCTGGGCCAGGTTCACGGGGAAGACCGAGCGCTCGTTCGCCGAGTGTGTTGCGCTGAATCTCATCCGTGCCGCCGCCGAGACTCATGCCTCGGCAGTTGAGGATGTGATAGGCGAAGTAGTCCTCGTCGATTGCTCGCGGTGAGCCGTCGTCAGACCACGCCGGCGATGCCGGGAAGGCGAGTCGGGCCGCAGTGTCGGCGGCTGCCCGGCCCTGAATGGTCCGCCACAGCTTCCCGATCGACGGATGGACCCCTGTTTTCTTCAGGTAGCCCATGATCGTTTCGCCGGTGTAGAGCCGGGCCAGCTCTTGCCGGGTCACGGGGTCGTCGAGCTGGTTGCGATCGCGCGCCAATTCGATGAGTTGATCGACCGGTATCGGGACTCGGCCGGCCTTGGATCGCTGCCCGCTCGAGCCCCCAACGGAAGCGACACCGGTTTGGACTCGCTCGTGCGCGAGCAGCGCGACGGCAGTGCGCCAACCGCCGTTGACGTCGCCAACAACCCATGTCTTTGGGATGCGGGCCTCGTCGATGAACACTTCGTTGAATTCGGCCTCGCCCGTCATCTGGACAAGGGGACGAACCGTGACGCCGTCTTGCTCGACAGGGAGCACAAACATCGTGACACCACGATGTTTCGGTGCATCGAAGTCGGTTCGGGCCAACAAGATGGCGTACTGACTGTGCTGGGCTCCCGAGGTCCATACCTTCTGGCCCGTCACCACCCACTCGTCACCGTCGAGGTCGGCACGGGTGGCAAGCCCAGCAAGGTCCGAGCCGGCGCCAGGCTCGGAATACATCTGGCACCAGATGTCGTCGCCTCGCAGGCCGGGGCGCAAAAAGCGATCCTTGAGTTCGTCAGAGCCGAAGTCTCGGATCGTCGGCATCGCCATACCCACGCCGATCCCGAAGACACTGTCTTCCCTCGGGACGAGTCCACGGCTCTCTTCGTTGTAGGCGGCTGCATATTCGGGACCGAGGCCTTGGCCGCCGTAGTCGGTCGGATAGTCGAGCCCAGTGAGTCCGGCGTCGTAGAGGGCAGCCCGCCACACCTTCGCCCGGTTGAGTTGGCCCACAACACCATCGAGCACAGTTGGTAGTTCGTTGTCGAAGAACGACCGAACGGCGAGGCGGAATTCGTCGACAGAGGGCGCGTTTTCGGTCACGGCGCACATTATCCCGGCGGGTTCAGCGAGCGAAAAGTCGCTCGGTCAAGGTGAGCCTGGTGGTGATGCAAAACATGCCCCATGGTCTCCTAGCGCGCCTCGTTGTACTCTTGCGCTTGCGCTCGACGGAGCGGAGGGAAAAGGTGAGGTTCATGATTCGTCCACTGAAGCTGATCGCTGCGGCACTCTTGGCTGCGCTGATGGCGGCAACCTCGTTGGTCGCACCAACGCCGGCTTCTGCCGAGGGGCAGACACTGCCGCTTTCTGAATGCCCGTGGTTGACCGACCCGGTCGTCCGTCTCTACAGCGCCTATTTCCTACGGGCTCCCGATCCGGGGGGTTTTGAGTTCTGGGTGGGGCGCGTCGACGAAGGTCAAAGTCTCGACGACATCTCGGACTTCTTCTCACAGGGCGAGGAGTTCGAGACCTTGTACGGCGACAAGACCAACGCCGAGTTTGTGGAGCTGATCTACCAGAACGTGCTCGAGCGTGCACCCGACCAAGGCGGCTTCGACTTCTGGTCAGGCCAACTCGATCAGGGTTTGATGACCCGTGGCCGCGTGATGCGGAACTTCTCCGAGAGTCCCGAGTTCGTCACCAAGACCGACACCAACCTGCCGCCCGCTGGCTTCTTCTCGACCTTCCCGTCCGGCACCGAATTCACCTGCGGCCGAGGTGGTGTCGTTGTCCCGTACGTTCAGTCACCGTCTTCGTGGTTTGTCTTGTTTGCGCCCCCCGGTGACGGCAGCGTGTGGCGGACCTTTGTCCACCCGATCGCGTCAAACGGTGAGTTCCTCGGTGATCCATCTCCGAGCCTCCAGGAAAACGACATCGATGCCTTCCGTTTGCACATCGGGTTCATGCCGGTGCGTGGCAACTTCTTGCAGGTCGGGCTGGCCGAAGACGATCTGCAGCTCTGGTCTGTCGTCGAGGTCGAGGGCAAGTTCGCATGCGATGCCCTCACCGACACCTGGGCCAACAACCCCTGCGGCATCAACCCGTAGGAACAACCCCGCCGCTCACAACACGCCTTGTTGACGTTTGAGACCTGACCCCGCCGCTCACTTCGTTCGCTAACCGAGTTGTTCGCTGGCGCTCACAACTCGAGCCACGTGACGAAAAGTACCTGACCCCTATGAGGGCCAGTAGGGGTCGCGGAGGAGGCGCTTTTTGAGTTTGCCGTGGGCTTCGCGGGGGAGCGCGTCTGTCACGTCGATCGATGCTGGCAGCTTGAACTTTGCGAGGTGCTGGCCAGCAAAGTCCATGATGTCGTCGACGTCGGGCTTGACGCCAGGCGGCGGTTCGACAACGGCCTTGATGGCTTGCCCGAGATCGTCGTCGGGAATGCCAAACACGGCCACGTCTGCGACAGACGGATGTTGGCTGAGCACGCCTTCGATCTCAGCCGGGTAGACGTTTGAACCGCCGACCAAGATGAGGTCGACCCGGCGGTCGGCCAGAAACAGAAACCCGTCCTCGTCGAGCCAGCCAACGTCGCCAACGGTGAAGCGGCCGTCGGGCAAGCGGCTCGCGGCGGTCTTCTCCGGAGCCTCGTGATACGAGGGGGCACCGTCGAGGCGCTTCACGTAGATCGTGCCCACTTCGCCGGGCCCGAGGTCGTTGCCATCGTCGTCGACAACAGACAGCACAAGCGTGCCCTGGGCCTGACCAACGGTGCCCGGACGAGCGAGCCACTCTTCGCTGGTGGCAATCACCGGCCCGGTGCCTTCTGACGACCCGTAGAGCTCGGTGATGACCGGGCCGAACCACTCGATCATCTCGCGCTTGGCCCATGGTGGACACGGGGCCGCGGTGTGCAGCACCCACTGCAACGAGCCGACGTCGTAGGTCGCTCGCTCGGCGTCGGGAAGTTTGAGCAGTCGGATGAACTGGGCCGGAACCATCGGCGTTGTCGTGATCTGATGTTTGTCGATGAGCGCAAGCGTGCCGATCGGATCGAACCGGTTCGTGATGAACACGGCGTGGTTTCGGCTGAGCCCTGCGGTGAGGCAAGCCGACCCGAGAGCGTGGTAGATCGGCGTGGTGATGGCCATGACGCCTCGCTCGGGCATCTTGGCCAGCGTGCCCCACCCGTCGTACCGCTTCGGAAAGTTCTCGACCGACCCACTGAAATCAGAGCGCGTCACCCCTTTGGAACGCCCGGTGGTGCCCCCGGTGTAGAGCAGTGCCGAACCCATGGGCCCGTTCGCCGGCGGCTCGTCGGGTTGCGCCGCCAACCACGCTTCGTACTCATCGCCGAGCACGAGTAGGTCGACGTCGTGATCAACGAGCTCGATGGCGGTCTGCGCCGTTGCTTTGTTCTCTGGGTCGGTCACGAGCAGTTGGGCCTGTGAGTCAGCGATCAGTTCAGCGACCTCGGTCGCCGTGAGGTGCCAGTTGAGCGGAACGTATCGACAACCGGCTCGGCCGTTGCCGATGATGAGTTCGGCCCATTCGATGCGATTGTGGGCCAGCACCGCCCAACGATCGCCAGCGCCGAGCCCGTGCGTTGCCAGGCCATTGGCGAACTGCCTTGCTCGCCGTTCGAGTGCGGCCCACGACAACGTTGCGATCTCGTCGAGCCCGTTGGCAAGGCAGGTGACCGCAATGCCATCAGGGTCCTCCGCCGTCGTCGGGAGAAGTGTTGCTGGTTGTCGGTCGCTCACCACCTGAGCTTGGTCGAGATCATCGAGCAAGGAAAATTCTTGTCAGCCCGGGAACCAAGTCGCTTGCGACTACGTTCTGGTCGGGACAGGATGAGGGCAAGCGAACCGTGAGGGACTTGTCGTCGTCGTAAGTACACGAGGGCAAGAAGGGTTGTGATTGTGGGAAGACTGATTGAGGTGTCGTTGGGGTTCCCGACGGTCATTTTCACGACGCTCCTGCTCATCTCGCTCGGCTATTGGGTGATCGCAGCCTTCTCCGGAAACATCGATCTCGAAATCGATGCCGATGTCGGCGATGTCGGCACAGATGTTGGTGATGTCGGCGCAGACGGCGCCGGTGCTGATGGCGGTGGCTTCCTCGGCAATTTGCTTCAGAGTTTCGATCTGCACCACATGCCGATCACGGTCGTCATCACGGTCATCTCCCTCTTTGGCTGGGTCAGTTCGGGAATCGTCACGACACTCGCCGTGACAAATGGCGGGAGCGCCGGGATTCTCGTCGGCGTCTTCATTGCGCTCGGCGCCTTCGTCTTCTCGATCTTCATGGCCGGCCGAGTCGGCCGTATGTTGCGACCGTTCTTCGTGGCTGCGCTGCCGGTTCGGCGTGCCGATCTCATTGGCCGTATCTGCACCGTTCGCACCGGCAGGGTCGACAAGTCATTCGGGCAGGCCGAGGTGAACGACGCCGAAAAGGCCGCCCACACCATTCAAGTTCGCTGCGCCGTCGACAACGAGTTGGTGGCAGGAAGCCAGGCTCTCATTGTGGATGTCGACAAAGAGGGGCGATTCATCGTCTCACCCGATGTCGACGGGCTCGTGTAGTTCGCAACCTCGGCTCTGTGGTGCAGGGTCATCAACAGTCAGATCGCAAGTAACGGTTCTCAAACAAAGAGAAGAAAGAGGGACTCATGTCCGGTGTTCTAGCCTTCGTAGTCGGCCTTGTGGTGATCGTTCTGGTCATCATTTTGCTGGTCGCGTTCGTCATTTCTCAGCTGTACCGCAAGGTGCCGCAGGGCAAGGCGCTCGTTGTCAGCACGACCCGCAACGTCGTTGTGTCGTTCACTGGTCGGACTGTTGTTCCGATCTTTCACAAAGCCGAGATCATGGACATCTCGGTCAAGACCATCGAGATTGACCGCCGCGGTACGGAGGGCCTGATCTGTCAGGACAACATCCGCGCCGACATCAAGGTCAACTTCTTCGTCCGAGTCAACAAGGCCGAGGAAGACGTCATCAAGGTCGCGCAGGCCATCGGCTGCGAGCGTGCCTCTGACCCGGTCACGCTCGAAGAGCTTTTTGCTGCGAAGTTCTCTGAAGCGTTGAAGACCGTCGGTAAGGCCATGGACTTCGTCTCGCTGTACACCGAGCGAGCATCGTTCCGCGATCGCATCATCGAAGTGATCGGCACCGACCTCAACGGCTACGCCCTCGAAGACGTTGCGATCGACTACCTCGAGCAAACGCCGCTCGAGCAACTCGACACCAACAACATTCTCGATGCCCAGGGCATCCGCAAGATCACCGAGCTCACCGCCGTCGAGCACGTCGCCACCAACAACGCGGCGAACGACGAAGCCAAGATGATCACGGCAAAGAACGTCGAGACCCGTGAGGCCGTGCTTGAGCTCGAGCGCCAGCAGGCCGACGCCGAGGCCCGTCAACGTCGTGAGGTCGAGGCCGTGCGCGCTCGTGAGCAGGCAACGATTGACACGATCAAGGCCGAGGAGAAGCTGCGGGCCGAGATGGCCAATCTCGAGACCGACCAGAAGCTCGGCATCGAACAAGAGAACCTTCAGCGAGAGGTCGAGGTCGCCGGGAAGAACCGCGAGCGAGTGCTTGCCGTTGAGGCCGAGCGCGTTCGCAAGGCAGCCGAGCTCGAGGACATGAGCCGTCGCGTTGAGACACTCGCCGCCGAAAAGGCGCTCGAAGAAGAGAAGAGCACGATTGCCGACATTCGCCGCAACCGAGTGGCTGTCGACAAGACCGTGGCTGAACAAGAAGAAGCCATCGCCACACTGCGAGTTGTCGAAGAGGCAAACCGTCAGCGCGACGCCGTTGTGATCGAGGCGGAGGCCATCGCCCAGGGTGATCTCGTCAAGGACATCAAGGCAGCCGAAGCAGCCGAGACGGCAGCAACGCATGAGGCAAAGCGTCAGCTCACGCTGGCTCAGGCCACGATGGAGTCGTCTGATCTCGAGGCCAGGGCCAAGATCCGTATGGCTGAAGGTGTGAAGGCTGAGGAGGCGGCACAAGGTCTCGCCGAAGTCGACGTGATGACCGCCCGGGCCGACGCTGAAGAGAAGCTCGGCATGGCCGAAGTCAATGTCGATCTGGCCAAGGCCGGCATCATCCGCGAGCAGGGTACAGCCGAGGCCGAGGCCGTCGAGGCCAAGCTCAAGGGCGAAGCAGCGGGTCTCCACGACAAGGCTGCCGCCATGAAGGAACTCGAAGGAGTCGGCCAGGAGCACGAGGAGTTCATCCGCAACCTCGAAGCTGAGACCAAGGTCCGCCTGGCCCAAGTCGATGCCAACGTTGGTGTGGCCACGGTGCAGGCCGAAGCCATGAAGTCCGGCCTCGAGAGTGCCGACATCGACATCGTCGGTGGTTCGGACATCTTTGTCGATCGGATCATCGGGGCCATTGGCCATGGCAAGGCAGTCGACGGGTTCGTCGAGAACTCCGAGCTCGCAACAACGGCCCTGGCTCCGTACGCCAGCGGTGACGAAGACCTCGTCGCCAAGATTGCCGAAGCCATTTCCGGCCTTGGAGCCGACGGCATCCGCGATCTCTCCGTCGCCGACCTGCTTCGTCAGATCGGCAAGTAGCCGGTGAGCGACGCCTCTTCGGAAGCATCGGCTGATCCGCCGGGTGGCGGAGACGTCGGTGCCCCTGGCGAAGAACCTGCTGCCTCCAGCGGTGAGGCTGGCCAAGGCCAGATCGCACAGGGAACCTATGAGCTCCTCCGCGGTCGACTCTCGACTGCGGCCAGCGAGTTGGTCAAGCGCGCCAATGCCCTGAACGACGAGCGGCTCGGTGTCTTTGGATCGTCCAAGCTCGAGTTGGTTGCCACTGAACGGGTGAGGACCGAGTCAAACGCCGTCCCTCGCGATGTCGTGTCGGTCGGCGATCAGTTGGTGCTGGCCTACAACGTGGCGGCGGGCATCAAGGCCGAGACGCGATCTGAAGACGTCTTCGCGGTGCATCACCTCGAGTTGGGTGATGGCCCAACCGACATCACGTTCAGCCCCAATCCTGAGGGCCTGGTCGGCTCTGTCCTGGCTGATGATCAGTTTCATCGTGACTTCGACGAGCTCTACACCTATTTCAAGGAGGCCAACCTTCAGCAGCTGTATCGCACCGCGCAACGAATGCTTGCGGTGTTCCGTACCGGCGGTGGGGCCAACGACGTTCGAGTGCTGCGGTGGCAGATCGAAAACGACGGGTCGCTCCGCTACCTCGACGCCCGCGGCGAGCGAGATCACCGCTTTCCCGCCAACCAAGATGTTGAGTGGACCCTCACGACACGGGCCGAACACGTCGGTGGCCGCCACATCGAGATCGGCGACCGCATCATGGTCAACCCGCTCGGCGGCTCGCTCGACATCCGCCTCGACGACGGCGGCGAAGGCACCCTCCTTCTGAGCGACCGTCTCGAGCACGCCGACCAATCGCTCGCCGATTGTCAGATCAGCTGGGCCAAGGCCGGCGATCTTCGCCTCATCGACGTGTTGCCCTACGGCGAAACCCAGCACCGGTACTACATCGTCAACATGCTGGTGCACTCCGCCGTGCGGATGGATGCCCTTGGTGAGGCGTTCCGCCAGCTGCCAGACAATCAGGGCATCATCTTTCCCGACGGCGTCTATCTGAAGACGGGAGAGGTGCGCACGTTCGACCTCGCGGTCGACGAGATGGAACTGCTTGAGGTCGTGCGCTCGCCCAACGGCGAGGACGTCATGTATGTGTTCCACGAACGGATGGGTGGCCGCTCGATCCTGCTGCCCTACAACGTCGTGCGCCAAGAGGTCGCGGCGCCCATCTGGTGTCATGGTCACTCACTCTTCGACGACGGCACGATGGTTGTGTTTCGAGAAGAGCCAGAGCCAACGACGATTCACCCACTGCAGATCTGGGTGACGCCATTTTCGAGCGACGAGTGGTACGCCGCCCAACCTCGTGAGGCTACGAAGTTCGATCGCATTGGTAACGCCTCGTTGGTCAACGGCATCGCTGATGCGCTGGCCCTCGGCCGACTGGTATCTGAAGTCGAGCCATCCACCGCCGTCTACGCCGACGTTCTGGCGTCCACCGGGCGGTTCATCGACGCTCACCATTGGGCAGCCGACGACGCAGTTGGCAACTTGGCCGAGCCGGCCAACGACATTCGCCTTGTTGCCGAGCAAGTCATCGACGAGTTCGAGCGGCTGCAAGAGGTGCAGGCCTCAGCTGCGGCGACCTTGGCCGAAGCAAGCGAAGAAACCGAGCGGACCCTCGAGGATCTCCGCCTCAGCCCACCGAAGACCACCGAGGGATACATCGACGGTTTGGCCGACATTCGCCGCCGCATCGGTCACCTGCACACCATTCGCGAACAGCGCGAGATTGATCTGGTTCGCGTTGACGAACTCATTGGTTCGGCCGAGACGGCCTACAACGATCTGGCCCAATCTGCTGCCGCCCACCTCTCGACTGACAACGCGTTCGTTCCCTATCACGAGCGGTTGACAGAGATCTCCAACCAGACACCAAACCTTCTCTCGTCGCTCGAAGCAACTGAGCTGATGGACGAGGTCGACGCCGTCGCCGAATCCATGGATCTCGTCGCCGGCACCGTCGGCGACTTGGTCGTCGAAGACCCGCGAGTCCGAACCTCCGTGCTCGAACAGGTCTCCGGCGTGCTGGCCGAGCTGAACCGTGTCCGGGCCGGGGCGGAAGGCAAGCGCGAAGAACTCGTGCAGTCAGAAACGGGTGCGGCCTTTGCCACTGAGCTCGGCTTGTTCGGCCAGTCGATTGCCGCCGCGGTCGGACGGGCCGACACGCCCGAAGCGTGCGACGAAGCCCTCGCTCGCCTGCTCCTCCAGCTCGAGCAACTCGAAACCGCAGGCCCTCGGACCGAGGCGCAGCTCGACGAGTTGAACCAACGACGCGATCAGGTCACCGAAGCGCTTTCAGGTCGCCGGCAGCAACTGGTCGACGAACGCCAGCAGCGAGCCGAACGTTTGGTGTCCGCAGCCGACCGCACGCTCGTGCGCGTGGGGGAGCGAGCGCAAACGCTCGACTCTGTCGACGATGTCAACGGCTTCTATGCCGCCGACCCCATGGTCGCCCGCGTTCGCAAGCTGGTCGACGATCTTCGTGAGCTTGGCGAGCCTGTTCGAGCCGACGAGCTGCAGTCGAAGTTGGGGGCATCTCGCGACAATGCAGCCCGAGCGCTGCGAGATCGCCAAGATCTCTTTGATGGCGAAGCGGTCAAGCTCGGCCGTCATCGCTTCAGCGTCGATGACCGTGCCCGCGAACTCACCATCGTCCCGAGCGGCGAGCAACTCAACGCGGTGCTCACGGGTACTGATTTGCGCCTCCCCGTCACCGGCCCAGGACTCGACAACCTCAAAGAACTGTGGGATCAGCCACTGTCGTCAGAAAGCCCCGAGCTCTACCGATCGGCCTTCCTGGCCGGTGATCTGCTGCTCGACACGCTGCACGGCGGTGCCGACCCCGAACGAGACGAAGCCATCAGAACTGCGCTTCGCAACGAGGATGCCGATGCGATCCTCCGAATCGTGCGGGCCGAGGTCGACAACCGCCTCGACGAGGGATACGACCGAGGTGTCCACGACCTCGACGCAGCCCGCATTCTCGAGGGCTTCGGAGCCGTCGCTCACGTGGCAGACACCCTGACGGCAACGAGCTCGACCAGAGCGGCCGCCCAGATTGCGTGGGCCCACCGCTTCTCTGACCACCAGCGTGATCGCTGGACCGACCGAGGACGGGCTGGAGCCACGCTGGGCCTCGACAAGGCCACCGTCGCCGAGCTCACTGAGGAACTGGCCGCTGACTTGGCCCGGACCTCTGACGCTGAAGCTGAGGTGGCGATCGCTGATCGTCTGGTCGCCCGCTACCTGATGGCCGAGTTGCTGAACCCCGATGGTTTGGCGTTTGCCCAGACGCGGGCCGCATCGGAGCTCACCGACCGGTTCGCATCGTCGCCAGATGTGCGGGCCCTCGTCGACGGAATGGACGACGATCTCGGCGGTGTCACGACGGTGCTTGCCGACTACGTGAGCCGCGAAGTGCGCGACGTCGAGAGCCATCTGATCGATGAGATCGTCGCCGCACTTGTCACTCCTGATCTTCCCCGTCGCATTGTCGATGTCGAGCTCGCCGTGTCGGTCGACGGACTGATCGGCCGTCACGTCACGTTCGAAGCTGGCACGCTCGCTGATCGAGTCGATGGCCTACTCGAAACAGTCGACCGCCATCGGCTGGCAACGCTCCCTGCTCACCGAGCGTTTGCGGCGGCTCGTCGCGAAGCGCTCGATGATGTGAAAGACACCCTGCGTGTCGACGAGCTCGAGCCTCGGGTGCCCGAGGGCTTTGTTCGTAACCAACTGATCGACCAGGTGTATCTGCCGCTCATCGGCGACAACTTGTCCCGCCAGATCGGCACCGTTGACGATCGCACGGGCGCCCGATCTGGCCTGTTGATGTTGCTGTCGCCCCCGGGCTACGGCAAGACCCTGCTTGTTGAATACCTCGCCGATCGCCTCGGCATGGCCTTGGTCAAGGTGTCTGGCCCAGGTTTGGGTCACGACGTCACGTCGCTCGACCCCGGCCAGGCGCCGAGCGCGACTGCAGCCCGCGAGATCGAACGCATCAACTTGTCATTCGCCGTTGGCACCAACGTGATCCTCTACCTCGACGACATTCAGCACACCAACGCTGAGTTTCTCCAACGGTTCATTGCCCTCTGTGATGCGCAACGGCGAGTCGAGGGTGTGTGGAACGGTGAGTCGACCTCGTTCGACCTGCGAGGCAAACGCTTCGCCGTCGTCATGGCCGGCAACCCCTACACCGAGTCGGGTGAGCGGTTCCGCGTGCCGGACATGCTGGCCAACCGAGCCGACACCTACAACCTCGGTGACGTGCTCGAAGGCAACGCTGATCTGTTCGCCAAGAGCTATCTCGAGAACGCCCTCAGCTCGAACCCGGTGCTGGCGCCACTTGTCGGCACCGACCCTGGCGATCTCGAACGCTTCTTCCGTGCCGCCGACGGCGAGCCGCTCGACGAGTCGTCGCTCAAGCAGAGCTACTCGTCCGCTGAAGCCAACGAGATCGTCTCGGTGTTGCGTCACCTGCGCCAGGTGCAAGAGGTCGTTCTCACGGTGAACCGTCAGTACATCGCTTCTGCCGCCAGTGCAGATGCCTATCGGACCGAACCGCCGTTCCTCCTGCAGGGCTCGTACCGAAACATGGCGCGGATGGCATCCAAGCTGCTGCCCGCGATGACCGCCGAAGAGGTCGATCGGATCATCGATGAGCACTACACCGCAGAATCGCAAGCGCTCACGGGTGCCGCGGAATCAAACCTGCTGAAGCTTGCTGAGATGCGGGGAACGATGACGGACGAGCAGCGAGCTCGCTGGGACGACATCTTGTCGACCTTCCGTCGTCAGCAGCGAATGGGTGGCGACGAGCGAGATCCAGCCACGCGGGTGGTTGCGGCCATCGAAAACGTGGCTGAGGCGCTCGGCAATCCGGCATTGGCCGCCGCCAGTGCTCCAGCCCCGCCGCCTGAGCCCGAGCAGGTCGAGAAAGCAGAGCCAGTAGATCCGCCGCCTCCACCACAGATCGTGATGCCGCCGATCGAGATGCCTCCCGTGGTGATTCCACCAATCGAGGTCAACGTCAACGCGCCTGAAACCGGAACTGACCCGGCCGCGGCTGCGGCGATGATCTCCGCCATCGAGCGAGTGGCTGATGCTCTCAGCATGCAGGAGCCGCTTGCGGCCCGAGCCATCGACCTGCTCGCGTCTGAAGCGTCGAAGCGACGTGGGGGCGCCCGCGCTGCGAGCGTCGGGCCGTCTGTGCCCCCTCGACCGCCGGTGCCTCGGCCGCAGTCGTCAACCAGAGATCCGATTCGAGCGGCATCAGAGGCGCAGCCACCGTCGCAGAAGGCGGTAGCCAAACGGGCGGCTGCAAAGAAGCCGACCAAGGCCGCAGGCCATCGCATTGCTGCGAATCGTCGGGCCTCGGCGCCGCCGCAGCCGCCGCAGCAGTTCCGTCGGGACCACAAGCCAATGTCGCCAAAGCCTCCGGCACCGCCGGGGAGTGGGAAGCCTCCTCAAAAGCCGAAGGCGAAGAAGCCTCCGGCTGAGTAGCAACCCTCGACCTACGAGGCAGGCTCGTTGTCTGGCCACCAAAACGAGAATTCGACCATCCAGCGTTCGTCGAACGCTCTGCGGTCGATGATGGTGATGTACGCCTCGTAGCGGCGCACGATGTCGGTGCTTCCGACCTCTTGCGCCGTTCCGCCTGCGATGTCGCCCATGGTGACGGCACCGGTGTTGTTGGTCGAGGTAACGAGCAACGCTCGGCGATCGGTACTTGGCTCGCCAGCAAAGAACTCGTCGATCGGTTCGCGTTCGTAGGTGAAGGCGGCGGCGTCGGCCCAGGACGAGACGATGTCGAGGACCTCGTCGGTCGACACGTCGAACTCGGCAAATCTGACGGCCCGCAACGTGTCGGTGTTCGTTGCTGGATCGGTCACGATGGGGCGGACCTGTTCGGCGGTCAGGGTCACGGAGAACTCGGCGTCCATGATGATCGTGACGGTCGAGTCGTAGTAGGTCTGCGGTACGTCGCTGAAACTGTCGTCGGCGATGATCGACTGTTGCCCTTCTGAGAAGTCCCAGGTGGCAACGACCGAGGGCCGTGATGAGCAGGCCGCCGCCAACAGGCACACGAGCAACCCGACTCGCTTCACCACTCGAGCAACTTCGCGCTGATGCCAGCGTCGATCAGCTTCTGCAGAACCGTTTCGGCATGGGCTCGGTCGAGCGTGTCGATGCGCAGCTCGAGGATGGCGCTGCGGGCACCGGTTGAGCCGAGACCATCGTGATCGACCTGCACCACGTTTGCTGCGGCGTCGGAGATCACCTTCGAAACAAGGGCGAGCCCGCCGGGTGTGTCGTCGAGTTCGACCCACACGCGGTTGAGGCGTCCCTGATTGGCAAGGCCTCGGACGGCGACCACTGAAAGGGTGCGGGGGTCGATGTTGCCGCCACACAGCACCAGGCCGACCTTCTTGCCGGCGAATCGGTCGCTGTGTTGCATACAGGCGGCGAGCGCGGCAGCGCCCGCCCCTTCGACGACGGTTTTTTCGATCTCGAGCAACATGGCGATTGACTCTTCGATTGCCGCCTCGGTGACCACAAGCATCTCGACGTCGTGCTCAGCCAAGATGGCGCTCGTGAGCTTGCCCGGTTGGGTGACGGCGATGCCGTCGGCCACGGTTGATCCGGCAACGGCGGTCGTTGCTCTGCCAGCAAGAAGATCGGCCATTGATGGATAGCGCTCGGTCTGGACACCGATGACGTCGACGGGTGTGTCGTGTGCTGCTGCGGCCACGGCTAAGCCAGAGGCCAGCCCGCCACCACCAACAGCAGCAACGATGACGTCGAGATCGGGTTGCTGGTCGAGCATCTCGACTCCGAGGGTTCCTTGCCCGGCGATCACAACCTCGTCATCGAAGGGATGGATGAACTCGAGGTCGCGCTCGATCGCCAGCTCTCTTGCTCGTACGGCAGATTCCATCACGTCGGCTCCGGCCAACTCGACGGTGGCCCCGAGGTCACGAGTTCGTGCCACCTTCACGAATGGTGTGTTGTCGGGCATCACGATCGTGGTCTCAATACCGAGCAGGGTTCCGTGGTGGGCCACACCTTGGGCGTGGTTCCCGGCCGACATGGCGATGACGCCGCGACCCGGTTTGACATCGAGCAGCCGGTTACGGGCCCCTCGACCCTTGAACGAGCCGGTGTACTGAAGGTTCTCAAACTTCAGGTAGAGCTCGGTCCCTGCAATTTCTGAGAGGGTCTGGCAGTGGTTCAGCGGTGTCTCGATGAGCGCTCCAGCGATTCGATCGCGAGCACGCAGAATGTCGTCGATGGAGACGGTCATTGCGCCGAGGCTAGCCAGCCCCAGGAGCGGGCCATGACCAGCCAGCGGCCATGGGCCAAGCCAACGACGGTAAACACAGTGTTGGCGCCAACCAGGCATGCTCTAGGCGTGACTACAACCGGAGCCATCAAGGCCGTCATCTTCGACATGGGCGGGGTGCTCGTCGAGCTCGGTCCGCTGACCGAGATCCTGGGCGACAACGCCTCACTCAGCGAGCAGGAGTTCTGGAATCGCTGGTTGGCCAGCCCATCGGTGCGGGCATTTGAGATGGGGGAGTGCGACGTCGAGACATTTGGAAAGCGCCTGGTCGCCGAACTCGAGGTGGCAATGACCCCCGACGAGTTCGTTCAGCGGTTTGCCGCTTGGCCCAAGGGCCTCATGCCCGGAGCAGCAGAGCTTGTTGCCTCTCTGCGAGGGCGAGTCGAGCTCGGGGTGCTGAGCAACACCAACGCGCTGCACTGGGAGCAACAGCGAGATGGCGAGATCATGCGGTCGATGTTCGACCGGCAGTTTCTCTCCTATGAGATGGGTCTGGCCAAGCCCGACCGAGCCATCTTTGATGCGGTCGCAGCTGAACTCGGCTGTGTCTCGTCAGAGATTCTGTTTCTCGACGACAATGAGATCAACGTCGATGGAGCGAGAGCTGCTGGCTGGCAAGCCGAAGTGACCAAGGGTGTCGACGCCGCCGCCGCCGCGGTTGCCGATTTCGTTGAGAGCTACTCGACGTAGACGCCGCGGCGAGTGGTGAGCGTGGTGCCTCCGGGGCAGTTGAACTGTTCCAGCACTGCGCCCTCCATTGTTTCTACGTCTTGGGCCGATGCCGCGACGCTCACGGATTGGCCGCGCTCTGCAGGGGCGGTGTCGGAGAGTACTTCTGACTCGCCCCCGTATCCGAGGCTGGAAACGTTGAACGTACACGTGGCCTTGAGCGCCTCAATAGCATCTGAGCAGGGTGCAACGGCATCGGTGATCTCGACCGATCCGCTGATTCCAACGTCGGGGCAACCCAGCGCGCTGCCATCTGCGGGGATCGAAGCCGGCGTCACAGGGCTCCTTCGAGTTGAGTCTCCACCCGTAGACGTATCGGCGGGTGCCTCGGTGGAGTCGCCTGTGCTGGCTTCTGTAGTACCCCGGGGAGTGGTGCGTACCGGGCAGTCGCTGCCCGAACAAAGCAACATATTCGGCGACGCTGTTGGCAACAGTGGCATTGCGGCTTCTTGTTCAGCCTCCGCGGCGGCGCCGAGCTCGGTGACAATCGTTGTTTCAGCGGTCATCAAGACCGTCTGCACCGCGAGGACAGCCAATGCCGCCCCGATTGCCAACCACATGCCAACGCCAATGCGCTGCGCCAATCCCGCCGTGTTCCCGTCCCGCATTCCACTAACCCTAGGGGGTCGAACGGCCTCTGTCACTCAGGGAGTGTTACCCACACTTTAGGTGGTTGTTGCGCTGCAAAGCGTGGGGTCAGGTCGCAGACCAGCCACCGTCATATCCAACGGTCTGACCGGTCTGGAAACGGCTCGTGCCGTCCAGGAAAATGCCGCAGAAATCAGCAAATTCCTCCATCGTGCCGAGCCGTTTCATTGGCACTGCGGCTTCGATGCGAGCCCGCACGGCTGGGTCGTCTGCTCCGGTGGCGGCCCGGAATCCATCGAAGTCCATGAAGTTCGTGCCGACCGCGTTCACCTGCACGCCGCTCGACGCGACCTCGGCGGCGACGTTCTTCACCAGCATGTTGGCGGCGGCGCGCGTCGCCGAATACAGCGATGCGTTCGGAGCGACCTTTAAGCCCGTTGCGCTCGTGATGGCAAGCATCTGACCTGCGCCGGCTTCGACCATCGGCGGTAGGAAGACCCGAAGCGCTCGGTAGACGGCCTCCAGGTTGCCGTTGACCACGGTGGCGAGATCGTCGGCCGACGATTCGAGAAAGCGACCGGTGACAATCGTGCCGCTGAAGAACACGACGGAGTCGACCCGGCCGTAGGCGTCCATGGCCATGTCGAGCAGGCGAGGTGCGGCGGTGGGTTCGGCAATGTCAGCGACGCCGTCAACCACCCAGCTGTTGGCACCGAGCTCATCGACAGCAGCGACAACCTCGTCGGTCGGGTCGCCCAGCACGAGATCAAAGCCTCGCTTCGCCAACATCGTCGCCAACGACGGTCCGACATAGTGGCGAGCGTTGGTAACGATGGCGACCGGGTTTGGGCCCGTGTCGCGGCTCGATGTGGTGTCGCTCACGGTAACTCGATGAGCGTGACTTTGCCGGTGTTGCCATCGACCGAGATCTTCGCGCCATCGGGAATGGTCCGTGTTGCGTCAGTGGCTGAGACGACGCACGGAATGCCAAGCTCACGACTGACGATCACGGCATGGCTCATGGTCGCGCCGACGTCGACCACAACTGCTTCGGCGGCGAGGAACAGCGGTGTCCAACTCGGATCGGTGATCGGGGCGATGAGCACGTCACCCGGGCCGAGGTCGCGTGGGTCTGCGGGATCGAGCACGACGACGGCCTTGCCCTCGGCAATACCGGGACAGCCGGCGATGCCCTGAATCTCGGTGCCAGCCGCCAACGACTCGGCCGCTGCACCGCGGTCTTCCCACTCGTCGAGATCGGGAATGTCGCCCTCGATGATGAAGGGCGGGATCTTGTTGCTGAGCTTCTCGTGCAGTTCGCGGCGTTCGGCGATGGTGGTCAGATAGTCGGTGGGCGTCGTGAGGTAGTGCTTGAACTCATCAGTGGTGAGGAGACACGAGTCGATCGGGTTGGCGGCGCCGCCTCGTTCGCCGGCTCGAGCCCCCAAAACTCGTTGAGCCCGTCGAGCGGACTGAATGGCACGAATGATGGTGGTCTTCGACCGCTCGCGGCCCTGGGAGTACACCGTCGTTGCCCGCAGCGCCTTGTCGAACATCAAGCGGTCGACCGGGTTGAGCTTGCCTCGAGCTTCCGCAACCGCCTGAGCCCGTTCGGACGCCAATCGTTCAGCTTGAGCGAGAGGGTCGTGGCTTGCGTCGGCGTTGCGCATGCGGTCGATGGCAGCGAGCGCGAGCTCGGGCCGATGGGCCCATGGCTCGGCTGCGATGTCCCACTCGTTGGGGCCTCGGCTTCCGAACTTGTCCAAGAACTTCTGGAACTCGGCCTGCCATTCGTCTGAGTCGGGATGATGCGATGAGTGGGCGAGATCCCACATGGCGGCCGATGGGGCGGCTGACTCGACGTCGCCGATGCCGCCGAGGATGGACACGAGCAGATCTTCGCCGTCGATCTTGACGAGGAGGTCAGACAGGGCACCGGACACAAGAGCGACACCGAAGGTGTTCTCGATATGGCGAGCAAACAGGTGGCGGAACAGTGGCTTGAACCCGACGATGTAGTCGAGCAGGTCATCGTCCGGGGCGTTCTCGCCAGGGAACTGGCCGACCCAGGCGGCGACCCGGCGCTTGTCGTCTTCGAGGTCGGGCAGGGCCTTGGTGCCGAGCAGCTTGAACACGAGCTTGCCGAGCTTTGCGGTGGCCTTGAGGTTTTTGTCGCCGGGGCGCTCGACGTAGGGGGGTGCGTCTGACTCACCGAAGAACTGCTTGTCGATCACTTCGACCTGGCCACCCGGGGCTCGTACCCCGAGGATGCGCACGTAGCTGGCGTTGATGTAGCAGTACCCGCCGAACACGCCGAGGATGATCATGTCTTCGTCTGGCGGAAAGTCGCCATCAGCGACAAGGCCCATGCGTGTGTAGGCGTCGCGCCAGCCCCGCTCAGCCTCGAGCCCGTAGAGGTCCCAGGTGAAGGGCAGTACGACCTCGGGGAAGACCTCACCTACGTTGCCGCGGGTGTAGAGCGGCCACTTCTTCGACAGTGGATTGTCAGTTGCCCAGATCACTATGGAATCTCCTCGTCAACGCCAGTCGCATGCTGCAGAGCGGTACGTCGGCCGAAGGGTAGTACCGACATCCTTGGTCCATCACGTCGAGTTGGGTGGTGTGGTGCGTCAGGTCTGTGCTGTCGCAGCCCGGTGGTCTGTGCTGTCGCAGCCCGGTGGTCTGTGCGAGTACCGTCGTCGCTTGTGGAACCTGTTGATGATCAGCTTCGCGAGCTGCTGGTCTCACATGCGCCGGTCCTGCGGTTCGACGACCGCGAGCTGTTTCACCCGGCTGCGGTCGACGAGTTTGCGGCCGCCAGCCTGCTCGAGTTCGAAGGCGAGATTCTCGGCGGCGAAGACCGACCGGTGACGCTGGCAGAGCTCGACCACCGGTGGGCACCGGGAACCAATCTGCAGTTCATCACCGATGCCGACCGACGACTGGCCGTGGGTGACGAAGCCAAGCGTTTCGCCCGCCGGCTGTTCTCACCCCGGCTTGGCCGGGTTGGGCTCTTCGGTCGGCTTCTGGATGCGCTGTTCCAGCTCAGCGTGCTCGTGCGGTCGACCTCGCCCAACCGCACCACCACTGCCGCTGCGTTGAAGTCGGCCCGACTCGGCATCTCCGACGCTCAGCCGGTCTGCTACGGACGGGCGCTCCGTGCCGGTCCGTGGCTGGTGCTGCACTACGCCTACTTCTACGTAATGAACGACTGGCGCACCGGCTACCGGGGGCTCAACGATCACGAGGGGGATTGGGAACAGGCCTGGGTGTTCTGCGATCCATTGACCCGAGCCCCCGTG
>CALJSB010000031.1 GCA_937976305.1 uncultured Acidimicrobiales bacterium
ATGAGCTGGAACCTCATGCACACCGCCAAGATGCTGCGTGACGGGGGCGGCTTCCCCGTCGGTGGCAACGTGGCCGACTCGTGGCGCGACTACACCAACGCCGAGCAGCAGGATCCCGACGCCGACTAAGCCCTCTTCGACTCCGTGATCCTCGGGCAATCGTGGTGACCTCCTAAGGTCACCGCAGTGTTCACTCGACCCAGCGACCTGACCGACGACGAGGTCGTCAGGGCTGTCGCCAGGGGATGGCGCATCGAGCCAGACACGGCGACCTACGCCGCCGTCGGGTTTGGCAGCCACCACTGGCACCTCGGTGCCGGCGAGGACAGATGGTTCGTGACCGTCGACGACCTCGACGCACGGCTGACCGACGCGTCCGACCGCCGATCGAAGGCTCGCAACCGGCTCGTTGCTGCCCTCGAAACGGTGGACGCTCTGGCTGACCACGGCCTCGACTTCGTGGTTGCACCAAGACTGAGCCGCCGGGGAGGCGTCGCCGAGTCGCTCAACGACAAATATGTGATCGCTGTCTATCCCCACGTGGAGGGCAGAAGTGAAGAAGGAGCGGGCGGCTACAAGGACGTGTGGGACCGCATGCGAGTGGTCAATCGCCTCGCTCGGCTACATACCTCCGGTGTCGAAACGCCCGCTGAAACTGACACCCTGGCCATCCCCCGTCGGGCCGAACTGGAGTTGTCGATCGAGCAGTTGGCTGAACCGTGGGAGGCCGGGCCGTATGGCGAGCGGGCCCGTCTGCTGGTCTCCGAGCATCGCGCTGCGCTCGAACGAATCCTTCAGCGGTTCGACTCGCTGGCTGCCGAGACCCTGGCCGGTCAGCCCCAGGTCCTGACCCACGGTGAGCCCCACTCGGGTAACGTGATCTTCACCGGCAACGGCCCGCAGCTCATTGACTGGGACACCGTGCTCGTCTCAACGCCTGAGCGCGACCTTTGGCGGCTTATCGATGAGGATTCGGATGTGCGCCCTCACTACGAATCGCTGACGGGTCGGCGGCTGAACGACTCGGCGCTGGCTGCGCACCGGTTGTGGTGGGACCTCTGCGAGATCGCTCTGTACACCTACGACTTTCGATCTGTCCACGAAGAGAGCGCCGACACCGTCACCGCCTGGAACAGCCTTGTCGAACACCTTGATCCCAGCCGTTGGACCAACGAGCGTTGACCCGGACCCTCCTGGCGCTCCGCTCCTGCTCATCTCGCTACCGGCTTCGCCGTGTTGGTTCTCCAGCCGTGCGGTGCCAATCTGGTCGGCGCATGACAACGCCTTCCAAACTCACCGTCTCGCACAGCAGCGAGGTCACCGCCGATCAAATCGACGAACTCGGCCACATGAACGTCCGCTACTACGGCGAGAACGCCACTGCTGGCACTATTGCGATGGCCGACCGGCTCGGTTTGGGTGAGCCGCAACTCGTTCGCACCTACACCCGCCATCACAACGAACAGATGGAAGGCAACCAGCTCGAAGTACGAAGCGCCGTGTTGGGTGGAGAGACCGAGAACGTCCGCTTCTTCCACGAACTGCGTAACGCCGAGAACAACGACTTGGCCGCCACCTTTATTCACGAGATTGCGCATGCCCCGATCGAGACGCCTGGCATCGATCTGCCGGACTATGGCCAACCTCGCTCCATCGATCCCGCTCGTGACCTTGCCGACTCGGCACCAACGCTCGAAGAGGTCCGGGAGCGCGGACTCGCCATTCGCCTCGAGCGTGACCTCACCACCGAAGACAGCAACGGCGCAGAGATCGTTCCGCCTTGGTTGACCAACAATCTGATCTGGAGTGGTGACAGGCCCGACGGCGAGGCGAGCTGGATCATCGACACGGCAGACGGCGACCGCGTCGCGTTTGCGAGCATGGAAACAGCAATGGCGATTTGCCGGCCGGTCGCCATCGGAACGCGCATCCAGAGCTTCGGCGCCGTCGTTGAGGTGGGCGCCAAGATCTCGCGCGATCTCAACTGGGTGTACGCGGTCGAGACTGGCGAGCTCCTGGCTGCAGCCGAGAGCATCGACTTGGCCTTCAGCATTCCGAATCGGCGCTCGCGGGAAATGGCGCCCGAACAACGAGCCCGTGAAGAAGCCCGTCTCCATCCTGACCTCTACCGCTAGGAGTTCCTCGTGCCCGTCAACGTCGCCCGCATCAACGAGACCGTCGTTATCACCCTCGATCGTGAGGACAAGCGCAACGCGATCAACGGCGAGATGACCGAGGCAATCGACGCGGCGCTCAACGATTTCGAGGACGATCCGACCGCCCGAGTCGCCGTGCTCACGGGCGGACCAAACGTCTTCTGTGCTGGCACCGACATCAAGGACGGCTCGGGCACACCAACCGAGCGGGGCGGCCTCTACGGCATCATCGGCCGTCGCTCCCCGAAGCCGATCATCGCTGCCGTCGAGGGTTTCGCCTTTGGCGGAGGTTTCGAGATCGCCATGGCATGTCATTTGATCGTCGCCGCCTCAACGGCCTCGTTCGGACTTCCCGAGGTGCGGCGCGGGCTGGTGGCAACCAGCGCCGGTCTGTTCCGGGCACCGCGCACGTTGCCGCTGAACGTTGCCCGAGAGGTGTTGCTGACAGGCGACCCGATCTCGGCCGAACGGGCCGAACGCCTTGGTGTCGTCAACCTCGTCACCGAGCCCGGGGGCGCAGTCGCTGGTGCAATAGCGATGGCGGAGCGAATTGCGCTGAACGCTCCGACATCCATTCGGGCGACGCTCACCGCACTCGACGAGATCATTGCCGAGGAAGACGCTGTCGGTTGGGAAGCCACGAAACGAGCGAGCGACACCATTCTTGCGAGCGAGGATCGAGCAGAGGGCGTCGCTGCGTTCTTCGAACGGCGCGAGCCCGATTGGCCCGGCCGCTAGCGAAGCCCCGGGTCGATCACGACTCGACGAGCACCGGCAGCAGCGCCGCCGCGACTTCTTCTGGCCGCTCCTCATGTGAGAACAAGCCGGCCCCCTCGATGATCTCGATCTCGGCGTTCGGAAACTCGTGCACCATGTCCTTCGCACGGTCAACCGGGAAGAAGGGGTCTTGATCTCCCCAGACCAACCGGACGGGCACGTCGATACGGCTATGGATCTCGGTGAGCGCCTTCACATCCGCCATGTCGAGGCTCTTGAGCAGCTTGAGCGCTGCCACACAGCGGGCTGGATCTTCGTTGAGCGGTTTGAGGAAGAACTCGTCGAACTCGCCGTCGAGCAGAGACGAATCGGCGAAGGCGTCGCCGAGGACAAACTTGTTGCGTCGAATCTTCGGCTGACCAGCGACCCACCCGAGCCCCGCCGCGAAGCCCGGGATCGCCCTTGATTGGATGAAGGATTTGAAGCGCCAACTTGGGTTGGCGGGCTCGGTGTTGATCAATCCCATGGAACGCATTCGGCTGTCGCCGACCATGGCATGACGGGCCATCAGCCCTCCGCTGTCGTGACCGACCACGGCAACGCTGTCGAGTTCGAGAAGGTCGACCACTCGACGGATCGTCTCGATGTGCTGGCTGATCGACATTGGCGTGTCAGCGTCGAATCGGCTCGATCCCGCCGATGGAAAGTCGAACACGTGGCACGTCACGTGATCGACGAGGCTCGGCAGCAGTTGCCGAAACGTTGCACCGCTCACCGGCCAACCGTGAACGAAAAGCACGTCGGGGCCCGAACCAACTCGACGATACGCGGCCTCCCCCGCCCCGACGTCAAGCCATCGCTCAGGATCGGATCGAAAGAGATCAGCGGCGTCGTGCGCTGTGAACGTTGACATGTCGGCTCCTTGTTCAGATGTAGCGTTCGTCCCATTATGCGAGTCGCGATCGGTGGAATCGTCCACGAGACCAACACTTATGCCGTCGAGTCGTTTGGGATGACGACTCTTGAGTCGTTCGCGATCATGCGAGGCGAGGGCATGCGTCGGGCCTCGGGTTCGCGCACCTTCGTCGGCGGCATGCTCGCCGGTGGCGAAGCGGGCGGCCATGAGCTCGTTCCAATCTTCCATACCTTCGCTCAGCCGTCCGGCACGATCGAAGCGAGTGCCTATCAATCGATGAAGGACGAGTTGGTCGGCGGCATCGCCGAGGCACTGCCCGTCGATGCTGTCGTGCTCGACACGCACGGGGCGGGAATCGTCGATGGCATCGACGATCTCGAAGCTGACTTGGGCGCAGCGATACGGGCTGTCATCAGCGGAGACATTCCACTGCTCACGGTTCTCGATCTTCACGGCAGCATCACCGAAGAGATGAACGAGGTGTACGACTACATGCTCGGTGTCTATGACTACCCGCACGTCGACATGTTCGAGCGAGGTGTCGAGGCGATCGAAGCCGTGCCCGGTTTGGTCAACGGCGATTGGACACCGACCACCCATGTCGAACGGCTCCCGATGCTCTTGCCGACATCAACGACCGACATCGCCCCGGCAAAGGACATTCGCCAGCGCTGCCTTGAGCTGCAGGGCGAAGCCGGCGTGCAGCGGTGCGCCTTCTTCCACGGGTTTCCATTCACCGACATACCCAAGGCGGGTGCGTCGATCGTGGTGACCACCGATGGCGACTCGGCCCTGGCTCGACGCACTGCGCAGCAGCTGGCCTCTGAGGTCTGGGACCGCCGAGACGACTTCCGACTCGAGTCGCTCTCCCCCGAGATCGCCATCACGCAAGCGAGGAAGGTTCTGGCGGAGCGAGGAGGCCCCGTCGTCATCAACGACACCTCCGACAACCCCGGAGGCGGTTCCCCCGGCGACTCGACGCATCTCCTTCGGGCACTGATCGAGATGGAGGCCACCAACGTCTGCTTCGCCTACATCTTCGACCCAGCGGTGGCGAAGCAAGCTCATGACGCTGGACCAGGGTCGACGATTGAGGTGGCGCTCGGCGGCAAACACGATGATGTGCATGGCGCCCCGCTCGAGCTGACGGTCTACGTGAAGTCGGCAACCGACGGCCGATTCGAATACACCACCCCCATGCTCGCTGGGGCATGGGCCAAGTACGGGGCGATGGCACGGCTGCAAGTCGGCGGCCCAGGAGGTCTCGACGTGCTGGTCGGCTCCAAGCGATCGCAGGTCTTCGACCGAGAGGTGTTCGCCCTGCACGGCATCGATGTGACGGGCTACGACATCGTGGCGCTAAAGAGCAGCCAACACTTCCGAGCGGGCTTCGCCGATCTCGCCACCGAGATCATCACCGCCGACAGCCCCGGCTTGACGACCCTGCGAGTCGAGAACTTTGCACATCCGCGAGTCGACGGGCCGCGTTGGCCACTCGATCCCGACGCCACATGGGAACCAACCGCAGCTTCCTGAGCCCAACAGCTTTCTGTTCTGGAAGCCGTAGGCCACGCTTCGGTGCCCTCCTGCCTCCAGTTCGTTCGAACCAAGGAGGGACATGCGACGTCTCAGTTGGTATGAAGCTTGAACTCCTCTCCACCGCAGCCGCCATCCTCGTGCTTGCCACTGCATGCTCGACCTCCGAGCCCCTCGTGCTGGGGACGCAACAGACGGCACCCGCCGCAACCGAAGAGCCACTGGAGCAGGCCAAAGCAACCTGGGCCGAGGCAGACATCTCCAGCTACGAAATCGTCGCAACCGAAAGCATCAATCACCACAGCTCCGGCTGCACGTGGACCACGGTTGTTGAAGACGGTGAGATCGTCAGCTCCGAGTCCTCCGACGAGGATCGCTGTGCTGACGGCTACACGGTCGACTCTCTGCACGAGATGATCGACAACATGAAGGAGAAGTACGACTCGGAGGAGCTTGATCCGAGTGCCAACGTCCTGCGTGTGGAATACGACGACTCGGGTGTGCCGATGTCGATCGAGTACGACCTCTTCGACTGGTACGACGAGCAACAGATGTTCGACATCAC
>CALJSB010000032.1 GCA_937976305.1 uncultured Acidimicrobiales bacterium
CAAAGCCCTCGCTGACGGGCTCGGCAAAGCACCCATCCAGATCTCACGGCTTGAGCGCCAGATCGAAAACAACACCGCCACAACCCGCCAAGCACTTGCCTGGATCAACCAACAACACCGTTGACATCCATAGGAGCTTCAACGAAGCCCAGATTCGGCCGCCTGGGCGAAAGAAGTTCGAGAGTTTCTGCCGGCGCCCACGCCACACGATTACGTTGGGGTTCGGTCCGCTCGTGACAGGAGACGCTTGATGGCAACCACCGAGACACCACATCCCATCTACGCGATGCCGTTCGCTGAGGTGTATCCGCACTACGTGGCGAAGGCGGAGAAGAAGGGGCGAACCAAGCGCGACGTCGACAAGGCGATCCGTTGGCTCACTGGCTACTCGCAGCGGCAGCTGATGGCTCAGGTTCGGAAACGCACGTCGTTCGAAGATTTCTTCGACGAAGCACCCGAGATGAACTCGAACCGTTCGCTCATCACGGGAGTCATTTGCGGCGTGCGGGTCGAGAACATCGAGGAGCGGACAATGCGCGAGATTCGCTACATGGACAAGCTCGTCGACGAACTGGCCAGGGGCAAAGCCATGGACAAGGTCCTCCGAAGCGCCGAGACCTAGGTCCATCACTCGCAACCGTGATTCACGACGTCGATCAACTTCAGGAGATCTTGGCTCCCACATCACTCGGTGGCCTCGGGATCCGGGCCACTTCTCTCGATCGGTCGATCCACGATCGATTCGACGTTTCCCCTTGACCAATTCCCTGGTGACGTGTTCGACGCCTGGAGAGTCGCTCGGTCATTGGTCAGTGAGACTGGCCGGTGGCCGATTGTGTTTGAGGCCGACCACACGTGGGGTAGTGGCGACGTTGAACTTGGGCAGCAGATTCTTCGTTCCGCTGAGAACCTCGACATCGCGAGTCTCTTCGAACACCCGTGGCCGAACCACCACATCCACGAGCTCATCGATGATGAGGGGATCGAGACAGCGCTCTACTACGTGAACCGCAGCTTCGGTGAGGCGCCAACCTTGGCCGAGATCCGTCTTGATGTCGGCGACGAAGCCAGATGGGTGGACGTCGAGCGGTGGTTGTATCGATGGGAGAAGTCACGGAAGTTCGCTCCGCGAGCGCCGACGTCTACATCGATGACGGCTTTACACAAGAGGGGTGGAATCTTGAGCTGGGTCTGCTGCCGATAACCGATGGATGGCAAACGCCGTCGCTGTTGGACTACGCCGAGTACGGCTACCCGCATCCCAACCCTGCGCTCCACAAGGGAAACGACACGCTGACCGCGGTATTGCGTCGATGGAACGAGGTCTATCACGCCGAGCTTTGCGGATTCAGCACCATCTATCTGGTGTTCCAACTGCCACAGCCGATTCAGGAAGAACAGGTTGCCTGGGACGTGCTGGTGGAACAGGAGGCCGTTGCTGGCGACGGGCATTGGGCGGCCGGCAGCTACTCGTATCGAGCCGACGTTCGAGGTCTGCTCAGCTCTCCGATGTGGACCCTTTGGTACAAGCCGTGAAATCGCCTGCGTGACGTTTTGTACCTGACCCCGCCGCTCACTTCGTTCGCTAACGGCCTTTTGGCGCTGGGTGCCAAAACGCCACTTGTTAACGTTTGAGACCTGACCCCTACGGGATCAGTCGTGCATGTTGCCGGCGTCGGCTACTTCGATGTCGGTGCGGCGGACGCCGAGGATGAACAGGATGGCGTCGAGGTAGGGCACGTTGACGGTGGTGTCTGCCGCTTCTTGCACCACGGGCTTGGCGTTGAAGGCAATTCCGAGCCCGGCTTCGTTCAGCATGGCCAGGTCGTTGGCACCGTCGCCCACTGCAACCACCTGCTCAAGTGGGATGTCCTCCAGCTGGGCAATCCGGTTCACCAAGTGGGCCTTGCCCTGCTGATCGACGAGCAGGCCCGTGATGCGTCCGGTGAGCTTGCCGTCATGCACCTCGAGCGTGTTGCCGTAGGCGTGGTCAAGTCCGAGCTCAGTGGCGAGATGATCGGTGGCAAAGGTGAAACCACCCGAGACGATCGCTGTTCGGTAACCGAGTCGACGCAGGGTTCGCACAAAGGTCCGAGCTCCGGGCGTGAGCGCGATGCGATCGCGCACCCGATCGAGCACCTCGACGGGCAGCCCCTCGAGCAAGGCAACCCGCTCGTGGAGTGACTGTTCGAAGTCGATTTCGCCTCGCATGGCCCGCTCGGTGATGGCGGCTACCTCGTCTCGGCAACCAGCTTCGTCGGCGACGAGTTCGATGACCTCTTCTTGGATGAGTGTCGAGTCGACGTCCATCACCACGAGGCGCTTGGCTCGTCGGGCCAAGCCCTCTCGGTGCACGGCGACGTCGCAACGCAACGTCTCGGCCACCTGCAGAATCGCGGCCTTGAGGGCCGAACGGTCCTCGCCGCTCACCACGAGCTCGTACGCAAGCACGGGATCCCGAGCCAAGCGCACGATGCGATCGATGTTGCCCCCTGTCTTGGCAATCGTGCCTGCGACAGAACCGAATTCGGCAGGTGTCACCTCCCGGCCAATGATGGTGACGACGAGGCCGGGCTCGCGAGCGGACGGCGTCGAGTCGACAACCTCGAAGTCGATGTTGATCTTCTGTTCCCAACCGAAGTGAAGGAGTTCCTTCACCATGTCGCGACCCTCGGGGATGGTCACAACGAGGCTGAGCGAGAGTTGACCTCGAATGATGATCTGCTCGACATCTTGAATGCCGGCGCCAGCGAGGGTGAGCAGGTCCATCAGCCCGGCAGTGATGCCGGGATGGTCGGGCCCGTTGATGCGGACCAGAATTGTGTCGAGTTCGGCGTTGCTCAGCGCCATGTCGAATCCTTTGGGTGGTGGCCCGTTGGTCTGAAGGTCTCTAGTCGTCTTCCGGAGCCAGTTCGGCTTCGACGGCGAGTTCGGCAGCTCCGCCGACGGTGACAAGTTCGTTGACGGCGCCGGCCTCACTCACATCGGCGCTCACAACGTCGAGGAGTGCGATGCGGTCAGCCGTGTCGTTGACGGTGGCCCGGATGATTTCAGTACGGAGTGACCGCTTCGCTTCGGTCTTGGCTCGACGCAACTCCGACAGGGTCTGTCCGGCAACGTCGACGAGCGCGGTGTCGGCATCGGCCGCAGCTGCTCGAAGATCGTCGACATCGGGCCAGCTCGTCGTGTGGATCGAGCCTTCACGCCACCACGACCACACTTCTTCGGTTGCGAATGGCAAGAACGGGGCGAAGAGCCTCAGCAACGTGTCGAGGGCTCGGGCCAGTGCGGCGTGCGCAGACTGTGCCGCTTCGTCGCCCCGAGATCCGTAGGCCCGGTTCTTGACGAGCTCGATGTAGTCGTCGGTGAACGTCCAGAAAAAGCTTTCGGCCCGCTCGAGGGCCCGGGCGTAATCGAAGTCGTCGAAGGCCTTCGTGCACTCGTCGGTCAGCGCAGCCAAGCGGCCGAGCATGGCCTGGTCGAGCGGCTCGGTGACGGGCTGGTCGAGTGCAGCGTTGAGGTCGCCCATGCCCATCGCAAACTTCGATGCGTTGAGCAGCTTGATGGCGAGACGGCGTCCGACCTTCATCTGGCCTTCGTCGAAGGCGGTGTCGGTGCCCGGGCGCCCCGAGGCGGCCCAATATCGAACGGCGTCGGACCCGAACTGATCGAGAAGATCGATGGGCGTGACGACGTTGCC
This sequence comes from uncultured Acidimicrobiales bacterium, assembly GCA_937976305.1. Classification (GTDB taxonomy): domain Bacteria; phylum Actinomycetota; class Acidimicrobiia; order Acidimicrobiales; family SZUA-35; genus CALEWY01. Next base: position 3,701 of record CALJSB010000032.1, read on the forward strand.
CTTTGACTTCGACATCTTCTTACGATCGGGGTCGAGGATCCAACCCGACAGGCAGGCGTGGCGCCACGGCGCGGTGTCTTCTTCGAAGTGAGCCCGCACGGCGGTTGAAAACAGCCAGGTTCGAATGATGTCGTGGCCCTGGGGCCTCATGTCGAACGGGTAGACCCGCTCCATGAGGTCGTTGTCGTCTTCCCACAGCCCGGCGATCTGCGGGGTGAGGGAGCTGGTGGCCCAGGTGTCCATGATGTCGGGATCGCCGATGAAGCCGCGGGGAACACCTCGCTGATCAGCGGTGTAGCCGTCGGGAGCGTCGGTCGACGGATCAATCGGTAGCCGGGCCTCGTCGGGAAC
>CALJSB010000033.1 GCA_937976305.1 uncultured Acidimicrobiales bacterium
TCGGCTCGGATGTCGCTTCGCTCAGCACGCAATTCGGTCAGCGTTTCTTCGAGCTGATCGACAGTTCCGTCGAGACTCGACTGGGCCGTGGATTGCTTGACGTCGACGTAGACCTCAGCCCATGTGTTTGCATAAAGAGCAGCCTCTTCGGGAGTTCCGGCGCTGAACGTGAAGTCGATGACGTCGGAATCCTCGTTTGCGGTGATGGAGCCGCCGGGAGCGCTGTCGAGCCCGAGTCGCTCGGCAACTTCAGCGCCTGTCGCGTCGCTGTTCGCGAGGTTGATCTCGTTGGCCAAGCTTCGATTGGTGGCAAAGAAGTTGTTGTTCTCGCCTTGGATCGCGTCTTGGGCAGCGGAGTTGGCCAGGAGCACACGAGATGTCGCTGTGTACACGTCGGCTTGCCTCATCGACATGAGCGCAGCCAACAGAGGAATGAGTAGTACCGGAACAAGAACCCACGCCCACCGCCGCCGCAAGATAGCGATGTAGTCGCGCAGTTCCAGTTCTCCCGCCAGGTCCAACTGCTGCATCCGGCCAATGGTAGGCGGGCAGTAGGCCTATATGGCAGAGGTAGAAGTACTGCACCCCAGCTCAGGGAGTGTCGCGCGTCGGGCCCGATGAGAGTGATCGGTTTCTGACGCGTTAGCTGGTCCGATCCAAACCCCGACGAGCTCAGCTAAACAGCGGGGATTTCCCCGCGTTGCTAACGTCGCCGGTCGATCACGATTGGCCCATGGACTCGCACCGCCGCACCTTGGGATCGCCCGCACCAACCGCCGACGCCGTCCCCGAACCTCGCAGCCTCGTCGCCGACTTGAGCCCCGATGCGCTCAACCGACTCTTGCGCATCTACGCCGGCGTCATCGCAGCAGGCGTCGCAGCAACCGGTGCTGTCGCCGCCGTAGTTGGGGCCTGACGGAACCAAGGAACAAAATGTGACAATGGTCACATCAGAAGTGTCAGCTGGCTGACATACAGAAGTGTCGAAATCGACTTTCATGGCATGGCAAGGTCGCACGCACCGAGGAAATCTCGGAGGGAACACGAACCTCTCCCTGTTGAGTCGTGTCGAGGTCCTCTCGGTGTGGCGACCAAGCAAGACAAATCACGGTCTTCCCTCATGGAAGCACCGAAGGGCAATCGACGACACGGAGGGAATGCCGTCGACACGCCCGAGCATGTCGAGCCTGGGTGGGGACGAGGGACCTCGCCCAGGCCGGCTGTGCGAGGTCAACCACTTCACGCCGTGGTCACACGTGTGTTCTGGGAGCTTGCTCTGAACCCCCGCAACCGGTGCGAGCTGGCCTGGCGAACAGCCCGCTACGGCGAGGCGATTCCTTCGCCAATGTGCATCAGCACGCTGGCCGAGTCGGTCGCCGACGCGATGATGGTTTCCCAAGCCTCGTTGCCCGGGTCGCCCGCACTCACGGCGGTCGGCGCCGGCAACATGTAGACCCGAAACTGCAGATCACGCCGACCCGTACCGATGGCTTCGAGGCACGGACTGCCCCAGCCGGGCTGGCCATAATCGTTGAGGGTCTCGAAGCCGCCGGGTCCCATCACGCCCGATTCGAGATTGCGGGTCGTTGGATCAAGCCCGCCCATCATCCAGATGAGCAGCGGATTCTCGGGGTCGGTTTGGTCGCTCAAGGTCACAGCGATCTCGCCAACGCCATCAGGCACCCCGCTCCACTCGAGATTGGGGAAACGGTTGCCGCCGACGCATTGAGCTTCGAGGGGAGCCTCGCCGCCAGGCTCGAAATCGGGACTCGTGAGCGTGAGACCCGAGTCGCTCACCTGCTGAATCGGCGCTGACGTGGGTGGAGGAGGGCGGGTGGTGGTGGTCTGCCAATCCTGGGCCTCGGCCAGCTCGCGCCCGTCGCTGGTACATGCGGCTGCGACGAAGAGGAGCACGCAGAAAACTGTCAGATTTGTAAGAGCGCGTGTTGCTCGCAATGGGCGGGACCGGGACACGGTTCGCGATCGTAGTGTTCGGGCTCTGCCAGCCGGTGACGGGCTGCTGAGATCTGTTGCAACAAGCACGTCGAATCAGCTAAGGCTTTTGGCGAAAGTCGCCGATGACGTTTCCATGCTGCGCAATCCAATCCACCTCCTGTTTGGGGAGGCGGACAGACCCACAGACGACGAGCACGCGCAGCTGCTGCTCAAGGGGGCACAGCTCAACGTCGGTGTGGGCGTCCTCACCGCGATCGGTTTCCCGTTCTTCGCCCTGATGGTCTGGCTTTGCGGCCCCGACGATCGGATTGTCCCGTGGACCGCCTTCACCTGTGTCTTCCTCATCGCTGCAGCCACGCACAACCGTTGGGTGCTGCGCAACGTCGTTGATGGCCGTGAACACAACGGGCAACGGGCGTTGGTGTCGATTCCGTTTGAGAGCGCAGTGTTGGGCGCCTTCACCCTCTTCGCCATGCCCGAGCACATCGAAGGCCAACTGCTCACGCTCGTCATGATCGTCGTCTCGATGGCGAACAACGTCGTGGCGAGGTCGCTCACACGGTCGCTGTTCTACGCATCACAACTACCCCTGGTTTCCACTGCCGTCGTTGGGTTCGTCCTGGCCGACTCGCCAGTGATTCTCCCTGCAGTCGGCCTCATGGGATACGGCCTCGTGGCGTCGGCCTTGCTCTCTCGCATCTCGAGGAGGGTCACGCTCGAAAGCCTGCAAATGGCAAACCAGAACGCCATGCTCCTCGGCGAGGCACACCAGTCCAACCTCGAGCTGCAACGTCAAACCCACACCGATGCGCTCACCGGATTGTTGAACCGTTCGGGTTTTGTGACCGCGCTCGACGACATTCTTTCAACCGGGTTCGTGCCTCACCGAGAAGGCGATCAGCCAGCGGACTCGATCGCTGTATTGTTTGTCGATCTCAACCGGTTCAAGGCCGTGAACGACTCTCTTGGTCACGCTGCCGGCGACTCGTTGTTGATCCAAGCGGCAAGTCGTCTCAAAGAATCGGTGCGGCCCACCGACATCGTTGCCCGCATCGGCGGCGACGAACTCACCATCGCTGCCCCCGGCATCAGCGGCGAGGGAGCATTTCGCTTCGCCGAACGTGTGGCTGCGGTGTTTGAAGCACCATTCGAACTCTGCGGCAGCAGGCGAGTCGTGTCGGCCAGCATCGGTGTCGCTTACGGGCGCATCAAAGAACTCGACGTCGAGGACCTTCTCGCCGGATCAGACGCCGCGCTGTATGCCGCAAAGGACGACGCGTCGACCCACATCGCCGTCTTCGACGAGCAGGCTCGGATGCAAGCGGCAAGCGAACGGCAGTTGCGTCGAGATCTGGTCGCGGCATTCGACAACAACGAGATCGTTGCCCACTGGCAGCCATTGGTGTGCAACAAGACAGGCACGCTAATCGGCGTCGAGAGCCTTGCCCGTTGGAACGACAATGGAACGCTGCGACCCGCCGGAGCATTCATCGACGCGTTGACCCAGGCCGGGCTCGAACGTCGCTTGGCCGACGTCATGATGGCCGAAGCGAGACGAGCTCGTGCGCTCATTCCCGACACGTCGATTGGTCTCGGCATCAACGTTTCGCCCTCGACCATCAGGCGATTGCTCGACGACCCCGACAACGCCAAACTCTGGCCGGGCGTGGTGCTCGAGATCACCGAGCATGAACTGATCGGCGACCTCGAAGCCGTGCGTGACGCCATCGCTGAAGCCCGGGGCAGAGGAGCGCGGGTGTATCTCGACGACTTCGGCACCGGCTACTCGTCGCTGTCGCTGCTCGCTGATCTCGAGATCGACGGACTCAAGATCGACCGGCACTTCGTCAGCACGATCGATCAGGTCTCGTCGTATCGGATTGTGGCCGACATCGCCCAGATCGGTCGGCGTCGCGGTTACCCCGTGGTGGCTGAGGGCATCGAAACCCGCGAGCAGCTTCGCATCGTCGACGATCTCGGCATCGAGTTCGGCCAGGGCTACCTCTTTGATCGGGCAGTCAGCTTGGAACGGCTTGTTCAGCTGGTTGGAGCAGTCGAGCTGCCGTGGACGGGTGCGTTCCCCTTGCCTGAGCTTGCTGACGATTGGGTCGATGGATTGACCAGCGATCTGCAGCGGTCGATGTAGCGCCGCTCAACCTGCACAGTCGCAGCGGCGAGGTGCAACGAGCACAGCACTAGCATTCCCACGATGGCTCGCCGGCCGCTTCCCCGTCGGGGCTTGTCTCCGCTGCTCGCCCCGGCCTGGCGGCCGTTGGGTGGTTTTCTCGGACCCCACCGGGACGACGTCGTCCAAAGCCTGGCGGCCCTCGCGTTCTCAGCGATCACCAGCGTTGTTGCCGGGCTCACGCTTGCTTCGCGAGAAGCGCAGATTGCCTCGCTGCCTGGGCTGTTGCTGTTTGTGCCAGCAGCGATCGCCCTGCGGGGAAACGTGTTTGGACCGTTCGGCAGCCGGCTGTCGACCGCGCTGCAAACCGGCACCTTCTCGTGGAGCTTGCGGGCCGACTCTGTGCTGGGCCAAAACATCGTCGCCGCCATGATCAACTCGATGGCGGCCGGCCTTGCGTTGGCGGCGATTGCCGAAGTGTTCGCGTTGTCGGTAGCCGACGGGGGAGACGCTCTCGGCATCGATGACTTCGTTGTCATCTCACTCATCGGCGGCATGATCGCGTCGATCGTCGTGCTGGTGACAACGCTCGGTCTCACCGTCGCGTCGGTGCGCTTCGATTGGGATCTCGACAACGTGACCGCGCCCCTTGTCACCGCCGCGGGCGACCTCATTACGTTGCCGGCGCTGGTTGCCTCGACTGCCCTGGTGGCACGAGGTGGCACCACCACGATCATCGCTGCCATGTCGGCGGGGGCGACGATCCTTTCGTTGCTGATCCTCGCCCGGTCGAGCCTCGACTCGGCCAAGCGCATCGTCATCGAGTCGCTCCCGGTGCTCGTGGCGGCCGGGTTGCTCAGCCTGGGTGCCGGCCTCGCCATCGAGGCGGCCGAGTCGAAACTGTCGTGGGTGATGCTGGTGCTCCTGCCTGGCTACCTCGGCACCGCCGGTGCGTTGGGCGGCATCCTGTCCAACCGCCTGTCGACCAAAGTGCACTTGGGGTTGATCGACCGCACGCCGCTTCCCTCGGGCACAGCGCGGACCGACATGGCGTTCACCGCCGCCCTCGCCCTGCCGATCTTTGCCTTCCTGGCCCTCGTTGCTCAGCTCACGGCTGCCATCGCTGGCGAGTCGACACCCGGCCTCGGGATGCTGCTGGTGGTGGTGCTCACTGGTGGGCTCGGGGTGACGCTGCTGGTGCTGGCCATTGCCTATTACGGGACGCTGGCCGTGGTTCGCTTCGGGCTCGACCCCGACAATCTCGGCATCCCGATCGTGACCGCAAGCCTCGACGTGGTCGGGGCTCTGTCGTTGATAGGTGCACTCATCCTGTGGCAAGTGACATGATCGAGTCACGTGCACAGGCGCATCAGAATGCGCACTTCGATTCGCCTCCTTCGTCGGCGATGTACCGAACTGGGCTTCCGGGTCGGTACGCCTGGCGGCGCACCTCCTCTGAAACGGACGTTTGATGGAATCTCGAAATCTCCGAGTGATGCTCGCCGAGGCGAAAGACACCAGTGAGCTGATGGTCGACTTGGCCTATGCCGCACTGTTTTTCGACGACCCCGACATGGCAGACGAGGTCGAGGCACTCGAGCAGGACATCAGCGACCTGGTGCATCAGATGCGGGCACTGTGCATCATCGCCGTGCGCAACCCGCGTGAAGCCGAGGCCATGGCCGCGGTGCTACAGGTGATCTCGGCCGTCGAACGCATCGGCAACGACGCCGTCGACATCGCCAAGATCGTGTCGCGGCGCCTCGGCATTCCTCGCGAGCTCGTGGTCGACATGACGCGGGCTGAAGAGGTGGCACACCGGGTCGAGGTGGCCGAAGGGGCACACTTCGCCAATCGGCCGTTGTCGTCGTTCGAGTTGCCGATCGTGACGGGCATGCGGGTGATGGCGATTCGGCGTGACCGCACGTGGATCGTCGACCCGGGCGGCGACGACATTCTCAACCCCCACGACGTCTTGTTCTTGCGAGGCAGCCCCGACGGCATTGCCCGGCTGCGAGAGCTGGCGGGAGCGCCGCCGTATCACCCACCCGAAGAGCCGGAGGGCCAAGCGCTCACCGATCTCGACCGCGCCATCGACACGTTGATCGAGATGAAGAACCTGTCGGAGGTTGCGGTTGGGTTGGCGTATTCGGCGCTGGTCTACCGCGATCGTTCGTTGGCGGCGCAGGTGCGTCACCTCGAGGACCGCCTCGATGAGATGAACAACCGGCTCGAGCTGTGGGTGCTCAAGGCGGCCGGTGATTCGAACGACGATCTGTTGCCGTTGCGGGGGCTGTTGCACTTGGCGTCGGCGGCGGAGGACTTGGGCGATCAGGCCCAGCAGATGGTGTGGCTGATCGAAAAGTCGAGCGACCTACACCCCGTGCTCGGCATCGCGTTGGGCGACACCGACGACATCGTGCTGCAGATTCCGGTGGGCGAGGGCGCCCCGGCAGCAGGCAAGTCGCTGCGAGAGCTGGCCCTGCCGATCGAGCCCGGCTTCAACGTGCTGGCGATCGAGCGAGACGGCCGCTACCAATACCGGCCCCGACGCCACGTGGTGCTGGCGCCTGGTGACGAGGTGCTGGCGTCCGGCCCCGAAGAAGGCCGCTCGGCCCTCGCCGAGCTACTCGGCTGGACCATCGTCGAAGACGACGACGGCGACTGGCAACTCACCCCGCTCGCTTCGCATCGCTGATCACATTGGGCGTCGGCTTCGCCGAGCCGCTACTCGCGATCGGCTCTCACGCTCGAGCTTCGCTCGTCCCTCGCTGCGCCTCACGTAGCCCGCCCTCTCCGCGTCGAAGTTGCGTGTGTCCGGCCGTCTGGCGCTGGTGTGTTGCACGCAAGTTCGGGGTGGTCTTGAGGTTGCGTGCAGCCTGCCGTCTGGGGCTGGTGTGTTGCACGCAAGTTCGTAGGCAGCGGTGCAGGCAGATCGGATCTGTCAGGTCACGCGGCTTGGGGGACGGTGTCGTCGTCGAGTTGCTCGCGTAGTTGACGCAGCGCTCGGTGCAGGCCTGACTTCACGGTGCCGACGGAACGGCCGGTGAGTTCGGCGATCTCGTCAAGGTTGTGACCGCCATAGAAGCGAAGCACAACGAACTCCCGCCACAGCGGGGGAAGGGTCGAGATCACATCGGCCAAGTAAGGGGAGGCGACTGGGTTGAGTGCAGCGGCTCGCTCGGTTGCCCGGAGCAGCGTGGTCTTCTCTCGAGCGCTGATTTCGCGCCGCTGCACGTCACGGCAACGGTTGAAGACGGCGGACCGGGCGAAACCACGGGGATTCTCTACATCGTCCCAGGCGCCGAGAAGGGCAACGAGGGCGTCTTGCGTGATGTCTTCAGCGAGCGTCTTGTCGCCAAGCAGGCGCCAAGCGAGCGATGTGAGCGGGCGTCGGCTCTCGGCAACAACCTCTGCATACGTGGGGCGTTCGATGGCGGGGGCGACCATGGGTTCCACGATGACGGACGCGACCGAAAACTGACATCAGGGCTTCCCCCCAATCTTCCTAGGGGTCAGGTCTCAAACGTCAACAACCCGCTGCCAGAGCGGTCTGTTGCGGGTTGCGACAGACACCAAGAACTTGCGTGCAACGCAGCATCCCGGGGCGGTCGTGTGCACGCAACTTGGGCTTGTCGCCGAACTTGCGTGCCCGGCAACAGCGGCAGATGGCCGGATGCACGCAACTTCAGGGAAGGCCTACGAGGGTCGGTGTTGACGTTTCAGACCTGACCCCTGAGGGTTAACGGGGTTAGTCCGTGGATTTGAGGGTCTTTTTGAGCTCTTCGAGAGCTCGGTGGAGGGTCGATTTCACGGTTCCCTCGGCCATTCCGGTGATGTCGGCGATTTCTGGGATGGTGTGGCCGCCGTAGTAGCGCAAAACGACGGCTTCTCGACGCCGCGGCGACAGTTCCAAGAGGGCGTCGACCAAATACGGACGCTCGGTCACGTCGATCACCGGTCGCAGCAGCCGGAGCTTCTTGCGAGCCCGAATCTGGTGACGTTGGGTGTCGCGGCTCTTGTTGCACACCGTCGTCCGGAGAAATCCGCCGGGCGACTGCACGTCGTCCCAGCGGCGATGCAGCGTGGCGAAGGCCTCCTGCACGACCTCCTCGGCCCGGCCGTCGTCACCCGTCATCAAGTAGGCGAGGCGCACCATCTTCTTGTACTCGCGCTCGAAGACCTCATCGAACGATTCGGTTGACGGGGCCAGGGCCCGTGTTTCGCCGGTCGGTGGCTCTTGCACGAGATCGATCACCCATCGACCTCCGTGCTATTCGACGTGTCGCTGGGCAACGCAGGGTCGGCTTCGCTGCCGCCTTCGGTGCCAGACGACTCGTCGCCGGATGGGCCAGACCCGACCGACGTGCACACCTCACCAACGCTCACTTCGGTGAGCAAGCTCGTCGGGTTCTCTGACGTTGCGACGTAGACGACTCGATCGATCCAGGCCGATGGTCCGCCTGGTCCGGGTACGAGCGTGACCCCGGGATACACCGCTTGCAGATCGCTGACCGTTGAACCAACTCCCAAGCCGTCGTCGGTGGTCACGATGTCGTTGCTGGTGAGGGCCCAACCGGTGAACTGACCCCCGTCGTTCGAGAACGTGTGCACACCCGGCCAGCTGTGTTGGGTCAGGCTGGCTGACCCTTCGGCCCGGCTCTCGCACAGCCGGGAAGCCGAGATCGGCTCGCCCAACGACGCCGTGAGGGTTGACGCAACCTCGTCGTGATCAGCTCCGAGGATCACGAGCGACTCCGCCTCTCCGTCACCTGTCGCTTCGACGTGAATGCCGAGATGGCTCACCACCACGGACATCGCAGCGGCTGCTGCGGCATCGTCGACTGCTGGAGGCGGGACCTCGACCCTGCTCGAGAAGAACTCGACAAAACGAAGTATCGATCCATCGCGACCGGTATTCGCTTGCTCGATCGGTTGACCAGAAATGCCGTCGATCGAGATGGTCCACCTCTCACCGCCGGGCCGGTTGGCCGCCTCGACGACGATGAGCCGCTCATCGTCTACGACCTGATCGGAGAACGTGACACCGTCGATCGTTGCCAGCGCTCGAAGCGCGTCGGCCCACTCGTCGGGGTTGAGATTGCCCGAGGTGAGGAGTGCCCCGGCCATGCCCCAGGTGCGGGTCTCGATCGTGTTTCGCGTGGCGGTGTCGGGGTTGATGTCGGCGGTGCGCAACATGGCATGCACGGCTTCTTCGGCGTCGCTCGAACGATTGACCACCAGCGCATCGAGCCAGCCGGCCTGCACCTGGTCGACATACTCGCCGTTGAAGGGCTTGACCGAGCGCCCGTCGTCGGTCCAGATGACAGTGTCGACCCGTGTGACATCGTCTGGATCTTGCGGATCCCACTGCCTTGACTCGATTTGCACGGCGTTGCCGACCGAGCGGTCGACCATTGGAGCGGGGACCTCGTTCCAGGCGAGCTGTTGACCGTTGGTGACCTCATCACCAGTGGCGTCTGCCGGTGAGCCGTCCTCGAGATCTGCGGGCGGAGCGGTTGTGGTGGGCGCAACCTCGGTCTCGCTCGGCTCGTCGTCATCGCTGGTAGCGCTCTCGTCATCCGGCGTCGACGACAGAACGCTCGCGTTGGTTGCGTCGATCTGGTCGGGGTCCTGATTGACGTACTGGTACCCAACAGCAGCCCCGGCCACGACGATGGCGGCAGCAGCGACGGCGAGGAACGACGATCGATTCGGGCGGTCTTCCACCGGTGCACTGTTGAGGCGGGCATCGAGCTGGGCGCGAGCCGCAGCGACGTCGGGGTCGACCCGCGAAGCTTCGGCTTGCAATCCGTCGCTCAGCTCACGCTCGAATGTCCCCATATCCGTCATACCCACTACGACGCTTCAACCCGCCAAAGGGTTCAGCGTAGGACCAGAAAAAGCACGAATGGTGTGCCGAGGTGACCAGCGACGGCCATCCCAGCACACCAAACGGTGCGGATTCAGTATTGGTTTCGGTATTCGGTGACGGGTCAGCCGCCGGGAGGAGGCGGTGGCGAAACCCGACCTGGCTGAGGCGGTGTTGCCGGCGCTGGCCTTGTCGCTCGTGGCGTCATCGCATCGGTAGCGGCGGCTCTCGAGCTGGCCGACTTTGCACCGCCCGACGATGAGCCCTTGCTCGGTGCCTTTTCGGCCGCCGGTGCTGCAGCAGGGGCTGAACGGCGAATGGGTCGCGGCTTGCGTGGCGCCCGATCGTCGCCGTCGTCGCCATCGTCGCCGTTGAACAACTCAGCGATGCCGCCGATGGCGCCCATCGCTGCACTCATGTCGGCCGGCACAAAGATCTTCGTGGCTCGACCGTCGGCGACACCCTGCAGGGCCTCGAGGTACTTGATCGCAATCACTCGATCGTCGGTGCCCGAATCCTGAATGGCGCCGTGCACGAACTCGATTGCTCGGGCTTCACCTTCGGCGACCACTTCCTGACGGAACTGCTCGGCTTCGGCTCGGGTGCGCACCGCTTGGGCTTCACCTTCAGCGGTGAGGATGTCGCGCTGCTTCGCACCTTCGGCGGTGAGAATCGCTGCGGTCTTTTCACCCTCGGCCCGGGTCACTGCTGCTTCACGAGCACCTTCGGCCTCGGTCACGACCGCACGACGTGTGCGCTCGGCCTTCATCTGCTCGTGCATGGCGTTCATGACGTCCTGCGGAGGATCAATGCGCTGAATCTCCACACGAACCACCCGGACACCCCACTTGTCAGTGGCGTCGTCGAGGATCTGGCGGAGCGTGCCGTTGACTCGCTCACGAGAGGTGAAGGCCTCATCGAGGCTCATCTCGCCGATCACGTTACGAAGGTTGGTCTGGGCCAGCTTCGTGACAGCCAGCATGAAGTTGCTGACGTTGTAAAGCAGACGCTGTGGGTCGGTCGGCTCGAAGTAAACAACGGCGTCGACCGCGGCAGTCACGTTGTCTTGGGTGATGACTTCCTGCGGGGGAACGTCGATGACCTGCTCACGCATATCGACCTTGCGCATCTTGTCCACGAAGGGATAGATGAGGCGCAAGCCGGGGTCGACCGTCTCCTTGAACTTACCGAGACGCTCGATCACGCCCCGCTGATAGGGGTGGACGATCCGCACGCCGGCGGCGATGTAGACGAAGACCAGAACAAGAATGAGGAGGAGTACTCCAAACAATCCGGCGGCCATGGTTTCTCACTTTCTGTCGACGAGCCCTCAGGTAGTCGACTGCTGGGGGAGCTAGAGGCGGGAACGTTGCGGGGGAGCGAAGTGGGGCGGCGGCGGGGGCGCCGTGCTCAGGAGACGGGGGGTGAGGTCGGGGTGCCAGGACCGGATGGGTCGGAGGTCGACGAGGCGGTGGACTCGACGATGACTCGTGTGCCCTTCACCTCGACGACGCGAACGTTCGTGCCGAGGGCAAAGCCCATGCCGTCTCGGCCGACGGCCTTCCACTCTTCTGCCCCGATCTTCACCGAGCCAGCGTCGTTGGCGGGGATGGCGGCGTTGACCATTGCGGCGTGTCCGACCAAGCGGTTGGCGCCGATGCCGGTGGGGTTGGGGATATCCAAATCGAGCTTGCGAGCGAGCGGTCGCATGGCGAAGAAGGTGACGAGCGACATCACGATGAACACAATCCAGCTCACCACGACCGGCGCCCCGAAGAAGCTCAGCAGTGAGGCAGCGACGGCGCCCACGGCGAAGGGAACGAGGAAGAACGACCCGGGAGCCAAGATCTCACCGACACCGAACACAACGGCGACAGCGAGCCAGATACCGGCCCAAACGGTGGGGTCTTCCATGGTTTCCTCCTCAGGCGATCAGTGCTCAATCGGCTCAATGGTTGCAGAGCTGAGCAGCGTTGACCCTCATAACGACGGATTGAGCGGGAGAGTTCCCGGATTTCGACCGGATTCGCGAACGGCAAAATGAGGCGGCCAAATGCATTTGCCCCCCAAAATTGGTGATATGGTCTCGGGCGTTGGCCAGAGTGGCCGGTGGGGCGAAGAGGGATTGCAACGTGGCTGGACGTTTGTTTTTTGTGTGGGTGCTGATTGGCGCGCTCTTGGGAGTCGGCGCAGCGAGCAGTGCGGTGCTCGTTGATGCAGCGCCAATTGAGGTGGCGGCGGCGGAGACCGCTGGCGCAGCATCGGCGGTTGCTGCGCCAGCGGTCGGTACCCCGGCCGCACCGTTGCTCGGTGACCGAGTTGTGCTCGGTGTGGAAGATCCGTCCGTCTACTGCGCCGAGTTCCCCGAGAGGTACCCGGCCGCCTGTTCCAAACCCCCGGTCGACCCGCCGTCACCCTCGGCGAGCATTACCAACGTCACCCAAAGCTGTGAAGCTGGCGCTGCCCTTGTGCGTATTGAGGGTGGGTCGAACGTAGATCGACTTCTGGTCTTGCTGACGCTGGGTAACGCCGGCATCGGTACAGGTGTCGATGTCGTGAACGGCACCTACTCGGCCGTTTTGGATGCCACGAGCGAGGCTTTGCCGGCGACCTTCACCATCACGGTGAGCGACGACATCACCGACTTCGCCACCACGACCGTGTTGGTGCAGTCGTGCGATGCGCCTGCCGAGCCCATCGTGCCCGCCGGGACGATTGTCTTCAACGACGATGGCGTGACGCTGAGCTGTGAGATGGGCAACTACCTCGTGAGCGTGAGCGGTACCGCAAACGTGCCAGAAGTGACCGTTGAGGCGTTCGACGGTGGCGAACCCGGACGAGCGACGTTCACCGTCACCAACGGCAGATACAGCGGCGAGTTGGTTGTGCCTGCCGATCCGGACGCCGACGGCGGGACGATGAAGGCGATCGTTCACACCCCCGAGACGCCAGACCCGCCCGGGTTCATGGCGCTCGGTGAGGACACCTTCACCTACACTCCGTGTCCGCCGGCGCCGTAGCGTCCCTTCGTTCGGGGTGTCCCTCGACGGCGGTGAACGCATTACTTCAACCAGTTCTCGTCGGAACGTGGGTGGCGCGAGCGCCCGCTAGCGCCGCCGTTCGCCGATAGCTTGGCGTGATGCGTCTGCTCGCTATTCACGCACATCCTGACGACGAAGCATCGAAGGGGGCGCCCACCGTTGCCAAGTACGTAGCAGAGGGCCACGAGGCCGTCTTGGTGTGCGCCACCGGGGGAGAAGAGGGCGACATTCTCAACCCGGTGATGGACCGGCCCGAGATCAAAGAGAATCTGCCGGCCGTGCGAGCCGAGGAGCTCGACAAGTCGGTCGCCGCCATCGGCTACCAGCATCTCGAGTGGCTCGGCTATCGCGATTCGGGCATGCCCGAGTCTGACGCCAACTTCCACCCCGACTGCTTCGCTGCTGCTCCGCTCGACGAAGCCGTCGAGCGGTTCTCTCGGTTGATCCGGCAGTACAAGCCCCACGTCGTCATCACCTACTCAGACGATCAGCAGGGCTACAAGCATCCCGATCATCTGCGTGTGTATGACATCACCTATCCGGCGATCGAGCTGGCTGCTGACGCTTCGGCCCTCGCCGATGCGGGAGAGGCCTGGCAGGTCCAGAAGGTCTACTACTCGACCTGGAGCCGAGCCCGCCTCACGGCCCACCACGAGACCTTCCTGCGGCTCGAACTTGAGTCGCCCTACGACGAGAAGTGGTTCGAGCGTCCGTCGCAAGATCACCGCATCACCACGAAGCTCGACATCCGTGAGTATTACGGCGCCCGCCGAGAGGCCTTGCTGGCTCACGCCACCCAGGTCGACCCCGAGGCCTCCTTCTGGTTCGGTTTGCCCGACGACGAAGCCGCCGCTGCGTACCCCTATGAGGACTACATCCTCGGTCGATCGTGGGTCGACACTGGCGTTGCCGAGGGCGAGATCGAAGGCGACTTGTTCTCGGGCGTTGTCGAAGAGTCGATCGAAGCGCGGGAGGCCGTGATCAATGGCTGATGAGTTCTCCGACGACTTCGTCGCCGCCCTCGTAGCGGCGACTGCTGATCGTGAACCGGTGCCCGGTTCGTCTGGCATCGTCGGCCTCGGCATCGGCAAGAAGGTGCGGGCCACAGTCGAGATCGTCGACGGTCGAGTCGTCGGCCCGACCGAAGAAGAGTCGGTCACGCAATTCTTGTTCACCGGAAAGCAGGTCGAGGCGTGGCTTGCTGGCGAGTTCAACTTGTCGCAGGCCTACATGCGGGGTGACTTCAAGCCCGTCGGCCACACCGGCCCGATGACCGCCGCGCTCGAGATCTTCGACGACCCCACCGTCGTCTCCGCCCTCACCTAGCCCAGCGCACCTCCAGCGAACTGGAGTGCCCAACCGACTGAAACGCCGGTGGGAGGCTCCAGACCGAGAACCGGGTTTGGACTGGAGTGCCCAGCCGACTGAAACGCCGGTGGGAGGCTCCAGAACGAGAACCGGGTTTGAACTGGAGTGCCCAGCCGACTGAAAGGCCGGTGGGAGGCTCCAGAACGGAGGGGTCAGTGCGAACTGGGCACGTGGCGCGTCACGAGTTGCGCTGGGCGGAGCGGAGGAGGCGGTAGTCGATCAGCTCGGCGCCGGACGCTTCGAGGGCCTTGCGGAAGCCTTCGTCGTGGGTCACCAAATGAGCGTCGCCAGAACGTGCAGCCCAGTTGGGTGTGATGGCTCGGATCTCGGGCGTGTCGATCGCAGGAGCAACGTGCAGTTCGGTCACACCGGGCTCGAGTGCTTCGAGCGCGGCGACCAGTGACGGGCGAGCTTCGACCCCATGCCCAGCGGTGACGTTTCGGTTGGGGATCAAAACGCCCTCTTCATGTGCGAGCTGACGGGCCGGAAAGCCGAGATCGACCGAGGGGTCGGGCAGGCTGATGGGCAGCTGAAACTCGACCGCAAGCTCGAGGTAGACGTCGAACAGTTCGGGTCGAGAGTTGAGACCGCCCAAGTGGGCCGACAGGTGGGTGACGTCGAAGCCCCACACGACTGCCCGCTCGATTTGTGCCCGGCACTCCCGCAGCGCCTCTTCGGTGTCGGCGTGTTCCCAAAGATCGGCCGGAGTCCGAGGGAAACCGCCGTCTCCGTCGAGCAACGACGGAGCGTGGGTGATCGGTCCCCACCGGTAACAGTCGTGTTCGGCGTTGAGCGTGAGTGACACGCCGATGTCTTCACCGTGGTAGTCGGCGACCGCCGCCCGAGCCCACGGACATGGCATCTGCAGCCCAGCTGAGGTCGCCACACCCTCACGCAGCGCTTCGTAGACAGCGACGTTCGCGGCATTGGACGAGCCGAGACCATCGCAAACAATGAGCACGAGCTTTGCGTCGTCAGGCCGACGGAGGTGTTCGAGTAGCGAACTCACATGTTGAGCGTACGCCGCAGCTGTCCCAGCCGACGACAACCGAGTGGCCTGAACAGCACTGAGTGACGCCGCTCACAGCTGTTGTGTCGCCCGGCCGACGGAACGGCCGCCGCTCACGTCTCAGGGTGGAGTCAACAACTGAGGGTTTATGAAAGGACCACAAAATGCGTTTGCGTTCAACAACAAAGAAGCTTGCGGTCAGTGCCGCTGTCGGGGCTGCGGTACTCACTCGGTGTTCATCTTCGACCAACGAGATCCACTGATTGCTCGCCGAAGGAACGGCACTTCAACAACGACCAAGACGTCGACATCTTCGGTCCTGAGGCGATTGGGTACCGCTGAGCCAAACGAACATCGTTGAACCATGAGGTTCATTCGTCGGTCCCGCCGCACCGCCGGCGGGACCGATACGCGCCCGAACAAGCCTCCCACGTGACGGCGCAAGGCCTTCGATCTACGGTGGCGCAACCAGGCATCCAAGGGGGTTCGCAATGGCATTGTTGACGAAGGGTTTCGCTGAGGCCAACGGCAACGAAATGGCGCTTGTCGACGACGACAATTCGCTCACGTGGAACGAGCTCAACGAACGAGTGAATCGGTCAGTGCACGCACTGCGGTCGCGAGGCATCGAGGCGGGCGACACGATTTCGATCGTGTGCGGTAACCGCATCGAGTGGTTCGAACTCATGACGGCGTGCGCCAGCATGGGCGTCACCTTCATCCCCGTCAACTGGCACCTCGTCGGCCCCGAGATCGCGTACATCCTCGACGACTCTGATTCGAAGGCTGTCATGGTCGGCGCCCGATTCGTCGATGTTGTCGCCAACGCCCTCGCCGACGAGCGTTCGTCGCGCATCGAGCTCGCCATCGTCGCTGGCGCACCCGCAACCGACCAATTCGAGAACTGGGACGACCTGCTCGCCGCCGCATCGGCCGACGAGCCAGAGGACGAGAGCTTCGGCGGCCCAATGTTCTACACGTCCGGCACAACGGGAAATCCAAAGGGTGTGCGGGGCAGCTTGACCGGCGTCGAGCCAGGGACGACCCCTGAGGTGTGGCACCTGATTGGTGCCGGTATCTCGGCGATGTTCCCGACGCCGGGCGTCACCGTGTTGTGTGGCCCGATCTATCACTCAGCTCAGTGGGCCTTTTCGTTCCTTCCGATGATGGCGGGTTCGTCGACCGTGATGCAGCACAAGTACGACAGCGCGGGCGTGCTCGATCTCGTCGACACCCACAAGGCCACCAACATCCACCTTGTTCCGACCCAGATGAAGCGACTCGTCGATCTGCCCGATGAGGTGAAGGCGAGCTACGACGGTTCGTCGCTCCTCACGGTGTTGCACGGCGCCGCCCCCTGCCCTCCCGCCGTCAAGCAATCGCTCATCGAATGGTGGGGTCCCAAGATCAGCGAGTACTACGGCTCGACCGAAGGTTCGGTCATCACAATGATCGACTCAGAGCAGTGGCTCGCCAAGGGCGGAAGCGTTGGCCAGGCGTTGCCGGGGTTCGAGATCATGGTGATCGACGAGCAGGGCAAACCAGCAGGGCCGAACGAGTCGGGCACGCTCTACTTCCGCAACGAGAGCGGACAAGACTTCGAGTATCACAAAGCTCCCGAGAAGACCGCAGACGCACACCTCGAGCCCGGCGTCTTCACGACCGGTGACGTTGGCTACCTCGACGACGATGGCTTCCTGTGGCTGAGCGATCGCAAGATCGACATGATCATTTCGGGCGGCGTCAACATCTACCCAGCCGAAATCGAAGGCGCGCTCGGCGGCCACAACCTGGTCCTCGACGTCACCGTGATCGGCGTACCGAACGACGACTTCGGTGAAGAGGTGAAGGCGATCGTGGTGCCGCAAGAGGGCATCGAGGCCAACGACGAGCTACGCAAAACGCTCGCCGACTTCTGCAGAGAGAACCTTGCTGGTTATAAGTGCCCGCGTTCGTTCGACTTCGTCGACGAGTTGCCCCGCACTGGCACCGGCAAGGTGCAGAAGCGAAAGCTGCGCGAGCCCTATTGGGAAGGCGTCGAGCGCTCGATCTGACCGTGCTGGCGTCCGTGACGGTTTCTGCCTGATCCCTACGTGCGCGAGCAGGCGTACCTGTCGAACTTGCGTGCAAGGGAACAGTCTGGGACGGTCACGGGCACGCAACGTCGTTGGGTGATGGGTCGCCGTGAACTTGTACCTGACCCCTCGGCACCCTTCGGCACCCTGAGACCCTGGAGCATTCGTCATGACGTACGCAGACGGCCGCCGCATCATCGACGTCGACAGTCACCTGTTCGAACTCGACGACTTCTTGCACGCTGTCGCCACGCCCGAAGAGGTCGCGCATCTCCTTCCGATAAACGAACAGGGTGAGCTGCCCGTGTCGCTCGAAGCCATCGAGAAGGGCCGCCAGCATCTCGAGCGTCGCAACGCAGACCCGGATGTGATGACCAAGTTCGAAGAGGGCATGTTCGACATCTCCCGCAGCCCGTGGTCTCGGCTCGGCGCATTCGATCCGGCCGATCGTTCGCACGCCCTCGATGTGCTCGGCTTTGAGAGTCAGATCGTGCTGGGCACCTTTTCGTTTCATCAGGTCGCTCACGCTGAAGACGCCAAGACGCTCGAGATCGGCGCCAGGGTGCACAACCGGGCCATGGCTCGGTTCTGCGCAGAAGACGAACGCTTGCTCGCCGGGGGTTACGTCCCGTTTTCGCTCGGACCTGAGATCGCAGGCTCGCTCATCGACGAGGCCTTCGCTGACGGTTGCTACACGGTGATGGTCGACCCGAATGAGGCTGATCCGAGCGCAAAGTCATTCACCCACCCCGACTTCGATCCGGTATGGGCTCGCTTCGCCGACAAGAACGTGCCTGCGATTCTGCACATCGCCGTCGACGGCCACTACGACCCGGTCACACCCAGCTTCAAGAACAATGGTCGACATACCGCCGCAATCGGTGGCGATGCGCCCGACTCGCCGTTGGGCTTGCTGGCCATGAACAACTCGATCGAGCTGTTCCTGTCGGCGATGATCTTCGACGAAGTGTTCGAACGGATCGATGGCCTCCGTTTCCTCTCGCTCGAACGTGGCGCCTCGTGGGTGCCGGGCTGGCTCCACAAGCTCGACTTTGTCGAGAAGGCGTCCCGTCATGTTGCGCCGAGAACTCGCCGGGCTTCGGAGATCGCTCGAGAACGTGTCCGGCTTGCTCCATTTGCGGGGGAACCGGTCGGCTGGATTCTCGAGCAGCTCGGCCCCGACATGCTGTGCTTCGCTTCGGATTATCCGCACCCCGAGGGGTCGAACGATCCGATCAAGCGATTCGAAGCCACCATGGACGGCATCGATCAATCCACCCGTGATTCGTTCTACGCAGGCACGATCGAGCGCTTCCTCGGGACGACATGACCGAGCAACGACTGAGCGGGAAAGCGGCACTCATCACAGGCGCTGGGCAGGGGATTGGGCGGGGCATTGCGTCGGTCTTCGCCGACGCTGGGGCCAAGGTCGTGGTCGCGACCCGAACTGCCTCATCGGGCCAGGAGACGGTGGATGCCATTCGGGAGGCCGGCGGCGAAGCAATCCTGGTGAGCACCGACGTGCAAGACCCCGTCCAATGCCAGGCGTCAGTTGATGCGACGATCGAGGCCTACGGACGACTCGACATCATGGTGCACAACGCCGCGTCATTCGCTGGCGGGATGATCGAGGATTTCGATCCGGACGATCTTCACGATTCTCTCTCGACCAATCTCGTTGCCGCCTTCCACCTCTCGAAGATGTCGATCCCTCACATGAAGAAGCAAGGCGCTGGGCGTTTGCTCTTCACCTCGTCAGTCACCGGCCCACGCGTCGTCATGCCCGGTGCCGGCTACTACGCAGCCACGAAGAGCGGCCTCAACGGCTTCATCCGGACGGCCGGGATGGAACTGGCGCCGCTCAAGATCACCGTCAACGGCGTTGAGCCTGGCTTCATCAAGACGCCGGCCATCGACCTCATTGCCGACGAAGCGGGGCAAGCAGAGATGGCGAAGTACATTCCGGCTGGTTACTTCGGCGAGCCGGAAGACATCGGCCACGCCATGCTCTACCTCGCATCGGACGAGGCTCGGTACGTGACGGGCCAGACCATTTGTGTTGACGGCGGCAGCACCTTGCCCGAGAGTCCGCTCTTCTATGAGGAAAGCGCTGACGGGGTGACGGCGCTCGGCGATTGACGTTCAGCTCGCAGCGTCGAGCTCGGCACGCACTCGTAGGCCCAATTCGTCGGAGAGCTCGGACAGCACGGCGTTGGCGCCAGATGCGTCGCCGTCGTGATCGAATGCGAACCATGTCGTCAGTCGATCGGGCGCGTTGTCGATCGCGGCGAGACGGTCACCGAGATCGTCGATGGTGCCTCGCTCGGCCCAGCGGGTCAGCAGCGCTTGTCGGAGACCGTCGGCTTCCCTGTTGGTTGCACCGACAGACTTGGCAACAAGCCGGAACGCCGCACGCGATGTGAGGTTGGTCGCGTCCGTGTCGTTGGTCCCGCTGCCTTTGCCTTTGCGGCTCTTGCCTCGTGAGGTCATGTCTGGCCAGTCTGCCGGGATTAGGGCCGGACCGTCGGCCGCTGGTCGAGCACCCCCCCCTCGAACGTGCGTGCACCGGAACGTCCCGCTCAGGTCAGACACACGCAACGAGTCAACTCTGGTCAACCTGCGTGTAGGGAGGCCGCGGGAGACGGCCGCATGCACGCAAGTTCAAGGAAGACAGAGATTTGAGCGATCGCTTGACAATTGAGCAATCGCTCAAATATGGTTCGTCCATGGCTTCGACCGACGATCCGTTTTTCGCCATGACAGCGCAGCCCGCAGCAGCAGATCCCACGGTTCTCCGAGCCCCATTCCCGCTGGAAACCGCCAGCGAATGGGCCAGCCGCTACGCACTCTGGTCGGCAATCCACAGCATGACGGCGTTCAACGTCGCCCTTGTAGCGTCGGAGCTCGCCGGCGGAAACCTGATGGTCGTTTGGGCGCTGATCTTTGTGTCTGCGTTGTACGTCGTCGGGATCCCGATCGCCCTGATTGTTGCCATGATCGCCGCCCATGTTCTGGTGCGGCTTCCCGGACTGAGAAGCAATCACCGAATTCTTCGGCCGACATTCGCTTTGGCCGCCGTCGTTCTCGGGGCTGCGCCGTTGTTGTTGTCCGTCGCCGGTGGTGAGAGTCCGGTTGCGTTCTTGGCCGAAGAGTTGCAGGTTCAAGTCCTCGGCGCAGGTGCCGTGATCGCAAACGCTGTTGCAGCCTGGCGAGTGTGGGCGAAGGTGGGCCCGGCGCCAGAACACATCGATCGCTGAAGACTCCACGGCCTTGAGCGGCTACTCGAGCGGTTGGTCTGGACCGTCGCAGTCGCCCCACAAACCGAGCGATGCCGCTCGGGCTTCGTTGCGAATCCGAGTGAACTCGACCTCGAAGGCGGTATTGGGGTCGAAGAACAACACGTCGGCGAATCCCTGCTCAAGGAGATGGCGGTTGATGAACAGATCGTCTTCGGCCCGATGGACATACAGCAGCAGTCGACCGAATCGATCGCGAGCCTCAGTATCTCGCTCGATGCGGACCGTGGTGCCAGGTGGCAGGAGTCCGGTAAGGGCGTCTGACGCTTCGACGCCGTAACACTGGATGGGTTCGGTTCGGCTGACCGACTCGGGAGTGTCGATGCCGATCAGCCTGGCTCGTTCGCGTTCACCGTCGATCTCCACGTCGACCGTGTCGCCATCGATCACCCAGACCACGGTGGCGGTGCCCATCGGGGTTCCCGACGGTGCGCCTTGACTGATACCGAGCTGGGTGCAGGCGCTCAAGAGCAAGGCGCTGAGCAGAAGGGCGCCCAACACGCCACCCGCCACGAAGCGGGTGTGTGCAGCTGCTGCGACCCGTTCCATGGGCCGAGCCTACTCAGGCTGCGAGTGCGTGCTTTGGCTCGTCGGCAGTGGTTTCGGAAGCTGGGATCACCTTGTTGGTGACCTCGATCGTCATCGTGCGGATCGCCGTCTTCGAGGCGAGGACCTCACGAGCGCTGGCCAGGCCGGTGCGCCCGATGCGCTTGGTGTCTTCGTCGAGTGCCCATGCGTTGCTTGGAAGGAGGGTGAGCTGCGTCATGTGAAGAAGTATGCGGATGGGGTGTGACAGCGAAGGGGCAAAAACGTCGAGATCCCAACGCAGAAGCGGAAAAAGAACTTCTTTCGACGGGCCTTTTGGGGTGTCAGTCGGGCTTGACCAGGATTTTGGCGTGCTGTTCGGGGTCGGCCAGATCGACGAACGCTTGCGGGGTTCCGTCGAGGTTGACGACCCCGGTCAGAAGTCGATCGAGGCCGAGTGACCCTGCGGCCAAGGTCTCGAGCGACTCGGCGAACTCTTCGGCGCTATAGCCGAGCACAAAGCGTAATTCGAGCTCCTTGGCGATGCCGGTGGTGGGCTCGAACGTGTCCGTTCCCATGCACACGCCGACCACCATCACCCGTGAATCGCGAATCGATCCGTCCATCACCTGGTCGATGATTCCGGGAACACCGACGCACTCGAACACCACGGTTGGCTTGGGCACAACTCCCATCATCCGAATCATCGGATTGGCCCGATCGGCATCGGCGGGCCATGCCAAATCTTCCCACGACCCGTACGGGGACTCGACGGTCGGGTCCACCACGACATCGGCCCCGAGCGCCTCGGCGAGGGCGCGGCGGGCAGGGGAGAAGTCGGCGGCGACGATCGGCCCGTGGCCCTTGTGTCGCAACCAGGCGATCACGCCGAGCCCGACCGGCCCACAGCCCACGACGAGTGCGACGTGCTCGGGATCAAGCGTTGCTTTGTTGACAGCGTGGAGCGCGACGGCAGCGGGCTCGGTCAGCACGGCGATATCGGTCGAGCAGTCGCCGGGCACGCTGAGACAAAGCATGTCGTCGAGGACGAGATGATCAGCGAAACCGCCGGAATGGTGGTTGGAGTAGCCGATGGTTCGCGGCGTGCCCGATGCGATGCTCAAGGGCAGCGACACGACACGATCGCCGATTCTCGACCGGTCGACTCCGTCACCCACGTCGATCACCTCGCAACAGAATTCGTGACCCATGACGAGTTCAGCTGCAGGATCAAGTGGGGTCGACAGGGCGCCGCTCGAGTTGCGTTCTTGCATTCGGATGAGTTCGTCGAGGTGTTTGGCTGCGTGCAAGTCCGACCCACAAATGCCGCAGGCCAGCACCCGAGTGAGTAGTTGACCGGGGCCGGGTGCTGGATCAGCTACCTCGCCAACGTCGAGCTGACCATTCTGGAGAATCACGGCGCGCATCAGCCCAAGCTACGGCCCCGTTGAGGTGAGGTACAAAGGCCAGTGGGGCCGCGTGGGGTGGCCCTAGGAGCGTTGGTTAGGCAGGAGTGTGAGCGCAAGGGTTGCCCCAACCCCGAGAAAGACGGTCGCGAGGCCGACGCCAACGATCACGAGTGGCGTGTTCGACGTTCCGTCATCCTCCGGTACGTCGAGCTCCGCCAACTTCTCCGCCACCTTGTTGTTGTCTGGGACAACGATCATTCCTCGGCCGAACGCTGCGTCGAGGCCGTTCTCGAAGTCGGCCGGCACGGTGGTGAACCAGCGGTTGCCTTGGTCGGTCACAACCCAGTAGCGAGCTTCGCCGAGCACCACGTCATCCTGGATTCCGCCACAGGGGTCTTCGGCGCCTCGCACGAACGGCTGCTCGGCCGAAACCCGAGTCTCTGGTGACGGCTTGAACGAGCCCCACCCGAGTGTCACCGCTCTGACGCCACTGGCCGTCCACTCGTCGGTTCCCCGAGACCAAAACAGCGTGTCGTCGCCGTTGCCGACTGCCAGAACTCTCAGCTATCCGGATGGCGAATCCGGCGCACTAGTTCGCCGCCAGCTCGAGCGGCAGCCATGATCATGCTGTGGCTCAAACCAACGCTGATCAAACGACTGCTGACCAGATGATCGACACGCTTCGAGAGTTCGTTGATCGAGATGTGCTCCCCAACGTTGCCGAATTCGAGCTTGTCGACGCCTACCCCGAAGCAATGGTCGACCAACTACGAGCCTTTGGTCTTTTCGGAGCAACCATCGGTGAAGGACACGGCGGTCTCGGGCTCGATGCCTCGACGTATGCCCGAGTGATCGAGGAGTTGTCGCGAGGCTGGATGTCGTTGGCTGGAGTGATCAACAGCCACCTCATCTGCGCGCAGCTCATCGAGCGCTTCGGCACCGACGAGCAACGAGCGGCCTGGCTCCCAAGCATGGCCAGCGGCGAGCTCAGGGGCTGCTTCTCACTCTCCGAACCCGACTCGGGCAGCGACGCCGCGGCCCTGCGATGCCGTGCCAAGAAGGATGGCGACGAGTTGGTGATCAACGGAACCAAGATGTGGGTGACCAACGGCGAGCGAGCCGGCATCGTCGCCCTGCTTGCTCGCACCTCCGACGACGCCATCAGCTGCTTCCTCGTCGACAAGCAGCCCGGGCCGGAAGGCGACGGTGGCATCTCGATCTCGCGCCACATCGACAAGCTCGGTTACCGCGGCCTCGAGACCGTCGAGATGAGCTATGCCGACCATCGGCTGTCGGCCGATTCTCTGCTCGGAGGTGAGGAGGGGCTTGGCCAAGGGTTTCGCTGGGCGCTGTCAGCGCTCGAGCTTGGCCGGATCAACGTTGCGGCCAGGGGAGTCGGCGTGGCCCAAGCGGCGTTCGACGCGGCGATGGCCTACGCGCAAGAGCGTGAGACGTTTGGGAGGCCGATCGCTCAGCATCAGGCCATCGGATTCAAGCTGGCCGAAATGGCCACCAAGCTGCACGCCGCCCGCTTGATGGTGACCGACGCCGCCCGCCGGGTTGATGCCGGCGAGCGAGCCGATGTCGAGGCTGGCATGGCGAAGTTGTTTGCCTCAGAGACCGCAGCCGAGCTCGCCCTCGAGTCGATGCGAATCCACGGCGGCAACGGCTTCACCACCGAGTATCCGGTTGAGCGCCTCTACCGCGATGCACCGCTCATGATCATCGGTGAGGGCACGAGTGAGATTCAGAAGATGGTGATCTCCCGAGCCCTCCTCGCAAGGGCGAAGGAGTAGCCGCCGTTCGCTTCGCTCACTTACCGAGTTGTTCGCTGACCCTCACAACTCTCGTTGTTAACGTTTGAGACCTGACCCCTACGGGGAGCTGGCGGGGGTGTGGGGGTTGCGGCTAAACCTTCGCCATGACCGATCAGTCAGAACAATCGTGGCAGTTCGCCGACCTGTGGGAGATCATCGCCGAGATCAGAGGTGAGCAGCGGGCCCAGGTGTTTGGTGGTGAGACCACGTCGTGGACCGAGTTCAACCGTCGAGCGAATGGACTGGCCGCCACGATGCTGGCCGCCGGGGTCGAACATCAGGACAAGGTTGCGCAGTACCTCTACAACTGTCCCGAATATCTCGAGGGCGTCTACGCCGCGTTCAAGGCCTCTCTTGTGCCGGTCAACACCAACTATCGCTACGCCGACAACGAACTGCTCTACCTGTGGGACAACTCCGACGCCGCCGTCGTGATGTTCCACGCAACCTTCACCGAGACGATCGAACGAATCCGCGAGCAGTGCCCAAAGGTCAAGCTGTGGCTCTGGGTCGATGACGGGTCGAGCCCTTGTCCCGAGTGGGCCACCTCGTGGGCCGACGCGATCGCACCTGGCACCGACGAGAACATCAGCGGTCCGTGGGGCCGATCCGGCAGCGATCGCTGGTTCCTCTACACCGGAGGCACGACCGGGATGCCCAAGGGTGTCATGTGGGATCACGACACGCTCGTACGGATCGGCACGCGAACCCATCCGGTGTCGCTCGACGGCGATGGCGACCTCGACGCCTGGACGGCCGCCATCGTTGAGATCGGGGCTGGTGCTCCGACGATGTTGCCCGGCGCCCCGCTGATGCACGGCACCGGACACATCACCGCACTCGGACAGTTGACGCAGGGCGGCTGCATCGTGACGATGCCCAATCGCAAGTTCGATGCTGAGCTCATGCTCGACACGGTTGAAGCCAACAGCGTCAATGCGCTCGTGATCGTCGGCGACGCATTCTCCCGCCCCATCGTCGATGCCCTCGACGCCAACCCCGGTCGGTGGAACTTGTCGGCCTTAGTGACGATGATTAGCTCGGGGGCGATGTGGAGCCAGTCGATCAAGGAACGGCTTATCGACCACATCCCTCAACTGCTCATCTACGACGCGCTCGGATCGTCCGAAGCCATCGGAATGGGCAACAGCTTTTCGACCAAGGACAACATCAACAACACCGCGAAGTTCGACATGGGTGAGAACGCCGTGGTCATCAATGAGATGGGCGAACTCTGCGAAGCGGGTTCTGGCGACATCGGTCGACTCGGTGTTCGTGGGCTCATGCCGGTCGGCTACTACAAGGACGAGGTGAAGACGGCTGCGACCTTCCCGACGATCAACGGCGTGCGCTATTCGCTTCCCGGCGACTTCGCCACTATCGAAGCAGACGGCACGTTCACGCTGCTCGGCCGCGGCTCGGTCTGCATCAATACCGGTGGCGAGAAGGTGTTCCCCGAGGAGGTCGAAGAAACCCTCAAGGAACATCCCGGCGTCGTCGACGCCATCGCTGTTGGTGTGCCAGACGAACGCTTCGGCCAGATCGTCACCGCTGTGATCGAGCCGGTGCAGGGCGGCGCCCCAGACGAAGCCGAACTGATCGAACACGTGAAGACGAACTTGGCCAGCTACAAGGCGCCGCGCCACGTGTTCGTGGCCGACTCACTCACCCGAGCCCCCAACGGCAAGATCGACTACAAGAAGTGGACGTCGTTTGCTCGTGAGGAGCTCGGGATTGAGGCATGAGCCTGCCTCCTCAGCGACAACCTGGTGACCAGCTCGATCTGACGGTGTACGTCGCCAAGCAGATTCACACGATGAATCCGGGTCTGCCCCAGGCCACGGCCATCGCCGTTGCTGACGGGCGAATCGTTGAGGTTGGCTCGCTCGAGACACTCAAGCCGTGGCTCGACGCCCACCCGCATTCGATCGACGAGACCTTCGCCGACAAGATCGTGATGCCGGGTTTCATCGACCCGCACATTCACCCGACGATGGCGTCGATGCTGCTGCCGATGCACTTCATCACGGCCATGGAGTGGGATCTGCCCGACCGCAAGGTGCCCGCCACGAAAACCCCGGACGCCTATTGGGACGAGCTGCGTCGCATCGAGGCCGAGCTACCCGCCGGTGAACCGCTGCACACCTGGGGTTACCACACGATCTGGCACGGCGAGATGCACCGAAGCCGTCTCAACGAGATCTCGGCTGAGCGACCGATCATCGTGTGGCAGCGATCGTTCCATGAGATCTACGTGAACGACGCTGGCTTCGACATGCTCGGTCTCGATACTGAGCGCCTCGAAGCCCACCCCCAGGTCGACATCGGTGCCGGTCGCTTCTTCGAAACCGGCAAACACTTGGCGGGCAGCCGTCTCAACCGATACTTCATCGAACCCGAGCGCTTCGCTCACGGCCTGAGCTTGGTGAAGGCGGCCGTGCACGCCGGTGGCCACACCACGATCGGCGACCTCACCGCCGGCTACTTCGACACCGACAACGAGTGGGACGCACTCGTCGCCCAACTCGATAGCGACGACACTCCTTTCCGCACTCAGATGGTGCCCATCGCCAATCGAGGCATCTCGGGGGCCGACGGCATCGACGGAGCCCTGCGTCTTGTCGAACAACGTCGAACGCGCAAGACCAACCGCCTCTACTACCGCAAGAGTGTCAAGCTCTTCACCGATGGTGGCTTCTACGCCCAGCTGATGCAGGTGGACGACCCCGGCTTCATCGACGGCCATCACGGCGAATGGATGATCGCGCCCGAGACCTTCGAAGAGATCGCCAGACGATTCTGGAACGAGGGCTACCAAATCCACGTGCACTGCACTGGTGACATGGGTGTGCAGCTGGCCCTCGACGTGTTGGCCACACTCCAGTGGGAGCGACCCCGCTTCGACCACCGCTTCACGATCGAACACTTTGGGCTCTCGACCCCCGAGCAGTGTCGCCGTATTGCCGAGCTGGGCGCCCTCGTGTCGGCCAACATCTACTACGTGCACGAACTCGGCGAGGCCTACTGGGCCAACTCGATTGGCCACGAACGAGCCTCACAGATGGCCCGCCTCGGCACCCTCGATCGCCATGGCGTCACGACGGCGCTGCACTCCGATTTCACCATGGCCCCAGCGCAACCGTTGAAGAGTGCCTGGGTGGCCGTCAACCGGCTGAGCGAGGGTGGCCAGGTGATGGCGCCCAACGAGCGCATCAGCGTCGACGCTGCGATGCGGGCCATCACGATCAACGCCGCCTACGTGCTGGGTATGGAGAACGAGATCGGCAGCCTGCGGGCCGGGAAGAAGGCCGACTTCACCGTGCTCGAGCAGGATCCCTACGAGGTCGACCCGTCGCGTCTCGACAAGATCCCGATCTGGGGCACGGTTTTTGAGGGCCAGCTCTTCCCTCTGCGGTAGCAGCGTCAACACCACAGGGGTCAGGTCTGAATCGTTAACACGGCCCAGATCCCTCTTGCGCAGAGTTCATTACGTCGAGTGAGCGGTCGCCGTTTCGACGTTGGTGTTCAGTGGTTTTGGGTCGCAGCGGTTCGCTACGTCCCGTTGGAAGTCTTCGATGCGCATGGGACGACCAAACAGATAGCCCTGGAAGAGGCCAACGCCGAAGTCTCTCATGGCGATGTGATCTTCCGCCGTTTCGATTCCTTCGGCAACAACGTCAATCGCCGACTCATGGCAGAAGTTGACGACTCCCTGCACGATGTGGCCCATTGGGCCTGATGCTCTAGTGACGAGCGAGCGGTCGAGTTTGAGATGCGTGATCGGCAAACGCTTCAGCCGGGCCACGCTCGAATAGCCGGCTCCGAAGTCGTCAATGGCAAGCTTGATGCCGAGAACACGGAGCTCGTTGATGGCAACTTCCCAGCGCTGATCGGCGCCCAGCCGCTCAGACTCGGTGATCTCGATGACAAGGCGACCGGGCGAGACGTGATGTTCGTCGAGGAGATCGCGGATATACCCCGTGAGCCCCGGATTCAGCAGATGGCTTGCCGCGACGTTGGCAGAGACGAACACGTTCGCGCCTTGCTGTTCGAATGTTCGTGCCAGCCGCACGGCATGTCCGAGCATCACATCATCGAGCCGCCCAAGAAGGCCGTTCTCAACCAGCATGTCCATGAACTGGCCTGGTGCCAGCAGCGTGCCGTCATCAGTCCTCCAGCGGGCGAGTAGTTCGCAGCCGGCGATCCCGTTGTCGCTGACGATTGGCTGTGCCACCGGAACGATCCGGTCGTCAGCGTCGCTGATGGACGTCACCGCCACCGAGCGTTCGAAGCGTTGCCGTAGCTCGCCCTCGCTGCGAACGATGTGGAGGCCTTCTCGCTTTGCGTGGCGAAGAGCGTGGCCTGCCGCGCTCAGCAGATGATCACCCGTGCCGCGAAGTATTCCGCTTGCAACGCCGGCGGACATCGTGAAGCTCACTTCGCCTGCTCGATCGTGCAATGGCATGTTGAATCGAGGGACCGATCCGTCGGGAAGCTGAGCATGGCCAGCGGTGACAGCGATGAACTCGTCACCACCGTGGCGGGCAATCGCCCAGTCGGCGGCAAAGATCGCGCTCAGGTGATCGGCGATGAGGCGGAGCGCCTGATCGCCGACTCCGTGGCCCTGTGTGTCGTTGATGAGTTTGAATCTGTCCGCGTCGAAGGTGGCAATCGTGGCGACCTCCCCCTCGAGTCGGCCGAGCTCGAGGCCGAGCCCACGACGATTGAGGAGCCCCGTCAGAGGGTCAGTGTTGAGCCGCATCTCAGCGGCGCCGAGTCGCCCGCGAAGATCCTCGCGAAGGTCTTGATTGCTCTTGGCGGTGAGCGCCACGCCGACGATCACTGGCGCTATTGCAATTGCGACGACGGGGTGGATGGCAACAAACGTCATCACCGTTGTCGCCGTCCCGACGATGGCCGAGCCCAGGTACCACTGCGGCATCTCGCTGTATTGCAGCGTGGCTGTCTCGAACGAGATGTAGGCGAATGCGACCATTCCCGCGATCCATGGACTGGCCGGGATGTCTCGCCCCCAGATCAGCACCGATCCGCAGATCGACGCGAACAGCACTGCCGTGGTGACGCTCCAGGTTCGCCGACCCGCCTCAGGCGAAACGGCTGCGGTGAGCATGATGAAGAAGACGCTTTGTGCGAGGTAGGCGAAGGTCCAAAACACAACGAACGACGTGGGCGTCCACTCGCGGATGACAAAGGGCACCCCGACAGTCGCAGCGGCAATGCCGCCACCCGAGACTTTCAGCTGCTCGATGAGTTGGGCCCGCATCGTTGGGATCGAGCCCTCGTTATCACCCATGAAGGCTCAATCGGCAGGTTTCCCGGGTCGGTTGAGCACCAAATGGTGGTGCAGCTAGATGCTTGTTGGTGCTTAGCAGTAAACAACTGCTGTGCTGACGGGCCCGCGTGCGATTGAGCGGTGATGCGTCACCTTGGTTGGGCAGGGGTTCTCGCCCCTAAGATCCGGCTATGAGCGAAGTACTCGAGGGTCGATCACCGTTGCCTCCCGCCGACTACATCGGCGAGACAAGGAAGCTCTACGACGGGCTCGGCTACGACTCCTACCGCTGGGCCCACGAGCCCGACTCGCCGGCGTGGGCGCCCATCGACAAGCCGTTGTCGGAGTCGAAGGTGTTGTTGGTTGGCTCCGGAGGCATCTATCGCAAGGGACAGATCGCCTTTCACACCAAAGACGACACATCCATTCGTCTGATCGCGACCGACGCCCCAACCAGCGAACTTCGCACGGCCCACTTTGCCTATGACCAGGCCGACGCGAGAGAAGACGCCAACTGTGTGTTCCCGCTCGATCGTCTCAACGAGATGGTGGCCGACGGCGAGATCGGCTCGCTGTCGAGCCATGGCGTGGCGTTCATGGGCGGCATCTACTCGACGCGCCGACTCATGGCCGATACCGCCGAGCTGATCTTGCAGCAGTGCCAGGCCCAGGAACCCGATCTTGTCTTGTTGGTGCCTGTTTGACCGGTGTGTCACCAGTCGGTCGGTCTGATCGCACGTCACCTCGAAGCCAACGGCTACCCAACGGTCGGGTTCTCCTCTGCTCGCACGATCACCGAGAGCGCCAACCCGCCTCGGTCGGTCTTTGTGGACCTCCCACTTGGGCACACCACCGGTCCGCCCAATGAGGCGGACGTGCAGCGCCGCATTCTCTCCGAGGGCCTGGCTGCAGCGATCGACCTTGCCGAGCCGGGCTTTGTCGACCTCGATCTGCGCTACGTCGACGACGATTGGAAGGTCGATCCGCTGGGCTGGAGTCGGCGCCGTCAGAGCGCTGGCGCCACAAACAAGCCGTCAGGCGATACCAGAACCGACCGCTCAGACGAGCCGCAGTACCAGTCAGAAGACGACGTCGCCGCAGCGGCCGCGATCGACGACGACGAGATGTGCCTCACCTGCATCGGCCTCCCCGAAAACCCATAGGGGTCAGGTCTGAAACGTCAACACGGCCCCGGGCCCGCGGTCGACGCACACCTCTGCTGCGGCGTCGCTTCGCTCCGAGTCCTCGCTTGAGGTGTACCTCGACCTCCGGCCCTCGTCGGCGTGTCCTCGTCGGCGTGTCCTCGTACTTGCGTGCGTGATGCCAGCCGGGCCTGGTGGTGTGCACGCAGGTTCGGGGGAGGCGTCGTCGACCGCCGCCTGTTAGTCGGCGAGGGGTTGGAAGTTGGGGAGGCGCTTTTCGACGAAGCTGGCGACGCCTTCTTTGAAGTCGGGGGCCCGCAGGCTGTTGCTCATGAGCACGTTGGTCTCGGCCATTGCGTCGCCGAGCTCCATGTCGGGATGGCTGTAGACCTGCTTCTTCATCACGGCCATCGACGCAGGCGACACGTGCTGGGCCATGTCCTTTGCGTAGGCCAGCGTCTCGGCCATGAGTTGGTCGGGCTCGAACACCTTGTTGACGATGCCCATCTCCTTGGCCTCCTCGGCCAGGAACACTCGGGCGCTCAACAACACATCCATGGCGACGGCTTGACCAACGAGCCGGGGGAGGGTCCACGACACGCCGTGCTCAGCGATGAGGCCACGACGTCCAAACGCCGATGTGAACTTGGCACCCGCGGCGGCAAAGCGCATGTCACATGCCATCGCGTGGACGAATCCGAGTCCGGCACAGGCTCCGTTCACCGCTGCAATGACCGGCTTCTGGATCGACATGGCGTGGGTATGGGGCCAGTCGGGGTCGTCGGCGAACTCGTCTGCGCCGCCGGACTCGCCGCTCCCGATGCCTTGCAGCACGTCCATGTCGGCGCCGGCGCAAAAGCCACGTCCGGCGCCGGTGACAACGATCACCTTCACGTCGGGATCAGCCGCTGCTCGGTCGAGTGAGTTGAAGTAGCCACTATGCAGTGCCGGCGCCCAAGCGTTGAGGCGGTCCGGTCGGTTGAGTGTGATGACGGCGACACCTTCGTCTACTTCGTAGAGAACGGCGTCGTTCGTGGTGGTTGTATCGGTCATAGTCGATTCCCCCTGTGGTCTCGATCAGCGCCCAGCACGTACCGGGCGCACCTCGTCAATCGCTAGCCTCACACCTGGTTCCATTCGTGGGCAAAACGCACAGCGCAGTCCCGCGTGGCGAAGCTCCCTCGATCACGGCAGAAAGAGACACTCACATGGCAGACGCAGATCTCGGATTCGACGGCAAGGTCGCAATCGTCACCGGCGCAGGCGGCGGACTCGGGCGTGAGCACGCTCTGGAGTTGGCTCGGCGCGGCGCACGGGTCGTGATCAACGACCTGGGCGGAGCGGTTGATGGCACCGGCGGCTCGCAATCAGCAGCCGAAGCCGTTGTTGCCGAGATCGAGGCACTCGGTGGTGAGGCCGTCGCCAATGGCGACTCGGTCGCCACCCAAGAGGGCGGTGAGAACATCGTGAAGGCGGCAATCGACGCCTTTGGTCAGATCGACATCGTCGTCAACAACGCCGGCATCTTGCGGGACAAGACCTTTCACAACATGACAGACGATCTGCTCTCGCCGGTTGTCGACGTCCACATGAAGGGTGCGTTCTACGTGACCCGCCCGGCATGGATTCACTTCCGTGAGCAGGGCTATGGCCGAGTGATCAACACGTCGTCCAACTCGGGCTTGCTCGGCAACTTCGGTCAGACCAACTACGCGGCGGCCAAGCTTGGGCTTGTCGGCTTCACTCGTGTGCTCGCAGCCGAAGGCGCCAAATACAACATTCGGGCCAATGCCATAGCTCCGGTCGCCAAGACTCGCATGACCGAAGACATCCTCGGCGGCATGGCTGATCAGCTCGATCCCAAGCTCGTGACCCCGGTTGTGATTTACCTGGCCCACGAATCGTGCGAGACCAGCGGCAACGTCTACTCCGCAGCTGGCGGCACCATCGCTCGCTTCTTCATCGGCCTCACCCAGGGCACCCACCGCGGCGCCGACATCACCGCCGAATCAGTCCGTGATGACTGGGAGACCATCAACAGCGAAGACGGCTACGTCGTCCCCGCCAACCCCGGTGAAGAGTTTGCGAAGCTGCTGGCTCAGTGGCAAGCGGCGGCTGAATAGGCCGAGATCGGAACACCAGCGCCGTTCGCTTCGCTCTCTTGGGGCCTTTGGCGCCAGGGCGCCAAAGGCCCCAGTGCTAACGTCTTGAGATCCCTATGAGCATTTTTGGTGATGCGGTCAAGCGGTTCGACACGTCAGTCGACCGGGCCTTTGATCCCTTGCGGGGAAACGGCGCGGCGGACGGTGTCTTCTACAACGCCAGCCGCGCCGCGGAGTTCTCGGTGTGCTGGCACGTGCTGTCGATTGCCGGCGCCGTGTTTGTGCCTGCGCTGCGGCCCCACGCCAAGCGCATGACCATCGCCCTGGGCGTCGAGTCGGTGCTCGTCAACGGAATGATCAAGCCGATCTTCAAACGGGAACGCCCCGACTTGATCGATGGGGCACCCCACCTTCGTCGTCCAAAGACGGCGAGCTTCCCGAGTGGCCATGCCAGTTCGGCAGCGATGGCGGCGTCTCTGCTGATCGACGCAGTCCCCCGTGGGAAACCGTTGTGGGTCTCGGCGGCCGCGATCGTGGGGACCAGCCG
This sequence comes from uncultured Acidimicrobiales bacterium, assembly GCA_937976305.1. GTDB lineage: Bacteria > Actinomycetota > Acidimicrobiia > Acidimicrobiales > SZUA-35 > CALEWY01. Next base: position 33,578 of record CALJSB010000033.1, read on the forward strand.
AATTCACGCACGTATGCACCATGGGTCAGACGTTGCTGCGGGCTTTGCGACGGGCGCAGCGCTTGGCTGGGCCGCTCGTCGGATCTGGCCGCTCTGATTCGGTTCGGTTGCCCGCAGGTGTTACGGCGTAGGTGCTGGCTCTTCGGCCGGGGCGTCGTCAGGACCCACGCAATCGATCTCGCTGAGCAGGGCCCGAACGTCGAGCAAGAGGTTGGTTACTTCCGCCGTTGAAACCAGTTGGCGCTCGGTGAGTCCACCAAGGCCCTGGTCGATGATCCCGAGCGCCTGTTCGAGAGGCTGGAGATCTTTGAGTTCTGTCATGCCCACACTGTACAAGAAGGGTCTGACATCAAAGAACGCGGGGTCGCGATCGGGGCTCTGACGCACCATTTGAAGAGGTTTCTCGGCCTCCCTGACCCGGCTGAGGTCACTGATGTCGTGTTGGCGAAGGCAACTTTCCCCAGCGGACACCGAAACAAGAACTGGGTTTCACCCTCAATATTGAGTACTTTTGCGAGGTGCGCGCCGTCCGTGAGGTCCCCGTCTCCTAGACGCCTATGGCTGACCTGCTTCTACGCGCCTCGTGCGACGATGTTGGACTGCGCCGCGAATCGTCGGCTGACGTCGGGGCGCTCCCAATGTGGCTGGCCAGGCTCGCTCTGGCTATTCCTGCTGGGTCAGCGGTCCGAATCAACGTCGACGGCGACCTGCCCGTGCCGCTCGGGCACCTGATCGAGGGCGCGGGTTTCACCGGCTCGGGTCCGGACTACACGAGGGCGGCAACGCTTTGTGACTACGTAGCGCCCGGCATGCGCTTTCTGGTGTGTGGGTTGAACCCGAGTCCAGGCGCATCCGAATCGGGCATCGGATTCGTCACCAAGGGAAATCGCTTTTGGCCCGCCGCGATGAGCGCAGGCTTGGTGAGTGCAGATCGCAAGCCCATCGACGCGCTCACGTTAGACGGGGTCGGCTTCACCGATCTGGTCAAGCGGAGCACGCCGAGGGCTGACGAGATTCGCAGCGTCGAGTACCAAGCCGGCCTCGCTCGACTCGAGCGGCTCGTGCAGTGGCTCAAGCCGAAGACGATCGTGATGGTCGGCCTCACCGGCTGGCGTCAGGCGACAGATCGGCCCAAGGCGCAAGCGGGATGGCAAAGATCATCGCTCGGTGGCTGTCCGGTTTATCTCATGCCGAACACCAGCGGACTGAATACACACTCGACGCTCGATGACCTCGTTGGCCACCTCACCGCAGCTGCCGAAGGGCCACCACCCGAGGCCTGATCTTGTGACATGAACCGGCGCGTGATGCTGACCGGCTCGTGATCTGAACGGTGCGGTGGGCCTGCATCTTGTGAGATGCCAGACCCGACCCGCCCCGGTCATGAACTACTCGCCGTCGACGGCGTCCTTGGCTGCGTCGGTTGCGCCGCCAGCTGCGTCTTTGGCCTTGTCGGCCATGCCGCCGGCTGCACCCTTGGCTTGGTCGGCCATGCCGCCTGCTGCGTCGGTTGCGCCGCCAGCTGCGTCTTTGGCCTTGTCTGCCATGCCGCCGGCCGCGTCGGTTGCGCTACCGGCTGCACCTTTGGCCTTGTCAGCCATGCCGCCGGCCTTGTCGGCCATGCCGCCGGCTGCACCCTTGGCTTGGTCGGCCATGCCGCCGGCCTTGTCAGCCATGCCACCTGCAGCGCCCTTGGCCTTGTCAGCCATACCGCCGGCCTTGTCAGCCATGCCGCCAGCCTTGTCGGCCATACCGCTGGCTTTGTCGGTCAGACCTCCGGAGGCGTCTTTTGCCCCTCCCAAGAGTCCCTTGATCGTGTCCATGATTCCCATGTGTTCTCCTCAGTACGGGCAAGCGGTTCCCCAAATCGAGGGAACCAGAGACAGTCTGCCGTGTTTTGCGTTGCTATCAGTGCGATTCGGTCAATGCCGTGCGACGCTGAGACGACAGTCAGATCAAACAGTCAGATCAAAGAGCGAACGGGAGTTTCGAATGGCCGAGGTGGAACGAGGAGCGGGTGAGCTCTTCATCGGAGAATCGATCGACGCCGGATCCGGCGATCGCACAGGAACGCCGATCTTGTTGGATTCGTCCGACTTCACTACGCACGGTGTCATTGTCGGCATGACGGGCTCGGGCAAGACGGGTCTTGGCGTCGTGCTCCTCGAGGAAGCGCTGCTGTCCGGTGTTCCCGTGCTGGCAATCGATCCGAAGGGCGATCTCGGCAACCTCGCGTTGACCTTCCCCGACCTTGCTCCGTCCGACTTCGAGCCGTGGATGGACGAAGGCACGGCACGCGTGCAAGACACGACCACTGCTGAGATGGCTGCCTCCACCGCCGACTTGTGGAAGAACGGGCTCGCCTCATGGGGGATGGACGGCAGCGACGTATCCGATCTCGCCGAAGCCGCATCGCCAGTGATCTACACCCCGGGCTCGACTCACGGTGTTCCGATCAACGCCCTCGGTCGCCTGTCGGTGCCGGCCACCGACGACCCCGGCGCCCGCCAAGATGAAGTCGACGCCACCGTGGCTGGTCTGCTCGGCCTCATTGGCGTCGAGTCCGACCCGCTCTCTGGACGCGAACACATCCTCATGTCCAACCTCATCACTCGGGCGTGGGACGCCGGAACCGATCTCGATCTGCCAACGCTGCTGGGGCAGATGATGGACCCGCCAATGCGCAAACTCGGCGTCCTCGAACTCGACACGTTCTTCCCTGCGAAGGATCGCCAAGCCCTCGTCATGAAGCTCAACGGCCTGCTTGCCTCGCCAAGCTTCGCGGCATGGGCCGAGGGCGAGCCGCTCGACATGGAAACCATGTTGTGGGACGCCAACGGCAAGGCCCGAGCAGCGATCGTGTCGCTCGGTCACCTCGACGAGAACGAGCGCCAGTTCTCCGTCACCCTCATTCTCAGCCGTCTCATCAGCTGGATGCGAGCACAACCTGGCACCGGTGAGCTCCGGGTGCTCGTCTACATCGACGAGGTCATGGGCCTGGCGCCGCCAAACGGCAACCCGCCTCCAAAGAAGCCGATCCTCACCTTGCTCAAGCAGGCCCGCGCCTTTGGTGTTGGTCTCGTCCTTTCAACCCAGAACCCGGTCGACCTCGACTACAAGGCGATCAGCAACGCCGGCACCTGGATGATCGGCCGCCTGCAAACCGAGCAGGACAAGAACCGACTGGTCGATGGTCTCCGTTCTGCCGACGGTGAGATCGACATCAGCGAGGTCGAGAACATCATCAGCGGCCTCGGCAAGCGCCAGTTCATGCTCCGCACCACACGATCGAGCGACCTGCCGTTGCTCACCACCCGTTGGGCTATGAGCTACCTCGCCGGCCCGCTCACCCGTGAGCAGATCGGCGAGCTCAGTGCCGATCACGTGCCGAGTGCTGCTGCAGCTGCGCCAGCCGCGACAGCCGCCGCTACCGAAGACGCCGCACCGGCGCTGGCCGACGACGAGACGTCCATGGCGCCAAAGATGCCAGACAGCATCGACGTGCGCTATCTCCATTCATCGGCGCCGTGGATCGACCAGATCGACGCCGAGCCGGGTTCCACTCGTCTCACCGCTGTTCTTGCCGCCCGCCTCAACCTGCTGTTCGACGACACCAAGTCGAAGCTCCGCCACACCGAAGAGTGGGAGGCCATCATCCCCCTCAAGGGCTCTCGCATCGATGTCGACGACGCCATCCCCGTCGACTTTGATGATCGTGATTTCGTCGAAGACGTGCCCGACGGTGCGGCCTACGTCCTCCCCGAGTTCGAGCTCACGGCGAAGGCCCTGAAGGCGGCGCAGACCGATCTCAAGAACATGATCTACACGTCAGAGACGATCGCCCTTCAGCACAACGCCTCACTCAAGCTCTGGTCACGGCCAGGCGAGACGCCCGAAGACTTTGTTGCTCGCTGTGAGGCCGCAGCCGACGACGGAGCCGACGAAGAAGGGGCGAAGATCCGAGCCAAGCTCGAAAAGAAGCATGACCAGGTCGAAGCAGCACTTGCCAAGGCCGAAGACCGTGTGGTCGAGCTCGAAGAGCAGGCCAAGGGGCGCAAGACCCAGAACGCCATCAACATCGGATCGAGCATTCTTGGCGGATTGCTCGGTGGCCGCTCGAAGACCCGAGGCATGGCATCGGCCGCTCGCCGAGCTGCTTCTGGGTCACGTCAGTCGGGCTCGATCGAAACTCGTCTCGATTCAGCCCGTAACCGAGTCGCTGAGAAGATCGAGGATCTCGATCAGCTCGAAGTCGAGCTCCAAGAGGCTGTGATTGAGATCGACGACGAGTGGACCGAGAAGGCCGAAGACATCGAAGTGGTCGAGATTCCGCTCGAGAAAACCGACATCACCGTGGATGACTTCATGCTTGTTTGGGTCCCCGTTCGTCGGTGAAGCCGAGGAGCTCGCCG
>CALJSB010000034.1 GCA_937976305.1 uncultured Acidimicrobiales bacterium
CATCAACAGGCCGCCCACGTTGCGGGTTGGGCCGGTTGCTTCGCCGAGGCTGTCGATCGGTCCGACGGCGGCGATGCGGCCGTCGCTGTCGATGTCGATCGCAGCATTGGCGACGAGTTCTGTGTCGATGAGTACGTAGTCGGCCGTGAGCCTCACGGCCCATGACGGCAAGGTCATAGAAGGTCCTGTCAATTGCTCTCGTGTGCGGTGTTGCCATCCGGGCTGGCGACCAACGTCATCGTGCGGCACATCAACCGATGCAGGGGTTCGGTGACTTCGGTGATCATCTCGAAGACATCGTTTGCGCTGAGTGGTTCGTTGCCGAGACCGGCCGCCGGGTTGGCGATCACGCCGACTGATGCGTAGCGAAGCCCCGCCTCGCGGGCCAGCACCACCTCGGGGTAGCCGGTCATGCCGACGAGATCACCACCGAGTCGGCCCATCATGGCGATCTCGGCTGGCGTCTCGAAGCGCGGTCCGTTTGTGCAGCAGTACACGCCGCCGTCGATGACGTCGATCCCTTCGATGCTGGCCGCTTCGACAACGGCGGCTCGCAGCGCCGGATCGTAGGGGGAGCTCATGTCGACGTGATGTTGTGACGCATCGAATGGCTCGGCCTCACCATCGAAGAACGTATCGGCCCGACCCGCGGTGAAGTTCAGAACATCGGAGATCACCACGAGTGCACCGAGCCCCATTGCTGGGTTGATCCCGCCGCTGACTGCGGTCGCAAGCACGGTGTCGACTCCGGAGGCCCGAAGAGCCCAGATGTTGGCCCGGTAGTTGATCTTCGCCGGTGGGACGCGGTGCCCAGAGCCATGGCGGGGCACAAAGGCAACCGGCTGGCCCCGCCATGTTCCCGTCGTCACGCTTGCCTCACCGAATGGGGTGGTGACGTCGGTTTGCTGGCGATCGATCAGATCGGGGATGTCGTAGAAACCGCTCCCGGTCACCAGGCCGAACATCGAGCCATCCTATTGCTGGCACATCGATTGGCTCAGGTCGCAGACGGGTCGTTGCCGCGAACAACGTCGACCACGGCGCCGAGCGTTGTGACCTCGTAGGTGAAGGGTGCCGGGTCGGGCGGGGTCGAGTCGTGGCGGTTGAACCAGGCCGTATCGATACTCGCAGCGACGCCACCGGCAATGTCAGAGCTGAGGGAGTCGCCGACCATCAGCGATCTCGCCCGGTCTGGTTCGCCGAGTTCAGCGAAGATCAGCCTGAAGATTTCTGCGTCGGGCTTCGCCGTACCGAGCTCTCCTGAGATGGCCACCGCGCTGAAGTACTTGTTGAGATCGAGTCGATCGAGTCTGGTTCGCTGCACCGAACCAATGCCGTTTGTGACGAGCCCGAGCGTGATGTTCTGATCGCCGGCCAGCTCGTCGAGCAGTTCGATCGCCCCCGGGTACAGCTCACCGTTGTGGGCCAAGCCGTCAACGAAATCGGCACCCATCGCCTCAGGGTCAGCGTCGAGGTTGATGGCGGCGATGAGCTCGGCGAAGCGGCGCGTCTTCACCTCGTTGGGGCTGATTTCACCTCGTTCGACCGCGCCCCAAAGTGTGGCGTTGATCGCGCGATAGGTGTCGAAGTGTTGCTCGGGTTCATCGCACCCTGCCGCCCGAAGGGTGAGCGTGTACGCCTCCGCCTCGGAGGCGTCTGAATCCAACAGCGTGTGATCGAGGTCGAACAGCACAGTTGCATACGGCACGGTCTGATTGTGCCCGATACAACCGCCGGTCAGCGGAGTCGGTTGATGGCCCCGAACGCGCCTCGTGCGGCGATGAACAGCACGGCCAAGACAAGAACGGCGAGTACGCCGAGCCCGAAACGGGTGGCGACCGGAGTGTCGTTCGGTTGGAGGCTGGCGAGTTCTGTTTGGTCGGTTGTGTCGACCGCATCAGAGCGCACCGCTTCAGCCGCGATGTTCACGCCGACGACCCTGCCGCTGAAGGAGGACCAGCCGCGTTCGATGAGGCGCTGGTTGAAGGACGCAGCAACGTCGAGGTTCTCGGGAGAGAACACGACAAGCACGTCAGCTCCATCTTCGGCCCGGCTCGACGAGACAAAGGCCAGGTCGGTTGGTGGTGTGTCGGTCACGAGCTCAACATCGCCGGTGCGGACCGTTCGCAGCTCAGCTTCCCACCCGGCTGCCGCCGACCCTTGGCCATTCGTGACAACGAGCCCGGGGGTGTCGCCATTGGCCAGCTGGCTTCCGCTCACCGCACCGATGTTCATCTCAACTGGGCTCGATGCTTGGAGGGCGGCAACCATGGTGAGGGCAGTTTCGATCTCGGTGGGCGTTGTGCCACTGGCGACAGAGAATTGCTCGATACCAACTTGGGGGAAACGGTCGAGCGATTGCGGGAGTGACTGACCGGGGGAGGCGTCAACCCACGAGCTGGCGTCGATCTGGAGCTCGTGGGTTGGCAGCTCTTGTCCACATTCGAGTGCCAGTTCGGAGCGAATGACGATGAGATTGTCGCGCTTGAGTTGCGTACCTTCGAGAACGAAGTCGATGTCGAAGCGCCCCGTGTCATCGGGAACGATCGATTCCATCAAGTTCCCGTTGATCCACAGTGACACCGCCGGGTCGTCGTTGACGACGTCGGAGGCGATGGAGAGTCCGCCAATCCGAACTTGAATTGCTGAGACTGGTTCGCCGAACACGGCTTGTGGGAGTGGGATCGGAATCTGAACGATCCGACTACCGCTGGCGACGAGTCGAGTCACCCGGACGTCTTCGAGGCTGCGTCGCTCCAGTAGATCGTCACCGCCGTTGCTTGCGTCAGGAAGGGCGGCCAGGGCACCTTCATTGGCGACAAGTGCTATCTCGGGAGCGCTGAGCATGGATGCCAACCGTTCCAGGTCACCAGCTGGGCCGCTCACGGCGAGGTAGGGACCGTCGGCGGCGTGAGCGAGTTGGATGCTCGGTGACTCGCTTTCGGTGAGGACGATGGTGCGGCTGAAGGCACTGGAACCAATGGGCGGGTTGAGCGTGTCGTGGCTGATGGTGAATGTCGGAAGCATTGCGTAGCGCCGAGCCATCGCCGCTGCCACGTTGTAGGTCGCCCCGGTTACTGACGTCCCCGGTTGTGGTTCGGTCACGATGATGACCTCGGTCATGACAGGCGGGAAGAAGCCCGCAATGGTCGTGGGTACATCGTCGATCCGGTTCAACGAGAACTGGCTGTCGGTGATCGTCATCAGACTTGGTTCGAGAACGGTGCTGGTGCAGGAGCCTCCAGCGTGTTCTTCGACAACGAACTCGAGGGCGGTATCGGTCACGATCGGGTCGTCGAAGACGACGTTGATGGCGCGGCTGGTACCCCCGGCCACAACGGCTTCGTGCACAACGTTTCCGTCGAGGTAGATGGTGAGCACGGCCTCGTTGACGGACCCGGGGACGATGAGCGTTCCTGAATATTCGGTGAGCACCATGCCGTCCGGCACGGTGATGCCAATCTCTCGTCGCCCACCCGGGCGCTGAACGTTGATCGACGTACCTTCGCCGAGTTGGTTGGTCGAGATCGTTGTCTCTGTCTCTTCCTGTGTGTCGACTTCGGTGTCGAACTGACGCACCGGTTGGAAGGTCGGGTGACCGACGAACGTGGTCGCTTGCTGTTGTGACCCCATCACCGATACGTCGCCAGAAGATGCCGTCTCGGGGAGGCCATCGAGGCTGCTTTGCGTTGGCGCAGCCGCTGCCACGACCGCAACAAAGGCGATGAAGAATGTGCGTAGGAGGACGTTCATGCTGATTGCACCGTTTTGAATCCAGCTCGTGGCATCTCGCCCCATTGGGTCTCACCCGGCAAAAGCGAGCGCAACCGCCACCAGAGGGTCAGCTGGCGATAACCCCAGTTGACCGCGAGAGAAAAGAACAACATCCGTTTGAGATCTGATGGTCGGCGATAGATGTCGAGCCGCGTCACGGCAACGAGCACGCCGATCGTCGTGAGCGCCATGCCGACGAACTGCGTCGTGAGGAACACAGCGAGGGCGTTGACGGGTGTCGTCCAGCCGAGCGCAAGCAGCAGAACCAGCAGGATCCAACCAATGCCTTCGAGGATCGGTCCGATCCACTCGAAGACATAGAGCGAGCCCATTCCGACGGTGCCGACGGAGCCATAGCGTCGGCGTCCCATCATCTTTCCGTGATCGTCCATGATGATCTTCAGCCCGCGATGCCAACGGATCCGCTGACGTTCGAGCACCGACTTCACGTTGGGAAACTCGGTCCACACGATCGCTTCCGGGACTTGGACGACGCGATAAGGCTTTTCGGCTTCCAGCGATGCTCGATGGATCTGAAGACAAACGTCCATGTCCTCACCGAGGTGGCCATGCTGATAGCCACCCGCGGCCATGATGGCGTCGCGCCGAAAGAGCCCGAACCCACCCGAGATGATGGGAAGAGCCTTGATGTGGGCAAGGCCTGGTCGAGCAACGAGAAACGCGGTGAGATACTCGATCAGCTGACAGCCAACCCAGTAGTTGCGGGAGGCCTCTCGATCGACGATCTCAGATCCATCGATCACGATGTCGTTGGCAGGGAGGAGTGATGTGCCAACCATGACCACTTCGTCGCCGAGTTCGACCACCTCGGCCATGCACCGGGCAATGACGTCGCGTTCCATGAACTCGTCTGAGTCCATCACGACGACCCAGTCATACGTTGCGAAGTTGATGCCGACGTTCGAGTTGTCTGCCTTCGCTCCAGAGCCGGCCTTGTCGACCAGAACCACCGAGGGGTAGGTCTGCGATCGATAGGTTGCGTAGATCTCCTTGGTCGCGATCGGGCCTGACCCCGGACACGTCTCGAACGGTTGCATGTCGAACGCCTCGATCATCACGTCCATCGTTCGGTCCTTCGAGCCGTCGTTCACAACGATGACTTCGAGGTTGGCGTAGTCCTGATCGAGCGCGCTGCGAACGGTGTGGGTGATCACCGCCTCTTCGTTGTAGGCAGGCATCACGATCGTCACCCCGGGCGCGTTCGGATCGACCTTGACCTTCTCGAGCGCGAGCGGCCGGTTGCCCGACCTGGCACGATCGAGGAGGCGGCCAGACAGCGCAGCCCATATCAGCGTCGATCCGTATTGGAGCAACGTGAACGACAGGCAGATCAACATGAAGATGTTGACGGCGAGCCTCACCCAACGGCCCCCATGTCTCGGAAGAGTTCTCGTTTGCGAAGCGGGCTCTGATCTTTGGGGATCAGGTCAGAGCGGTCGACCTGAGGCGTGGGCGTGTCAATCCCCGTCCACAACACTTCAGCCGCAATCATGGCAGCATCGCTAGCGGCGTCTTCTGTGATGGAACGGCGAAGAATCGCCTGACCAGACTCCGACTCGGCGAGTCGAGAAGCGGCAGCAAATCGGGTCAACCGGTCCGGTGCACTCAACGCTCCGGCAAGAGCGATTTGGGCTCCGGGATGTTTGATGGTGTTGGCCAGTGCGTTGACAGCGCCGAGGCGCTTCTGGGTGGAGTCGTCATCGAGGAGATCCAGGAGGACGGCGAGCGCATCTGTTGCCGCTCCGGCGTCTGGCAGGTTGCCGTTTTTGAGAGCTTGCTCGGCGAGCATCGGGGCGCCCCGCCATTGCGGTCGCCCGACGGGAAGTCGACCGTCTGGCTGTTCGACCAGAAGGTTGGTCGCCCGGCCCAAGGTGTCGAGTACCCAACTGCTCCCTTCCCGAACCATGCCGACGAGCACGCCAATTGCGGCGCTCGGGTTGATCGCGACCATCGCTTCGCAGGCCGCTCGCTTGACCTGTTCCTCTTCGTGGGTCGTGAAGTTGGCGGCTTGACCCAAGAGCGACTTCAGCTTGAGCGCTTCGACGAACTCGAGACCCGCTGTTTGCTCGAGGTGATCGGTGCTGGCGAGTTTGCCTTGCACCCATCGATCGAGTGTCGTCTTTTCGATGGCGTCGAAGAACGCGTCATCCGCCGTATCGCCCCAGCTGTTCGACACTGCCGCCAACGCCGTGGCGATGGGAGCCGGATCAGACACGGCCTTTACCAGGGCGATGAGATCTTCGTCGCCGTATTCATACCCGGCGCCGTCCGCCAGACGGCTTCCCGCGTCGTACGCCCGTTGCCAGATTGCGCCGGCGAAGTTCGTCTTGCGGATCGCGAGGAAGCGACCCATCGCCGCCCAGAGCACGCTCACCAAGAAAAGTGCAAAGGCGGCGCCCGCCAGAACCCACACCAGGTCGCCACTAAACCGCATGTGCCGCCATCGGCCCAGTGGTCCCCCATGCAAGGGGGGAGCGGGCAAACGGTCCTAATGACCCACTTCTACGGCCCCAATTTCGCCGACGGAGGTCAGGTACGCGACCCCGAGTTGTGTTCCGCGAGCGAACTCTTCAGCAGACACCACGACGATCGGCATCGTGTGGTCGTAGATCTCATCGGCGACGATGGCGCCCAAGGCGATGATCTCATCGACCTCAAGCATGACCAGGCCGGCCGGCGCGGTGCCGAGCCGGATCGCTTCCGCGAGCACCGAAGAGGCGGAACTCGACCCTCGCCCGACCGGCATGAAAAGCAGCGTGTTTGTGACGCACTGGCCAACCTGTGGGTGGCGTTGATCAATGATGCAGCCCGTTTCGGGATCGAGGCCGCCCCAGAAGCTGAGCGGCTCGTGCAGTTCGAGAACAGGCCCGGAGGCATCGCCCTCAACCACGATGAGCGGAAGGTCAGCCATCCCAGCGTCCTGTCTCGCGAACGAGCGTTCCGGCAACGGCGCTCTCCACACAGTCTTCGACACTGCCGAAGATCACGTCGACTCCGAGATTGCCCGGAGCGTAGTAGGCCCACTTGGCCGAGTCCGTCATGATGGGGCCGGGACGGTCTTCGATGATCGGCGTGATGTACGTGCACGTGTCAGTCACGATCTGGACGCCCGCTTCTCGCAGCGTCTCAGCCCAACCCCGAAGCTCGAGTTCGGTGAGCACGCCACGTCCGGTCGAGATGAACGCGTCGAAGCCCGGGGCGATGCGGCGTCCGTCGAGCAGATCACGAACCCGTCCGAACTCTGCGACTGAGTAGTGGGGCGTGCCGAGGGAGATGCCGCGTAGCGGCGCAGAACTGGTCGGGTGAGCGCTCATTAGCTCAGCGGTGGAAAGGGCGTCGCGGGCCGCCCTCATGTCGGCCATCGAGATCGTGAGCGTTCGCTCTGGTGGCTGACCGCCGAGGGCAATCTCGAGCGTCGGAGCCTCGGGCGTCGACCCGACAGCGTGAAAGAGGGCAACGGTGCCCGACGACGCCATCGACGCACCGAGCGCCTTGAGGCGGTCTTCGTTTGTCCCCTCGGGAAGGCCATCGATCACGCAGATGTCGGTGCCAACCAACCCACCGATCACATGGCCGAGGACGGGGTAAGCAACATCAGCGGCAAGGAGTTCGGCGGCGATCTGATGCACGTCGATCACGATCGTGGCGATGCGGCCGGCATCGGTGTGCAGGCCGGCATCGGGCACCCGGCCGGTGATGGCGGCGGCAATGTCGATGAAGTCGCCGTAACGGTGGGTGCGAGCGCCGAGCACGGAGTTGGCGAACACGATCGCGTTCGATTCGGCCCACGCGACGTGTTCCCCGAAGCTTGGCCGTTCTTCGAGTTGGTAGGGAGCGCAGGTCCACGTCGGCTCACAGCCAAGCTGTTCGTAGAGCTCCATCAGGTGGCGGGCGGCCCGACCGGTCTCCTCGTCACCTCGATACAGCTCGGGATGCAGAAGGTCGAGCGACGAGACGTTGAGTGTGGTCGGCACGACGACAGACGCTTCGCCTTCGACCAAACGAGCCGCGAAGTCGATGCCGGCTTGGCCGTGATAGAGGCACGAATCGATGTGGGCGCCGGTGATGGGCCGCAGCTGTGCGGCGCCCATGGCCTGAGCTGTTCGGGTGAGCACTCGCATGGCCAACTGGCAGCCAGGCCCAGCCTCGCCAGCGGCCATCGCCTGTTCATCAGCACTCAGCTGGAGGTCCACCCCAGCGAGGCTACGGAGGTGCGCCGATCGGTGCACCGACCAATGTGATGGTTTCGTTTTGCTTCGCCGACGGAGGAGGCGAACCACCATCCCATGGAACCAACTCGCGGGCCCTTAAGCGACAATTGAGACGGGTGTACCGAGTGGGACGGAGGCCGCAAGAAGTTCGACGAGATTGTTCGGAATGCGGATGCAGCCATTGCTGACTTCGTCACCGACGAGATCGGGACGGTTCGTGCCGTGGATGGCGATGGCCGGTTCCGCGCCGGCGAACGAGTCGAGCGCTTCTGAGAAGCCCGACAGGCCAAGGATGTATGACCCGTATGCACCCTCGGAGTTCATCGGAATGATGTCTCGCACGAAGAACTCACCGAGCGGCGTTGGTGTTGATGGCTTGCCGGTCGCGGCTGCGGTCTGCACGATCACCTCGTCGCCGTCCCACACGGTGAGCGAGTCGTCGCTGAGGTCGATCTCGGCTCGGAACGTCACTTCAGAAAGTTCGACGGTGTCCTTGGGAATCCACCCCGTCGAGCCGTTTGGCTGGACAGGAATCATCACGTGGTAGAAGTCGTCCGATTCGCCGATCACTTGAAAGACTCGTGGGCCGTCGAACTGGGTCGGTGATGGGAAGAACCAGTCGGCAACCAAGGTGGCGTCAGGCTCGGAGTAGCTCGGCACGCCGCTTCCGGTAGCTGTAGCAACCCAGCTGCCTTCGCCGAGGCCGTTGTCCGATTCAGAGGCCTCTGGCTCTGTGGTCGAAATCGCGGGAGCCGTCGTTGTCGGCGCAGGGTCGATGGTGACGCTGGTGGTGACAACGGGTGTGGCTGCCTCAGGCTCGGAATCGCTGCTGCAACCGGCGAGAACGACAACAAAGGCGAGTGCGACAGCCAAGCTGGTGCGCTTCGCGCCTCTCGCCTGTCGCACAATCCGCCTCATCTCTGCTCGCATCGACCGCGAGCCCCAACTTCTTGAGGCATCATCCCATGAATGAGCGACGTGACGAACACTTCTGAATGGCAGCGTCTGGCCGAGCTGACTCCGGCCGGCGCCGGCCTGTCTCTGCGGGCAGAGTTTGCGGCTGTTCCTTCCCGAGCCGAGCAGTTCACGGTTCGTGGCGCCGACATCATGCTCGACTTCTCGAAGAACCTCATCAACGACGACATCTGGTCTGCGCTGGTCGATCTCGCCGCAGCCTCGAAGGTCGGTGAACGAGCTTCCGCGATGTTCTCGGGCGAGCACATCAACACCACTGAAGATCGTGCCGTGCTGCACACCGCCCTCCGACTGCCGGCAGATGCTTCGCTGACCGTCGATGGTCAAGATGTCGTCGCCGATGTGCACGAGACGCTCGGCCGAATGAGCCGGGTGGCCGACGCCGTCCGGTCCGGTGCCTGGAAGGGCGCAACCGGCAGCCAGATTCGCCACATTGTCAACATCGGAATCGGCGGCTCCGACCTCGGACCGCTGATGGTGTACCGAGCGCTGTCTGACTACCGAGAAGATCTGACGTGTCACTTCGTGTCGAACGTCGACCCAACGCACATGCACGAAACGCTTCGCCAGCTCGATCCGGCCGAGACGATGTTTCTCGTTGCGTCCAAGACCTTTACGACGCAAGAAACCATGGCCAATGCCAACTCGGCGAGGAGCTGGTTGCTCGATGGTCTTGGTGCCGATGCCGGTCGCGAGACGGCTGTCGCCAAGCACTTCATGGCGTTGTCGACCAATCTCGAGGGGGTCACCGAGTTCGGGATCGACCCCGAGAACATGTTCGGGTTCTGGGACTGGGTCGGAGGTCGATACTCGGTTGATTCAGCGATCGGCATGAGCCTGATGTTGGCCATCGGCCCGGATGAGTTCGCCGATTTCCTCGCCGGCTTTCACGACATGGACGAGCACTTTCGCTCGGCTCCGCTCGAGCAGAACCTTCCCGTGGTGATGGCGCTGCTTGGCATCTGGTACCGGAACTTTCTCGACTTCGAGACCCACGCTGTGTTGCCCTACAGCCAATACCTCGAGCGTTTTCCGGCGTACCTCCAGCAGCTCGACATGGAGAGCAACGGCAAGTCGACGAAGCTCGACGGCACGCCGGTCGATCACGAAACCGGACCCATCATCTGGGGCGAGCCGGGCACAAACGGTCAGCACGCCTTCTACCAGCTCATCCATCAGGGAACCTCGGTGGTGCCGGCTGATCTCATCGGCGTGGTGAATCCGGCGAACGACGTTGGCGGGCAGCACGATCTTCTGATGGCGAACCTCTTCGCCCAAGCTGAAGCGCTCGCGTTCGGCAAGACCGGTGAGGAGGTCGAGGCCGCGGGGATCAGCGGGGTCTTGGTCAATCACAAGACATTCGGAGGCAACCGTCCGACCAACATGCTGCTGGTTGATGAGCTGACCCCACGCACCGTCGGCCAGCTGATTGCGCTGTATGAGCACAAGGTGTTCGTGCAAGGGACGATCTGGGGCGTCAATTCGTTTGATCAGTGGGGCGTCGAACTCGGCAAGGAGCTCGCCCGGGGGATTGTCCCTGAACTCACCGCCGATGATGCTCCGGAGCTCGATCACGACAGCTCCACCAACGCTCTCATCACCCACTACCGCCACACCCGCCGCCGCTAACGTCCCCGAACCTTTCCGAACTGGAGGCCTGTACCGGCGGAAAGGCCGGTGGGGCACTCCAGAACCGGGGTGGGTCGCGAACTGGAGGCTTGTACCGGCGGAAACGCCGGTGGGGCACTCCAGAACGGGAAGAGGGGGCGTGGAACCCGGCGGGGTTAGGGAGCGGCGATGATGCCGACGTGGGCGAGTTGGTCGATGGTCGCGTTGTCGTAACCGGCCTCGGCCAGCACCTCGCGGCTGTGCTCGCCGAGTTTGGGAGCGACAACGCCGGGCGTTGCCGGGGTGTCAGAAAGCCGGACGGGGGAACCCGGCAGCACGACCTCACCGTATTCGGGGTGATCGACCCGCTGGAGATAGCCGTTGTCGTGGGCGCCCTGGTCGTCGAGCACCTCGAGGTAGTCGTTGACGGGGGCGTAACGAATCTGTGTGCCCTGGAACCGTTCAATCCACTCGGCTCGTGTCCTCGTTGCGAACGCAACGTTGAAGATCTCGTGGAGCTCGGCCAGCACCTCAGGCGGAAAACCGCGGGTGTTGAACTTCGGTTCGTCGACCATCTCGGGTCGGTCGAGCACTCGGTACAACTCTGCGGGATCCGGAGCGCCAACGAGCGCGATGTGGCCGTCCATCGTCGGAAAGATGCCGTACAGCAGAGGCAGCAAGGCATGGCCCTGGCCCGGTGGTTTCGGTAGGTGGCCGGTGAACGACGTCCAGGTCAGTTCGGTGGCCTGGGCGAAGATCTGACCGCCGAAGAGCGACACCTCAACCTCTTGACCTCGGCCGGTTCGATGCCGAGCCAACAGCGCGGCCATGATGCCGTTCGCAAGGTTCTGGGAGCCGATGTGATCGGCGATCAACACACCGATCGGTACGACGGGGACGGTGCCATCGCCGATCCGCGTCAGGATGCCGCCCGATGCCTGACCCCCGAGGTCGGCCCCTCGTCGCTTGCCATCGTCGCTTCGTGAGCCATAAGCGCTGCCCGACGCAAAGATGATGCGGGGGTTGATGGCCCGCAGGTCGGCGTAGCCGACGCCCCAGCCGTCCATCGTCCCGGGCATGAAGTTCGACACGACGACGTCAGCAGTCTCGGCGAGTTTGCGAAACACGTCTTGGCCGTCGGGAGTACGGAGGTCGAGGGCGAGGCTGCGTTTGCCGCGGTTACACGCTTCGAAGATGGGCGCTCGGCGATCATGGCCTGGTGCCGCCACGATTGCTCTGGCCTGATCGCCAACGCCAGGCAGCTCGATCTTGATGACGGTGGCACCGAGGTCGGCGAGCAGTTGTGTTGCTTGGGGACCTTGAATCAGAAGTCCGGCCTCGAGGACCGTGACGCCGTCGAGCGCTCCGGGTTGTTCGGTCTCAGACATGGGGAAGGATTTCCGTTCCGACCCGTTCGAGCACGTCGAAGCGTGGGTCATAGGGCGGGAGCAACATGATCTGGTCGAGACCCGCCTCGTCGAGTTCTTGCAACCGATCGATCAGCTGATCGCGGGTGCCGATGAGGCACGTTGCCTGCATCAGTTCCGGGGTCAAGAACTGCTCTTCCTCGGCGATCACCCAACAGTTGTGCCCGGCATGAATTCGTTGGTGGCGTCGCTCTGGCTCGGTCTGTTCGACCACCGCCCGATACTCGTCCCAGACGGCGGCGACGGGCCCTCGTGGGTCTCGCCCGAAGTTGCGGAACTGGTCATAGCTGTAGTGCAGCGAGGCCATGGCGAAGGCGCCGCACTGGGCCTTGACCCGGTCGGAGTCTGGTGCCTCGTCGTCGTCGAGCACGACGATCGTGGTGAGCGAACACGTGAGGAAGTCGTCTCGATCGATGGTCTTGCCCGCCTCGACAGCTCCTCGTTCCATGCTCGTCCATGCGTTCTCCATGAACTGAGCCGAGGGGGGAATCGACATCACGGCACCAGCCCCGTGCTTGCCTGCGAGCGCCAGTGACTTTGGTCCGAATCCCGAGACGTACAGGGGAATCTCGTGTTCGAAATCGACGAATCCGTCGTTGGCCATGATGTGGCGAACCAGCGATGTTTCGCCTCGCCACTCCACGGCAGCCTCTTCGCCCCGCAGCAGCGGCGCCAGGCTTGTGAGGTAGCGATCGAATTCGGCGATGCGCATCGGCTTGTGGCCCATGATTCGCATGGCGGTGTTGCCGGTGCCGATCCCGAGAAACGTTCGGCCCGGAGCTAGCCGGTTGATGGTGCCGATGCTCGCGGCAGTGACCGGAGCAGGTCGTGTAGCAGCAACGGCCACGCCGGTGCCGAGCTGAATGTGCGAGGTGCGGGTGGCCGCCAGGGCAAGGCAGGCATAGGGGTCGCTCCAGATCATCTGACTGTCGGCGAACCAGAGATGGCTGTAGCCCAGCTCTTCGGCCCGAACCGCGTAGTCGATGTCGTCAATCTTCGAAGCGACACACACACCGAGGTCCATCTGGACACTCTTACATTGAGGGCGCTGTCGCGCCCAGCTACTCGCGATTGGGTGTCATGGGTCTTGCTTCGCTCGTCCCTCGCTTCGCGTTGCTATTGCATTGAGCGTCGGCGTTCGCCGAGCCGCTACTCGCGGTTGCGCTCAGGTGGTGACCGCAGTCGTAGGCTGAGCTTGATGATGCAGATGATGATGGTCTGGCCTCGAGACCACGAGGGGATGAAGGGCGCCAAGATCGAGCGCGAGGCTGCGGCGCGAGTGTGGCGCTTCGCCCAGCCCTACCGCAGCAAGGTGTTCG
Organism: uncultured Acidimicrobiales bacterium; assembly: GCA_937976305.1. Lineage (GTDB taxonomy): Bacteria > Actinomycetota > Acidimicrobiia > Acidimicrobiales > SZUA-35 > CALEWY01. Next base: position 13,336 of record CALJSB010000034.1, read on the forward strand.
GGTTCCTCGTCACCGTGATCGGCGGAGCCGCGCTCGGCCTCGTTCCGCCGATCCTGTTTGGTCGAATCATCGACGATGTCATCCCGAACGAGGACGGCGGCCTGCTCACCTTCTACGCCGTCCTGATCGTTATCGCGGCGCTCTTCACGGCCGTGATGTCGCTGGGTGAACGCTGGTGGTCGAGCCAGATCGGCGAGGGCGTGATCTACGATCTTCGCTCAGCCCTGTTCGACCATGTGCAGCGGCTGCCGATTCAGTTTTTCACCCGCACACAAACCGGCACGCTCACCAACCGTCTGAACAGCGATGTCATCGGTGCCCAGCGGGCGCTCACCACGACGCTCGGCACGGTTGTGTCCAACGTGATCACGCTCATCACCACCCTGCTCGCCATGGTTGTGCTCGAGTGGCGGCTCACCGTGCTGGCGCTTATCTTGACACCGTTCTTCATCCTGCCGTATCGGAAGATCGGGGCCGTCCAGCAGTCGATCACGCGCGACGGCATGGATCACAACGCAGCGATGAACGCCACCATGACCGAGCGCTTCAACGTGTCAGGCGCTCTCCTCGTCAAGCTCTTCGGCCGTCAGAACGACGAGGCCGAACTGTTCTCTCACCGGGCCGCCGAGGTGCGCGACATCGGTATTCGGTCGGCCATGTTCACTCGTGGCTTCATGATCATGCTCGGCTTGCTTGGCGCCGTCGGCACCGCACTCGTGTACGGCCTCGGTGGCTTGTTTGCCATTCAGGGCTCGATCGAGCCCGGCGAGCTGGCAACGATGGGTTTGCTCGTCGGCCGGATCTACCAGCCCCTCACCGGTCTGACCAACGCCCGCATCGACGTGCTGACGGCCCTCGTCAGCTTCGACCGCGTGTTCGAAGTGCTCGATGCGACCTCGCCGTTGGTCGACGCCGACGATGCTCACGAGCTGCAAGATGTGCAGGGGCGGATCGAGTTCGACGATGTTTCGTTCCGCTATCCCGGGCCGGACGAATCGATCATCGCCAGCCTCGAGACATCAGGGCCCGAGGGCGAACAGGCCGTCGAGGCGCCAACGCTCGACTCGCTGAGCTTTGTGATCGAGCCGGGCGAGATGGTTGCGCTCGTCGGCCCATCAGGTGCCGGCAAGACCACGATCACCAACCTGGTTCCGAGGCTCTACGACGTCACGGGCGGCTCGATCACTATCGACAAACATGACGTGCGTGCGGTCACGCAGGACTCGCTTCGAGATGCCATCGGCGTGGTCGTGCAGGACCCACACCTGTTCCACGAGTCAATCGCCGACAACCTCCGCTACGCAAAGCCCGACGCAACCGACGCCGAGCTCCAGGAAGCCTGCGAGGCGGCGCAGATCCACGAGACCATCGCGAAACTGCCGGGCGGTTACGACACCATGGTTGGCGAGCGGGGCTATCGGATGTCGGGCGGTGAGAAGCAGCGACTGTCCATTGCCCGAATGCTGCTGAAGGATCCGGCGGTCGTCATTCTCGACGAGGCCACGAGCCACCTCGACTCAGAAAACGAAGCCCTGGTGCAAGAGGCGCTGAGCAAGGCGCTCGCGGGCCGTAGCGCACTGGTGATCGCTCACCGTCTCTCGACCATCACCGATGCCGACAAGATCCTTGTGCTCGAAGAGGGTCGGCTCGTCGAGCAAGGCACGCACACCGAGCTGATCACCGACAGTGGCCTCTACAGCGAGCTCTATCACCTGCTTGTTCGCGAGGAACCCAGCATCAGCTGACGCCTGGCCGCGCAATCAGGGCTGGCGGGAACTCAGGATTGCCCGAGGCCGGCGAACCAGCTCACATCGACCCCGGCCACCGTGCCGATGACGAGCACCGATGGTGTGGGGACGGGGGCCGATCCGATGTCGGCCAAGGCGCCGCGCCACACCTCTTGGTGTTCGTAGGTGCCCCAGTTGACCCACGCCGCTGGCGTGTCGGCATCGAGCCCGCCGCCGATGAGGCGAGCAGCGATCTTGGCCGCTCGGCCGGCGCCCATGAGTACAACAATCGTGCCCCCAGTTTGCGCGATCGACTCCCAATCGACGGTTCGGCCGCTGGCCGGATCTTCGTGACCCGTCACGATGGTGACCGACAACGCCTCATGCCGAAGCGTGACGGGGATACCGGCGTAGGCGGGAGCCGCGATCGCCGAGGTGATGCCGGGCACGATCTCGAATGGCACGCCGGCCTCGATCAGGGCCGCCGCTTCCTCGCCACCTCGGGCGAAGACACACGGGTCACCACCCTTCAAGCGCACGACGAACTGTCCACGCTGCCCACGCTCGACCAACAGCGCGTTGATCTCGTCTTGGGTCATCGTGGGCTTCCGCGGTTCCTTGGCCGCGCTGATCATCTCGCAGTCGTCTTGGGCGAGGTCGAGAATCTCGGGGCTCACCAGACGATCGTGGACGACGACATCGGCTTGACCCAACAGTTTCGCCCCTTTGACGGTGATCAAACCAGGGTCGCCGGGTCCGGCCCCGACCAGGTAGACGGTCATGAATCACCTCGCATGTCGGCCAGTCTGGCGGCGACAGCTTCGATCGACTGTGGGCGGTTTTCTGCTGCCCACACACCGAGCTCCTGCCAACGTTCAGCTTCTGACTCCAAGAACCTCGCCACCTCATCCCGGACAACCGCGGCGAGTGCCGGGCTGCGGCCACCGGAACTCACGGCGAGAGTGACGAACTCTTGTCGATGCACCGCCGGAAGTTGCACATCTCCCTCGTGTGCTCGATCGGCTCTCAGCACGAGCGCTCCGTCGGCTCGCGCCTCGTCGGCCACGGCCTGGTTGACCACGGGATCACTCGTGGCGACCACCACCAAGAAGGCGCCCTTGGTGTCGCCGGAGTGCCAGGGACGGTTGATCGACGTTGCTATCTCATCGGGTGCTGCTTCAGCCGGATCGATCACAATCACGTCCGCTCCAGCGGCCGCGAGTGCGCTGGCCTTCCTGCGGCCGCCGGCACCGGCGCCAACCACGACACAACGTCGATCGCGCACGTCGATCACTGCCGGCAGCCCGAGATCTGTGTCGCTCATCGCTCTGTATTCCTCATCGCTGTGTCCCTCATTGGCGGCCCGGCTCGTCGGACTGCACCCGTCGAACGATGGCATTCACAGCACCCGCGGCCGGAGGGCTGCCCCCGCGCTCTCCCTCATTTGTGATCGACACCGAGGCGAGATCGCTTTCCCAGAGGGCTGCCTTCGACTCTTTGGCCCCGACAAAGCCAACCGGCAGCCCGACAACGGCGGCCGGTTCGACGAGACCGGCCGCGTGCATCTCGATGAGTTCGAACAAGGCCGTTGGTGCATTGCCGCACACAAAGATGGCGCCGGTCGGGTGCTCGGTGGCAGCGAGCCGGAACGCAGCGGCAGAACGGGTCGAGCCTTCGGGAGCAGTCGGCACCTCGGGCAAGTAGCACTTTGTCGGGTAGCGAGTGATGCCGGCTGCCACCATCGCGGCATCGACGATCACGGGAGCATCGGCCGACAACGCTTCGAACATCGCATGCGCTGCCCGGTCGCCGATGCGAGCCGACTCGGCAAACGACAGGTCGGCGGTGGCGTGGATCATCCGCTCGATCACGGCCCGAGCAAGCGGCTCGCGATCCGACAGATCGATTCGTTCGGCCAGAATGCGATAGCTCTCGGCCTCGATGGGATGGATCTCGGTCATCGGGCTTCTCGAATCGCGTCGACGGGGCAGATCTCGATGCACTCGCCACAGGCGATGCAACGATCGTCGATGACGACGGGCATCTTCGGAGCACGGCGCAACGCCTGGGTGGGGCAGGTCACGATGCAGTTGCCGCACGCGGTGCAGCGAGAGTCGATCCGCACCGTCGACCAGGGGATCGGGAGCTCATGAGTCGTAGCCACGAGGCGTCACCATCTTCCCGTTGAGCATCTGCGTCGTCGATGAGCCAACGACCACGATCGAGAACATGTCGACCGTTGTTGGGTCGAGTTCGCCCAGGGTGGTTGTCATCACGATCTCTCCCGGCCGAGTGGCGTTCACGACAACACCGACGGGCGTCTCAGCCGGACGGCCGGTGAGCAGGATGTCGCGGGCTCGTTCGAGTTGCGAGGTGCGACGTTGTGATCGTGGGTTGTAGAAGGCGACGGCCATGTCGGAGGCAGCCAGCGC
>CALJSB010000035.1 GCA_937976305.1 uncultured Acidimicrobiales bacterium
GCCTTTGGCAATCGCGTTGAGATCGAGGTTGGCCCGGCTGGCCCGCTGCTGATCTCGCTCGTGACGCGCTGCAGCCAATTCGGCTTCGGTTGGCGCTCTGTTGCGGGACTCAGCCAGATTCCAAAGAGCGGTCAGATGGCCGAGGTCGGTGTCGAAGGCGCCGCCCGTTGTGGCCCGCCAGGTGTCGGCGAGCTCGATGACCGTCAGCAACTCAGCGCATGTCGTGGCACCTGTGCGCCGCAATGCGCTCAGCTCGCTCGATTCGTCGAACACCGAGAACACGGCTTCGAGCCGGGCAACCTCCTCGAGCACCGCCAACTCGGCTGCCTCAGCGACAGCGGGCAGGCTCGCCTCAACCGAAACCTCCGCTCGCGTGCCGAGGAGCGGTTCGACAACCCTCACGCAACGATCCTCCCGATCACCTCACCGCCGTTGCGCCCGCCCACTAGGTGCCCGGCCGCTGACGCGGCTCGAAGGGCTTGGGAGTAATGACACCCGCTTCTTCGAGTCTGACAATCTCAGCTACGTCGAGCCCACCCACTTCTCGCAGCACGATGTCGTTGTGGGCGCCGAGCAGCGGACTTGGGTCGAGCTCGACCAGATCGCTGCCGTGCCAACGAATCGGCGAGTGCGGAAGAGGAACCTCGCCAAGTTCGGGATGGTCAACCCACTGCAAGGCCCGACGCTCGTGCTGGCGTTCATCACGAGCCACCTCGTCAACAACGCGGACCGCAGCGGCGGGAACGTGGGCCTCTTGCAGTTTGCGGGCCACCTCATCGCGGGGCAATCCAGATGACCACGCCTCGACGATTGCGTCGACCTCTTCGATCCGTCGGCCGCGTTCACTCGCATCGTCGAACCGAGCGTCGCCGGCCAAGTCCTGTCGCCCCATCACCTCGACCATCGATCGCCAGTGCCTGTTGGCGGCCGTGATCACCGCGACGTAGCCGTCGGCGCAGCGATACACGTTGTAGGGGGCGAGCGACATGCCGGCGTGGCGGTTGCCGGTGCGCAGGGTCGACCCGGTCGCATGCCATTGGTTGAGCGAGGTGGCGAGGGTGAAGTAGGCGGCATCGGCCATCGAAATTTCGACCGACCGGCCAACACCGGTTCGCTCCCGCTCGAACAGGGCGGTGGTGATCGCACCGTAGAGATGGGTGCCGCCGAGGAAGTCGATGAAGGTCGGGCCGGCCTTCATCGGCGGATCGCCTTCGTTGCCGGTGATCATCATCGAACCCATGTGAGCCTGCACGGTGATATCCATCGCCGGGATTGTCGATGTGTTGACGCTGCCGTCGAGCTCGCGCACGCCGAACCCGGCAGCGTGGGCCACGATGAGCTGGGGGTTGAGCTCAGAGAGCGTCTCGAAGTCGACCCCGAGACGCTCCGGAACACCGGGCGCGAAGTTCATCAGCACGACGTCTGCCTTGGTCGCCAGCGTCTTGAACGTGGCGAGGCCATCCGGGTGCTTGAGGTCGAGACAGATCGACTCCTTGTTGCTATTGATCATGGCCATGGCCACCGACGGGCCTCGGACTCGAAGGCCCTCGCCGATACGAGGCTCGACCTTGATCACCCGGGCCCCAGACATAGCCATGAGGAACCCGGCGTATGGCCCCTGATAGATCTGGCCGAGATCGAGCACGGTGACGCCATCGAGCGGCAGCGGCCTGCCGTGTTGCTTGGTGTTGACGTCGTCGGTCATACCGAGCTCCTGACGGCGAGAAGGACCCGGTCGGCCATGTGATGGTTGTCGGGCGGCGGGTCAGGTCGGTCTCGTTCTTCGTCGACCTCGATCGTGAAGTCAGCCTCGACCATTGATCGGAGGTTGTCGATCGACACGTAGTCATCCGGGTCGAATCCGTGCTCGTGCGCTCGCGCTCGAGACGCATCGTCGAGCACATGCCCAACCACGAGGAGGTGCCCGCCGGGAGCTACCGCATCGACGATGCGTGGGCAGGCGTTCAAGCCCGGGTCGCGCTTGAAGGCGGGGTAGCTGATGGTGACCAACTCAAACGAACGTGCCGGTGGCGGGTCGGCCAGCATGTCGGCGGCGCGGAACGAGACCGCAGCCTCGACTCGTTCGGCCTGGGCGACCGCTCGGTCGATCGCAACCGACGAGATGTCGACGCCCGTGACCTCCCAGCCCTGCTTCGCAAGCCACAGTGCGTCTGCTCCCTCGCCGCACCCGACATCGGGGGCGCGTCCCGGCGTCAGCTTCGAGACTTCGACAACGACCGATCCATTCGGCTTGCCGCTCCAGAGTTGGGTGTCGTGTTCGGCGTAGGTCTCATCCCACTCGGCACGCTCAGCATCCGACGACATCTGGCGAGTCTTCCACGAGTCGGGTCGGGCGTCGTAGCTGATCTCGCTCCCTCGACCTACCTCCTCACCCGCTCAACGATTGAGTGCGGCAATCAGGTCGGAGCGATGGTCGAGCATCCACGCCGCCGCCCGAGTTCGCCATGTGACCGCCCACAGCAGAGGGAAGCCGGCATCGTCCGGACTCACCGTCTCTGGGCCGACGTTCGCACCGACGGCTTCGTCACGAGCACTGCGAATGGCGAACTCGATCATCATGTCGACGATCGGCGGCCGTTCGGATGCTTCGAGCTGATACCCGTCGAGAATGAGCCGCAGTTGATTGGCTCGTTCGGCAATGGAGGGAAGGGCGTTGAGATCAGCCACGTCGTCGTCGTGAAGCTGGGCATTGAGCCAGGCCAACTGCGCCAACTCCCAATGGCCGTCGACTGGCCCGGCATTGTCCCAATCAATGAAGGCAGTAGGAGCACCGTCGATCGCCAAGATGTTCCACGGGCCAAGATCGCCGTGGCCAATCACAGGGTGGGTGCCGGGAAGCAATCGAGCGAACCACGGACGCCACACGGCGTCAGGCCCGGGTTCGAACGTTGCCGTTGCGTCGTGAAGCTCACGGAGCATGGCCCCGACGGTGAACGCCGCCTCGTAAGACCACGCGTTGGGCTGCGGGCTCTCTCCTTCGACAAACGTGAGTTGTTCTCGACCGTCGGCCGCGATGCCCCCGTCAACCGGCTTCGGCGCTGCGTCGAACCCGACGGCCTCGAGATGATCGAGCAATCGGATGACTGTGGGGCTCTGCGGGCCCGCGCTTCGCAAGACGAGGTCGCCCGATCGGCGAACGTCGGTTTGCCATCCACCCGCGAGCACTTCTTCGTCGAGCGAATACTTGTCGTCGGCCACCAGATGAGTCTGCCCCGACTCTCGGGAACGCGCCCTCAGAAAAGCGAAGGAAGCACGTAGGCTGAGTGCTCACCCCCCCGCTGACGAGAGGCGACTAGCAATGAGCACACAACCCCTTCAACAGGCCATCGAAGCAACCCGAGGCGTCCTCGCCCAGGTCCAGGCCGACCAAATGCAGGCAGCAACGCCATGCGAGTCATGGAACGTCGCAGACCTGATCAACCACGTCGTCGGAGCGCAGTCGTTCTTCGCCGCCGGACTCAAAGGCGAGCAGCCGTCATCCGAAGAGGTCGACTGGGCCGCTGGCGATTTCCTCGCCGCCTACGACAACGCCTGCAGCCAGACGCTCGAAGCCTTCTCAGCCGAAGGCGCCCTCGAGAAGATGGTGCAGATGCCGTTCGGTGAAATGCCAGGCGCAGCCGTGATGGGCCTCGCCATGACCGACACCTTCCAGCACGGCTGGGACATCGCCAAGGCCACCGGCCAGAGCACCGACCTCAACCCACAGCTGGCCGCCGGAATCCTCCAGCAGGCACAGCAGTCGATCCCTGACGCCTTCCGTGGCGCCGACGGCCAAGCTCCGTTCGGCGCTCAGCAGCAGTGCGCCGACGGATCGTGCAACGCCGATCAGCTCGCCGCCTTCCTCGGCCGCCAGGTCTGATCCACGCGGTCTGACCTACCTGGCGGGCCTGACCACTCGGTCAGCCACGCCAAAAAGCAAACGCAAAACCGAACTGGAGGCTCCCACCGTCTGAAACGCCGGTAGGGGCCTCCAGTTCGCGTGTGTGGGGCTGAAAAGGCGGAGTGAGGCCTCCAGTTCGAGCGTGTGGGCAGTCGGCGCGGGAACTCGAGCTAGTCGTTGGCTTGGAGAAAGGCGACGCTGATGGGGTTGTACTGCTCGTGCTGTTCGTGCTGGGGCCAATGCCCGCACTCGCCAAACATCTCGAGCTGTGAACCGGCGATCGCTTCGTGCATGTTCTTCGCCTCAGGCACATCACCAAAGGGGTTCTCGGCGCCCCACACCACAAGCGTTGGCACCGTGATCGAGTTGAGCCGCTCGTTGGTCATCAGGTTGCGCTGTCGGATCTCCATGTTCTGCAGGCAGAGCAGGTTGTCGAGGTTTCCCTGGAAGTCGGGGTGGTGGTAGATCGCATAGCGAATCTCGACCAGCTCCTCCGACACGTCCTTGGCCGGGTTGTGCATCAGCAGATGGAGCCGATCGCGGGTGAGGCTGATGTCGTCCTCCATCGCGGCCTTGGTGGTCGACCCTTTGATCCGCTCCATGATCTCGGGATTCGCCTTGGTGCCACCGGCGGCCACCATCTGCAAGCTCTTCACTCGCTCGGGCTGCTCGCTGGCCAGAAAACCTGCCACCCAACCGCCGAGCGACTCGCCAACAAGGTGGGCTGACTCGATGCCCTGCGCATCCATGTAGTTGACGAGGTGTTCGACGTAGCGGGCAATCTCGTAGTGGTAGTCGGGCTTGCCGGTGTAGCCGTGGCCCAGCATGTCGATGGCGTGGCAGCGGAACCCAGCCTCGACGTGGGGCACGAAGTTGCGGCTGAACGC
>CALJSB010000036.1 GCA_937976305.1 uncultured Acidimicrobiales bacterium
TCAGCTGCAGCCGCTGGTGTTTCCGCAGCTCGGGCAAGCGTGGCAGCTACCGGAACGGTGCATGGTCACGCCGCACTGCATGCAGAGCGGGGCGTCTGGGTCAGACATCGTGGCCTGGCCCGACACCTCGCCGGAGGCCGCTGCTTCGGACTTGGCCAGGATGTCCGCAGCGGAATCGACCGACTTCGGATCGGACGCCATCTCGTCACCTTGGACGGTCACGGCTTCATCGACACCGGGAAGCGTTTGTTGCGTGCGCTCTGAGGTGGTGAAGATGCCAAGCTCAGCCCGCTCCGATGGCTCCATGTAGAGCACTGCCAGCTTGCGGAACAGGTAGTCCATGATCGAGGTGGAGATACGAATGTCGGGATCGTCGGTCATACCGGCCGGCTCGAAACGCATGCCGGTGTAGGTCTCGACGTAGTTGCGCAACGGCACGCCGTATTGCAGGCCGTGGCTCAGGCTGATGGCGAGCGTGTCCATGATGCCGGCGAGGGTCGAGCCCTGCTTTGACACCCGGAGGAAGATCTCGCCAGGGCGGCCGTCGTCGTATTCGCCGACGGTGACAAAGCCCTTGCAGTCGGCCACGCGGAAGTCGAAGGTACGGCTGCGGCGGTCGCGAGGCAGGCGCTCACGAACTGGCTTGTAGACGACCTTCTCGACGATCTCGGTGATCGGAGCAATTGCCGCCGCCGCTGCGTCGCTGACCTCTTCAGAATCGGTGTCGTCTGATTCCTTCTTGGCCATGCTGAGCGGCTGGGCCACCTTGCAGTTGTCGCGGTAGATCGCGATCGCCTTCACGCCCATCTTCCAGGCATCGATGTGGAGCTGCTCAACATCTTCGACCGAAACGTCTTCTGGCATGTTGACGGTCTTGGAGATGGCACCCGAGATGAACGGCTGCACCGCAGCCATCATCTTCACGTGACCCAGGTAGTGGATCGGGTTGTCGCCCATCGAGCATGCGAACACCGACACGTGATCGGGGTGCAGGCCCGGGGCTCCGAGGATGGTTTTGTTCTCGTCGATGTAGGCGGTGATCGCCTCGACGGTTGCGTCGTCGTAACCGAGACGGCGAAGCGCACGAGGCACCGACTGGTTCACGATCATCATCGTGCCGCCGCCAACGAGCTTCTTCATCTTGCACAGACCAAGATCGGGCTCGATGCCGGTGGTGTCGCAGTCCATCAGCAAGCCGATGGTTCCTGTCGGGGCCAACACCGTGGCTTGGGCGTTGCGCACGCCGACAACCGGTGCGAGATCAACAGTGCGGTCCCACGACTCTTGGGCGGCGGTGAGCAGATCGGTCGGAGCAAGCTCCTCGTCGATCTCGGCCACAGCGGTTTGGTGCTGCTGGAGAACGCGCAGCATGTGCTCTTCGTTCTCGGCATAACCAGCGTGTGGGCCCATACGAGCCGAGGTCTTGGCCGAGGTGTAGTAGGCGTGGCCCGTCATCAGCGAGGTGATCGCAGCGGCGTAGGCCCGACCTTCATCAGAGTCGTAGGGCAGACCGAGGTTCATCAGCAGCGCGCCGATGTTGGCGTAGCCAAGACCGAGCTGACGGAAGTTGCGTGACGTCTCACCGATCGGCTCGGTTGGGTAATCGGCCCGGCCGACCAGGATCTCTTGAGCGGTGAAGAACGCCTCGACAGCAGAGGTGAAGCCGTTGACGTCGAAGGTGTCGTCGTCGTTGAGGAAGGTGAGCAGGTTGAGGCTCGCCAGGTTGCACGCCGAGTTGTCGAGGTGCATGTATTCAGAGCACGGGTTTGAGCCGTTGATCTTGCCGGTGTTGGCCGAGGTGTGCCAGCGGTTGATCGTGGAGTCGTACTGCATCCCCGGGTCAGCGCACTCCCAGGTCGACTGGGCGAACTGACGCATGAGGTCTCGAGCCTTCACCGTGCGGACAACCTCGCCATTCGTGCGAGCGATGAGATCCCAGTCGTCGTCGTTCTCGACGGCCTGCATGAACTCGTCGGTGACGCGAACGGAGTTGTTGGCGTTCTGGTATTGGATCGAGTGGCTATCGACGCCATCGAGGTCCATGTCGAAGCCGTTCTCACGGAGCACGCGAGCCTTGCGCTCCTCGATCGACTTACACCAGATGAACTCTTCGACATCTGGGTGGTCGATGTCGAGCATCACCATCTTGGCGGCCCGGCGGGTCTTGCCGCCCGACTTGATGGTGCCGGCAGAGGCATCGGCGCCGCGCATGAAGCTGACTGGGCCGGAGGCTGTGCCGCCGCCCTTGAGGAGCTCGGCCGATGAGCGGATGCGCGACAAGTTGATCCCGGCACCCGAGCCACCCTTGAAGATGGTTCCCTCTTCGACGTACCAGTTGAGGATCGCGTCCATCTTGTCTTCGACCGACAAGATGAAACAGGCCGATGCCTGCTGCGGAACACCCTTGACGCCGATGTTGAACCACACCGGTGAGTTGAACGCACCCTTCTGGTGAATGATGAGGTACTTGAGCTCGTCAGAGAAGATTGCGGCCTCGTCGTCGGAGACGAAGTAGCCACCTTCGATGCCCCACGTCGTGATGGTGTCGACCACACGATCGACCACTTGCTTGAGCGAGGTCTCGCGCTCCTCGGTGTTGAGCGTTCCCCGGAAGTACTTCTGAGCGAGGATGTTGGTGGCGTTGACCGACCAGGTGCTCGGCACTTCGACGTCGAGCTGTTCGAAGGCGACTTCGCCGGTCTTCCAGTTTGAGATGCGAGCGTCTCGCTTCTCCCACGTGACGGTGTCGTACGGGTGGACGTCGGTCGTGGTGAAGGTGCGACGAAGACCGATTCCGGGCGTTCCGGAAGTGAGGTCGATCGTCTCGGGGGCCAAGGCCATTGAGTTCTCCTGTTGAGGGCTGATCGGTTGCGGCCACGGTGGCTCGCGTTGTGTGTCGATCAGGAGTTGTTGCGGGTAGTGATGACTTGCTCGGGATACACCGGCTGTATCGCTGAGCCGATGCGTCGTTGGCTGCCGGAAAGGCCGACCAACGTGCGTGTAGCAGTTCGACGCAGAGCCGAGATGGCCTTGTGCCAACTCCCTCCCTGTGCCGTGCCCCCCACATGACTTGACGTGTCTTCCTCACAAGAGAGAACGCTTCGAGACTGGAATTTCATCCAGAACCGAGCCGTAATCCTCTGCAAACTCAACAAAACACAGCCGCCCATAGCCAGTTCTCACTGCAAACCACGGTGTTCCCCAAGTTTCGGGAGCCCGTGGTTGTCAGCAAGGGAGTGACCACAAGATGTTGTGTTCCCGAACTCCATCTGGAGTTCGAAGCACAAGATGTGGAGGTCGTATTACACCATCGTAATTACGATGATGTCAACGTTTCTTCGAGATCTCCTCAATTAGTGCCAAAAATGGCCTTCAAAACGAATGACAAGACCATGTCGCGTACGACTACGACCTGCGAAGGACGCCGCCCCACACCGTTCTCGCTTGATCGACTGCCGCTCACCTCGGCTGGACAACCCGGAACGGGGTGGGCCAGCCGATCGGAATCAAGGGGTTGAGGGGACAGGCATCGCCGGGGGTCGCCCCACCGCTCAGCTGACATTCCTATGAGAGGCACAAGGCCCCGCGCATGCCCTCGGACTCCGACCGGACTGACCTGCTACTGAGCAACCTAGAGACATGTGATTGTGGATTGAAAGAGGATGGGCTGTGGATTTGTAAGAGATGTTGTGCACAAGCGGGCAATGCTGTGCACAACCCTGGGATGACCGTCGATGCCACTCGGTCACGCCTCGAGATGTCTCACAAGTGGTTCATCGCGCAAGCCCTCCACTAACTTCCCCTTATGGATCTGCGACCAGCTGAAGCCAACGAGTTCCGGACCCGAATCCGCAACTTCCTCAACGACAACCTCCCCGCCGACTTCGACGGCATCGGAGCGATGGAACCCGATGACCGAGTCGAGTTTCAGACCGCCTGGAGGGCGACCCTCTCTGAGAACCAACTGCTTGCTCTCAACTGGCCAGAAGAGGTCGGCGGTGCTGGCTTGTCTGCCCTCGAGACAGTGATCCTGCACGAAGAGTTCGCCCGCCGAGGCGCCCCGACGGGCGGCAGCAACGATGGATTCAGCATCGGCATGCTCGGCAACACCATCCTTGCGATGGGTACCGACGAGCAGAAGGCCAACTTCATCCCGAAGATCTTGTCGGGCGAGCATGTGTGGTGTCAGGGCTACTCCGAGCCCGGGGCTGGCTCGGACCTTGCTGGGCTGGGAACCCGAGCTGATCTCGACGGCGACGAGTGGATCATCAACGGACAAAAGATCTGGACCTCTGGTGGTCAACACGCCAACTGGATTTTCGTGCTCGCTCGAACCGCTCCTGAATCTCCGAAGCATCAGGGCATCACGTTCTTGCTTGTCCCGATGGACCAACCCGGCGTCGAGCTTCGGCCCATCAGAAACATCGCAGGCGACAATCACTTCAACGAGGTCTTCTTCTCCGACGCCCGCTGCCCGAAAGATCACGTGGTCGGTGAGATCAACAATGGCTGGGCCGTCGCCAACAAACTCCTCGCCTTCGAGCGGGGTGTCGGCGCAACCGTTACTCCCATTCGATTCCGGGCCGAACTCGACCGCCTCACCGAACTGTGCGTCAAGCGCGAGCTGACCGACGATCCACTGGTCCGCCAAACACTGGCAAAGGCCCACACCAGCTGTGAGCTGTTGCGTTACGCCGGCATGCGAACCCTCACCCGCTTTCTCAACGACCAGCCGCCAGGTCCAGAGAGCTCACTGTTCAAGCTCGCTTGGAGCTCCTACCACTCTGAGGTCACCAACGAGCTCATGAACGTGATCGGTCCCGATGCCATGGTTGGTTTCGGCGACACCACTGCCGCCGGCCTCGGAGCACCAGACATCGGCGTACCCAACACGCCCTCAACGCTCCAGCACAGCGCCTTCATGGCTCGTTCGGGCACAATCTACGCCGGCACCAGCCAGGTGCAGAAGAACATTATCGGCGAGCGCGTGCTCGGCCTGCCCAAAGAGCCGCGGATGGACAGCGGCCCCTGGAACGAAACCGCCAAGGGCTGACCAACCTCGCCGCGGCCCGTCACGCGCTGCCCAACATGTGCGCCGCGTCTGAGCCCGCGATACTCACACCGTGATCGACCTCATGCCCGGCAACGGGCACCGCACCGTTGACCCTCGCGTCGCCATCCACGATGAGCCCCGCCCCGGGACACCGGAGCGGCCCTGGGTGATGACCAACATGGTGAGCAGCCTCGACGGCGCCACCGCAATCGACGGACTGTCCGGCCAACTCGGCGGACCGGCTGACAAAGAGATGTTCGGCGCTCTGCGTGAAGTGCCTTCGGCGATTCTCGTCGGGGCAGCAACGGCCAACGCCGAGGAGTACCGGCCAGCGAACCGGACTCCCGAATCGCAGCAACGACGTCTCGATCATGGCCAGCCCGGCCGCGCCACTATCGCCATTGTCACCGCAAGCCTCCAGATCGATCCCACGCTGCCCCTGCTGCACGAGCCGGGCTACCGCCCCATCGTCCTCACCACGACCTCGGCACCCGCCGACCGCAAGGCGAAACTCGCCGCCTCGGTCGACATCATCGAGGCGGGTGACGACCGTGTCGACCTTCGAGCCGCAGTGCGTGCGCTCGGACAGCTTGGCCACACCATCGTGCTCGCCGAGGGTGGGCCGTCGCTGAACGGGCAGCTCATTGCCGATGATCTCATCGACGAATGGAACATGACCCTCTCCCCCGTGCTGGCATCAGGCGACTCGCCTCGGCCCGCCCACGGACCTGGGGCACCGCACCTTGACAACTTCGAGCTCCGCCGACTGTGGCTTGAAGACGACCAACTGTTCGGTCGCTGGACCAGGCAGACCAGCGACCAGTAGGCAGCGACGAGTAGCGCTCGACGTGTCGCTCGACCGCCTACAGATTTGGGCCCAGCTCGAGGGCATCGAAGTAGCTGTCGGCGTAGCTCATCACCAGCAAGCCATACGACGACGACCGGTTGTAGCCGAGGAGTGCCCGCTGATAGTTCGATCGCTGGTCCAAGTTGCCCGCTGATCCACAGAGGTGGTTGGCCGCTGCCATGGCTGCGTCATACAGATTGTGGGGGTCGACGATGCCATCGCCGTTCCCGTCTTGGCCGTAGAGCTCCCAGCTCGTGGGGATGAACTGCATGGGCCCCACCGCACGATCCCACTCGAGATCGAGGTCGTAGAGGCCGCCGTCGGTGTCCGGGATGGCCAACCACGGGTCACCGTCGAGGACGGGGCCGAGAATTTCCCCGCTCGTCCGCCCATCACGACCGACGACGTTGCCGCCGAAGGTGCCATGAACACTCTCGACCCGGCCGATCCCGGCGAGTTGATGCCAACTGACCCGACACGATGGTCGGCTGATTCGGATGTTCTCGGCGGCTTGGTAGTACGCATCGAGAACAACGAGCGGCATGTCGGTTCCGGAAACGTTGAGCTCCAGAATGCTCGTCTCGAGCTGGGGGCCGAGCCTGGTGATTCTCTCCTCGGCATCGGCGAGGTCGACGACCGCCGTTTCGTACGCAACGGTTGCTGCGTTGATCTCGGCCTCGTGCACCAATCGGTCCGTGCGCAATTGCGCCATGACCGCATCAGCGGTCGCTGCATCTTCGACCGCTGCGAGCATCTCCATGCTCAGGTGCTCTTCGGTCTGCGACGAAATCGTGATCAAGCTCATCGAGTCGAGATCGTTTGAGAGGGCAAGGGCCCCGATCTCACCCGAGTTCAAGAACGCCGCCACGGCGTAGTCGCTGAGATCGTTCGTGGCCTCGACGCGATCCACCGATGTCGACTGCGACCCTGCAACGGCATCGTCGAGAGCGCCATCGACCATTGCCAGCCGGACGGATGCCAAGTCGAGCTGCGTCGTTGCCTCTTGCTTGCGAACCTCCGCGTCGAAGCGATCGGCTCTCGCCTGGTTGATCTCGACGGCGATCGGGCCAAGCGAGGTCGGGTCGACGACGATTCCTGTCGGCAGGGCTGGATGCACGAGTTCGGGACTCGGGATGAGATCGATCAGCCGGGGGCTGGAGAGATCAACCGCTGGCAGCGCCTCGGGCACCGAGCCACCGGGGCCGAGATCGAGGTCCTCCGGTGTTCGGGGCGGAACGAGTTCGATCGATGGCGTTTCTTCATCGACTTCTTGCTCGTCGGGAGAAACATCAGACTCGTCAGAGTCTGCTTGTGACAGGGCGGCTTGTGGCGCACCGACAGCCAGTGCGCAAATGAGGGAGAGAACCACGAACGCGGCCGAACAACGACGCTTGAGGTCGACCAAGCGTCGGGCGGCTACCTCAGCGAGTGGCTGCGCGGGAACAAGACGTTCGCCCATTCACCATCAATCGGCATCGCGCCGGCCACGTTGAGCGAGCGAGTCGGCCCAACAGCAGACGAGCCGGGTGCACCATCAATCCAGAGGGGTCAGGTGAGGTCAGTCGTCTCGTTTGATGAGGCGCAGCTCCCGTTCGAAGTCGTCTGCCTCAGTGAAACCCTTGTAGACACTGGCGAATCGAAGTGCAGCAACGATGTCGGTATTGCGCAAATGTTCGAGGACGGCAATGCCGATCCACTCAGAGGACACCTCGGAACCAATCAGCCGGGCTTCATCCTCGACGTCGCAGGCAATGCGTTCAAAGACGCCTTCTTCAAACGGGCGGCCAATTGCTGAGGCTTTGAGCCCAGCAACGATGTTGTTGCGGTCGAACGGTGATCGCTCCCCCGAGCGTTTCACGACCGTGAGTGGCAGCTCTTCAAGCCGTTCGAAGGTGGTGAAGCGATGTTCGCACGACATGCATTGCCGGCGCCGGCGAATGGTGGCTGCATCATCGACGGAGCGCGAGTCGACGACCTTCGATTCAACCCCTCCACATGCTGCGCATCGCATGGTCCCACCGTACCGCCCGGCAACGCTCCGAGGTTCGTCGCGATCCAACCGACACAGAGAGTTTTTGGGGCGTGCACCGTCTGAGCGGGAGCAGCCTGAGTGAGAACAGTTTGAGCGAGAACAGTGGCGTCAGCCAGTGGAGGAGAAGCTGAGCACCACGTCGCCAGAAGAACCAGTTGCAACGGTGGAGACCGAAGCGGAGCTTGATGCTCCCTGGTTCGACACATCCGCGGGCGGCAGCCCCTGAGAAAGCCGCACCGACACCACCGCAACCAGCAGTGCAACGGCCACCAGGGCGAAACGAAGGCCAGCCGTGCCGCCCCAACGAATCAGATCAACGAGATTGTCGAGCCTCAGGAGCGCTGGCCGAAGGGCGGGAACCGCGAGGGCCAACTTCCGACCGAGTTCGAACTCGGGCAGCGCCAGCTCAGGGAAGTGCAGCTCAGGCAGGTGGAGATCAGGCAGGTGGAGATCAGGCAGTGCGACGTCGCCCAAGGCGGGCACGGCACGGAGGTGGCGAGACCCGGCAGGCCGACGGCGAGCATCTCGCTGCGAGGGACGAAAGACGGGTTGTGGGCTGACGAGTGCGACCATGGTGCCATTCTCCTGACCGGGTGTGACAGTGAGCCTGCGAGGCTTCGTGCTGCCTGTGGTTGGGGTGTTCGATTCGATTGATCGGGTGGGGTGCTGTCTCTCGACATCTCGCCAACGGGGTGGGTGCCGGATCCGCCGGGTTCCGACACCCACCCTGAGCCGATGCCCGCTCGTCCATCAGGACGGTTCTGCCCGGTACCCCACTGCACGAAACGGTGGGGGTTCGACTCAACGATCTTCTGCTCCACGGCACGCTGTGGGGGTGGTGAGCCCCCTCAGCGTGTTCCGCCCGAGGACTTCAGACATGCTTTCAAGAGAAGTAGTTGCAACGAACAAACGTTCGCTGCTCTGAAAATCAGTCAACACGAACAGTCGTTCGATTGCAACCCCCAAATCGAACAAATGTTCCGACGGACCACGATTCCCGTTCTGGAGGCCTGCACCGACTGAAACGCCGGTGGGGCACTCCAGTTCGGGTTTGCGGGAGTCGCCTGCGGGGTTGCGAGGAGTATTCGAGGAGTGTTCGAGGTGAAATTTTTGCTATCGAACACTTGTACGCCCAGTCATGGCATACTCATGCAAACACCTGTTCGACTGGAGGCTCCCATGGGAGATCATCAGCTCACCGATCGACAGCGTTCGATCCTCGAGTTCATCATGGAACAAATGCGTAGCCGAGGGTTTCCTCCCTCGGTCCGAGAGATCGGTGAGGCAGTGGGCCTCACCTCTCCGTCCACCGTGCACAGCCACCTCGCCACCTTGCAGCGCGAGGGGTATTTGCATCGTGATCCGACCAAACCCCGAGCCATCGAAGTCCGCTGGGACCCGAACTCCGGCGCAAACAACATCGAGCGCCGTCCGGTCCGCCACGTACCGCTCGTCGGCAACGTCGCCGCCGGGACCGACGTGCTGGCCGAAGAACACATCGAAGAGACGCTCCCCGTACCCGCCGACCTCACCGGCGATGGCGATCTCTTCATGCTCACCGTTCGCGGCGATTCAATGATCGACGCCGGCATTCTCGACGGCGACTTCGTCGTGGCCCGCATGCAGTCCACTGCCTCCAACGGCGACATTGTCGTTGCCGGCATCCCGGGCGAAGAGGCAACGGTCAAGACCTACCGCAAAGACACCAAGGCCAAGCAAGTGATCCTCGAGCCCCACAACGAGCGACTCGAGCCCATGCACTTCTCGCCTGACGAAGTCGAGATCTACGGCCGTGTGGTCACCGTGATGCGCCGCATGTAGATCTGCTCCACCATCGAGCAAGACAAAACGAGTGAGGCCCCACCGCTGCGGTGGGGCCTCACTCGTTTTCGTTCTTGTTGGCGACGCCTGCTGCGCAGCTATTGACTCAACGCGCCGCCGTTGACTCAGCCTTCGGACATGATCGAGCGAGCCATGCGCTCAGCCTCGACCTCAGCCCGCTGCTTCAGCGACGTCTCGGCAATCTCGTCGACCTCACCGTCGGTGAACCCGGCCATCTTGCGGAACTTGCGAGCCAGGCGGATCGGCGCATCGCGCTCTTCGCCTCGCTGACCCTGGAAGTTGAAGAGACCATCGACCACACGCTGGAACTCGATGGCCGCCTTGCGGCGCTCGGGGTCGTCTTCGGTGACCGCACGGAGCCACTTCGAACCCATGCGCACGTGGGTGACTTCGTCGGCGAGCATGTAGTCCTCGCAGTACTCCAGAACGGGATCGCCCATCTCCTGGCCGAAGTCACGCATCTGAGTGAAGACGTCGATGGCAAGACCTTCGAGGGCCCGGTTCACGCCAGCGAGACGGAAGACAGGGTCGTCGTGGCAGGCCGCTTCGAACAGCGTGGTCGACTCGACGTATTCGCCGAGCTCGCCACCCATGTGCTCAGCAAGCTTGATGGAGATCTCGCAGTGACGAGCCTCGTCCCAGCACTGGCGGGCCATGTCGAGCTTCAGCTCATAGGGCACTTCGTCTGTGCCGAAGTCGAATGCGGTGCGACCGGCGCCTTCGAGCGCCTGGATCTCACCAACGAAGATGCCGTGCATGCGGCGACGGGCACGGTCGGCCACGTCTTCAGCCTTGGGATCCACCTTCCCGACTTCCATCGTGTCTCGCATCTCTTTGAAGCGATCTTCGGTGGTCTGGCGGTTGAATCGAGCGTCTCGAGCTAGGCTTGAAGGTTCGATGTTCTTGCGCACGGGGGTCTCCTTCGTTTCGAGGGCGACCGCTCGGCGGCGCCGAAATTGTTCGAAGTTCGTACTAAATCTGTGACATACCTTACATCTACTTATCCCATCGGCGCTAGACCGGCCGAACTAAATCCTCGTCATTCACCGGTAACAAGCGACCGAATGGCGTTGCCGGTGCGAACAACAGAGTCTCGATGCATGTGTTCGAGCGCCGTGTGGGCGACGGTCGGGTCGCCCGATCCGAAGTTGGTGGCCGGAATGCCGAGCTCGGCAAAGCGAGCCACGTCGGTCCACCCGAGCTT